>NZ_JAMYOG010000004.1:0-467618 GCF_040319725.1 Mesorhizobium sp. M0894 | reverse complement strand
CTTCTGTTTGGCTTTATCGATTTCAGCCATGTTCGGGCCTGCATGCTTAAAAGGACCGAACTGCACCGCGAGCGGATTTGTTCCTGCTAATTACGAAGATCAAGCAGGACCGCGCGCCCCCTCTCGCGGGGCCACAATGAGCAAAATTCCTGGAATGCTGGGGGGGAACGTTAGGCGGATTAGTGAGGCGCGTGGCTGAGAGCTACTCCCGGCCGTCGAAACACACGAACAGGCCAGTGGCGGAAGCTACCTCAAGGATAGCCTCAGTTAGCTCTTCGTCAGATGCCCGCAGATTAGGCGCAGTCACGCGGACTCGTTCTATTGCAGCCTTGATCGAGACAATGTCTCCGCGAGCCGCCCCGTTCAGGAGTGCAGCAATAGCCTGATGTAGAATTGGACTGACACTTTGAACGACACTCATCCGACCATCCCCGAGGGGCACGCCGAAGAGACGACAGTACTCTCTCCCTGACCGACATCAACAGGATGTAAGAACCGTACAATGCTCGGGCCGTAACCGTCAGGAATGTTTGGTAGAAATTTCTGAGCGGGGGATCGGATAACCCGCTCGCGCGAAGACCCCATGCCCCCTTCCGCAGCGTCGACCTTCCGTTCCCGCAACGAACACCCTACTTTCGACTTTGGCGGGATGGACCAGGCCCATGCGAGGCTCGTCGCTACTCGGCTCGCCGTCAGACCAAACAGTGCCCCTCCATTCAATCTTGCGGTTCTTGTCAAGCACAACGAACGTTGACGTTAGACAATGCTTCGGCCACCACCTTGTCAGGCACAACGCTTGAACTGGACAAAGCCGTGAAGCAGTACGTCATCTACACCCGCGTTTTGACGGACTGGCTTTGCGTTTCGTCCGTGCTTATAAAGCAGCTCGCTCACCAGCTGGTTGCAATTGCCGTTGGCGCAACTGATGTGAATGACCCGACCACTAGCTATGAAGGCGATTTCCGCGCCTTCGCGCGGACCGGTCGCCTGGAAGAAGGTGACCTTGCTTCCTGCTCAAGCGTCACGATCTCGCGCAGATCAGTACCGGCGATCATAGCTTCGCGCACGAAGTGGGTCGCGCTCTCCTCCACGACGTCGCAACGGGTGCAGAGGCCTGCGGGCAGGAACAGGCGGGCGTCGCGCGCCTTGAGTTCCAGGCCCTGCCATATCTGCGCACGGGTCAGCTTGGTCTCGCCTCGGGGATTCACCGGAACGGTAGCGGTCGAGTAAATCATGATATGTCTCCTGGACAGAACGTCGGTGATGGGGCTCAGACGGCAATTGCGGCCGCATAGTCGCGATAGGAGCGCAACGGCCGGCCCAGCAGCGCGGTCAGCCGATCGACATCGCCGGCATCGGGGACCATGCCGTCCGTGAGGAAGCGCTCGGCCATCAGGCGCATGTCGAGCGCCATCCAGCTCGGCATGAACTGCCGCAGGTTCTGCTCGAAGCCGGCGGTGTCGTCGCCGGGATACGCGATATGTCGACCGAGGACGTCCGTCCAGATCGCTGCGACGTCCGTGCCAGTCAGCGTGTCGGGGCCGACCAGGTTGATGCGATTGAGCGGGAGCGGCGCGGCGGCCTGCTCACGGCGGAGGAGTTCGATCGCGGCGATCTCGCCCAGGTCCCGCGCGTCGATCATGGCGATGCCCTTGGCTCCGATCGGCATCGGATAGATGCCGTAGCCGATCACCACGTCCTTGATCGTGATGTCGTTGTCCATGAAGTAGGCGGGCCGCAGGATGGTGGCGTTGAGCTCCATCTGTTCGATCATCCGCTCGACGCCGAACTTGCCCGCGAAATGCGGCACATTGACGTAGATGTCGCTGTGGATCACCGACAGGTAGACGATCCGCTCGATGCCGGCCTCACGGGCAACGGCCAGCGCTACCAGCGCCTGGGTGTATTCGTCGGCCACCACCGCGTTCAGCAGGAAAAGGGTGGAGACGCCGGAGAACGCCTTGCGCAGGGAATCGACATCGAGCAGGTCGCCCTGCACGACATCTACGCCAGTGGGGAAATTGGCCTTGGAGGGATCGCGAACCAAAGCGCGCACATGGGCGCCACGCTTCACGAGCTGTTCGACTACGTTGCGGCCGACATTGCCGGTCGCGCCGGTAACGAGAATGGTCATGGGGTTACTCCTGAGTTGAGCCGGATGGCTGCTCAGAAATTAGTGATCCACATTTGTGTCGGTAGGCGTTATATTTGGACACGCCGTCTCATTGGTGGAACATATGGATCTACTTGCCCTTGCCGATTTCAATCTGGTCGCCCGCCACGGGGGCTTCGGTAAGGCCGCCCGCGCTGCCGGGCGCCCGAAGGCAACCTTGTCCCGACGCGTGGCGGAGTTGGAGGCCAGTCTGGATCTACGGCTGTTCGAGCGTGGCGCCCGCGCGTTGAAGCTGACGGAAGAAGGACGTGCGCTTTTCGAGCGCGCGGGCCGGTTGCTTTCCGAGCTCGAAGAGACAGCGGCCGCGATCGCCTCAGGCGGCGAAAGGCCGCGAGGCAGGTTGCGGATCAGCGCCCCAGTGCTGTTCTCACAGACCGCGATGGGGAAGATCGCTGCCGGCTTCGCCCTGAAATACCCGGAGGTAAGGCTCGAGGTCACGACCGAAGACCGCGCCGTCGACATGATCGAAGAGGGATTTGACCTGGTGATCCGGGTCAATCCGGATCCGGATGAGAGCCTCGTTGGGCGAGCCTTTCTGCGTGATCGACTGGTGGTCGTGGCAAGTCCTCACCTCGCCCGGCCGGCGGACGGTCTGGCGACCCCGGCCGTCATGCGTTCGACAGCCGATCGAGGGGCTTGGGACGTGAAGACGCCCACTGGCCGGTCAACAATCGCGATCGAGCCGGTCCTTGCGCTGTCGTCACTCATCATGGTCCGGGATGCGGTACGAGCGGGCGTCGGCGCGGCGCGCCTACCTGTGTCGCTGGTGAGCCATGATCTGGCGGACGGAACACTGGTACATTGGGGGGATCTCGATCGACCCGACATCGCCCTGTGGACGCTCTATCCCTCTCGGCGGCTGCTGAGCGCCCGCGTCTCCGCATTCCTCGACCATCTGAAACAGGCCTTTCCCATGGGGACGCCTGACGAGCTGGCCGCCTATATCGGCAAATGACGCGCAGGGAGCTGGTTAACCCAGCTGAGGCCTTATGCGAGGCACAAGGAAAGCAGTTGCCGTACTTTCTAGGTGGGTGCGTTATCCGAAATATCTTCCGCGAACGCGACATTTTTTAACGGCAACCGGCTCCGCGAACTGTGCCATCGTCACCACTGCTGACGGCCGGCTATGTGTAGGTATTGAGAGCGCCACCGACCGCATTCCCTTCCCTCCTCGTGGACGAAAAGTGTTCGTTCGAATGATGCTTGCGATATTGATAAGGTCAGGCTGGTCGAGAAGTACAGGCCGCCGAAGCGCAAGAAGCCGCTGCGTTGACATGCTGAATTAGCGGACAACAAACAGGGGAATTCAGAGATTCCCGGTGTTGATCTAGACTCCAGGAATGGAAACGACGTTTGACGATCTTGCCAGCGCGATAAGGCCCCCCGTGCAGACGTTTGGGGAGCCATCCGCGTCTTGGCCATCGATCTGGCCGGGAAGCTTCTAATGGGCCTCTGCCATCGGCGTTGGCACTGGAATGGCGCTGGCCGGTTAGATCGCTAACCCGCAAGATTCCACCCGGGCGCGGATTGCGCCCACGATCGCCAACTTGGCTTTATTCAGCCTTGAGGTTAATCACCCGCATCACGGCGACCACTGTCCCGTTGTTCGTAGCAGCCTCCTTCGTGCTACCCTTGCCGCAGCTCCATACATCGCCTTCCTTGGCTGTGAACTGCATATCCCCGGCCGTGACCTGCAGCTCGCCTTCAGTGACCGTGCAGACCATGTCGTCGGCCATGACATCCCCCAGCGGGCTAGATCCCTTTGGCTGATACACGACGTCTTCCATCGCGATTTTCTTGTACCCCTTGATATGGGAGTCTCGTGTTCCCAGTTCGACGAGCCGAACGCCGGGAAAAATCTCTTTGCCATCAGTCGGACCGTAGGTCTTGGCCGCTGCCGGAGTCGGCAATGCAACCAATAGCGGGGTCGACAACGAGGTGGCACCAAGGGCGAGAGCATTACGTCGATTCATCTTCATAACATTATCCTCCCTGAGTTAGTCCGCCCACAACTGGGCGAACCGGATATTTTACGCGCCCGTGCAGCCAAATAGTCAAAACACAATTGAGCAGGCCCATGCTCCGCCCAGGAAGCTGGTTAACCCAGCTGAGGCCCGCAGCGGGCCAATGTAGCGAAAGCGCACTGTCACCGTAATTCTGCGTTCGAAGGGAAACCATCGCTCGATTTCACTCAAATGAAGGAAGACGCTTTACCTGAAAGAGGCTGATAACGCGCCAGAGCCAATCGGCTCAGTGATAATGCGCTTCGGCCAAGATGCCGACCTGAGCTTCGGCCCCAGCGTCGGTAGATCGACCGCGGCTTAGGCCGGCGCTTGGGGGAGGAAATTCGATGAGATTGGCCATCGTGTGCGCGGCAATTGTGATTGCCGGATCCACCGCCGCCGTTGCGCACGAGAAAAAGGTGGTAGCCAGAAAAGGGACAGCGCAACTCTGTGCCGATTTGTCAGGCACGATCAAGAAAAAGAAGAAGACAGAGGTGGATTACCGTTCAACCGGAACTGTCTCCGGCGCAATCCCCAAAGACAAGTTTGAGCCGCGCCTAGGCTACGAAACGGTTAACCCTGGCATCATATCTATCTTTTAGCTCGTTGATTGCGTGTTTCGCTAACTTGAATGCAGCACAGGTGGCCAGCAGGATACACAGGCGGCCACGAAGGCGAGCGCCGGTATTGAACTACGGTGACGGTGCACTTTTTGCGGCGTGGCATTCTCAGCCCATCCCGTGCGGGGTCCCAAACGTTTTTCGCCTTCGGTGACCGGCAGTGCCTTTCCCCCGAAATCGACCGCCCTATTTCGCCTCGACAGGTGGGCGGCTGATTGCTGGACGAGTCCCTGCGACTAGGACGGCATGTGCTTCGAGGTACCCCAATGGACTTCCACGATCGGCACCTACTGCGGTTGCGGGTGAACGGCGAGGACCACAGCCTTTCCGATCTCGATCCCCGCGTCACGCTGCTCGACCTGTTGCGCGAGCGGCTTCATCTGACCGGAACGAAAAAGGGATGCAATTTCGGCGAGTGCGGCGCCTGCACCGTGCATCTCGACGGACGGCGTGTGAATGCCTGCATGATACTGGCCGTGTCCGCCGAGGGACGCGAGGTCACGACGATCGAGGGCCTGGCGGACGGCGATGCGCTTCATCCCGTGCAGCAGGCGTTCATCGATCATGATGGTTTCCAGTGCGGATTCTGCACGCCCGGGCAGGTGATGTCGGCGGCGGCGCTGATCGAGGAGGGACATACCGGCTCCGACGCCGAGATCCGCGAATGGATGAGCGGCAATCTGTGCCGCTGCTCGGCCTATCCGCAAATCGTCGAGGCGGTGCGCGCAGCGGCTGGGAGGGCGAGCCAATGACCCCATTCGTCTATGCGCGCGCCGATAGCCTGGGCGAAACGATCGCGGCCGGAGCGGCGCCGGACAGCGCTTTTCTCGCCGGCGGCACCGAATTGCTCAACTGGCTGCGCCTTGGCATTGCCGGGCCGGCGCGGATCATCGATATCTCCCGCCTCGACGGGCTGGATCAGATCGAGGCACTGCCCGGCGGCGGCTTGAGGATCGGCGCGCTGACGCATCTCAACGACGTCGCGCAGCACGAGTTGGTCATGCGCGACTATCCGGTGTTGAGCCAGGCGATCCTCAACGCGGCGTCGCCGCAACTGAGAAACCTCGCAACGATAGGCGGCAATCTGCTGCAGAAGACGCGCTGTGCCTATTTCCGTGCCGAAGAGCAGTTGCCGTGCAACAAACGTCGGCTCGGCTCCGGTTGCTCGGCATTGCATGGCATCAACGACAATCACGCGATATTCGGCTGGACCGAGGATTGCATCGCCACCCAGCCATCCGACCCGGCGGTGGCACTGGCAGCACTTGATGCAGTCATCGTCACCGCGCACCGCAGCGGCGGCCGGCGCATTCCGGCAGCCGAATTCCACCTGCTTCCCGACACGCGGCCCGAGGCAGACAATGTGTTGCAGCAAGGCGAACTGATCACGGCAATCGAGCTGCCGGCACCGGCGCCGCGATCGGCTTACCTCAAGGTGCGCGAGCGCGAATCCTACGAATATGCCATCGTCTCCGCCGCCGCGGTGCTGGAGATGGACGGCCGGACCATTCGTCGGGCTGGCCTGGCGCTGGGGTCCGTCGCGCTGCGGCCGTGGCGGCTGAGCGCCGCCGAGGAGCGGCTCGCCGGTGCCGATGTCGGCGATCGCGAGGCGTTGAGCACCGCTATCGAGCAATCCTTCGCCGAAGCGCGTCCCTTGTTGCAGAACGCCTACAAGATCGAACTGGCCAAGACCGCCGCTTTGCGGGCGATCGAAAGAGCAGCGAGGATGCCGTCATGATGATCACCCAGCCTGTTGCCCGCCCTGACGGCGGCGTCAAGGTTACCGGCCGCGCCCGCTATGCGGCCGACTACTTTGCCCCCGACCTGCTCTATGCAGTGCTGGTGACCGCGCCCGCTCCCGCCGGCCGCGTGACGTCGATCATGGTTGACGACGCGCTCGCCGAGGAAGGGGTCGTGCGCGTGCTCACGCATGAGGACATGCCCAAATTCGGCCGGTTCGCATCGCCAAGGGCCGAGCCGGATACGCAGACGCAGCACGCCGAAGGTCCGCCGGCGGCGCAGAGCTTCATGCCCATGCAGAGCGACGAGATACGTCACGAGGGCCAGCCGCTTGCAATTGTGCTGGGCGAGACACTGGAGGCGGCGGAAGCCGGCGCCCGCCGCGTCTCGTTGCGCTACGAGTTCGCCGAGCCGGAATTGCCGGCACCACCCGAATGGACCGCAATCGACAAGGCTGCGGTCGTGCCGAGGGAGAGCGGCTTTCTGTTCCTGGAGCCGACGTTTACGAAGGGCGAGGTCGACCGCGGGCTTAGCAACGCAGCCGCCATGGTCGAAGCCGTCTACCTGCAGCCGTCGCGCCATCACAACGCCATGGAGCCCTCGGCGACGCTCGCCGAGTGGAACGACGGAGAGCTGACGCTGCACGACGCCACGCAGCACGTCTACGGTGTCCGCCAGGTGGTTGCGGCCCGCATGAATGTCCCGGCCGAGAAGGTCCGCGTGATTTCCCGCCATACCGGCGGCGGCTTCGGCGGCAAGGGCTGGATCTGGCCGCATCAGGTGCTGGCCGCCGCCGCGGCGCGCATCATGCAGCGCCCGGTCAGGCTGGCGCTCAGCCGCGCCAATGCCTATTCCTGTCTCGGCTATCAGCCGCGCATGGCACAGAAGATCGTGCTGGCGGCGGACAAGTCGGGCAAGCTGACCGCCGTGCAACAGGACGTGGTCAACCTGACCACCGTCACCGACGATTTCGTCGAGTTCGCCACCGAAGCCTCGAAGGGTCTCTACGCCACGCCGGCCATGCGTCTCAGCCAGCGCGTCGAGCGCGCGAACGTCGCCATGCCGACGGCGCTGCGCGCGCCGGTCGAGGGTCCCGGCACCTGGGCCCTCGAAAGCGCGATGGACGAGCTCGCCCACCGCCTCGGCATCGATCCGCTCGACCTGCGTCTGATCAACCATGCGGACACGGATCCGGCCACCGGCCAGCCCTGGTCGTCGAAGAAGCTGCGCGAGGCCTATGAGGAAGGCGCCCGCCTGTTCGGCTGGCGCGAGCGCCCGCGCAAGCCGCAACGCGATGGCGATTGGCTGATCGGCTACGGCATGGCGACCTGTAGCATGGGCTGTTTCCGCCACCCGACGCCTGCAGCCGAGGTCAGGTTGCACAGGGACAGCACGGTGCTCATCCGCACCGGCACCCAGGATATAGGGACCGGAACACTCACCATCTTTCCGCAGATCGCAGCCGATGTCCTGGGCCTGCCGATGGAGAGGATCGAGTTGGAAATGGGCGATACACAGCTGCCGGAGGCGGGTCCGACCTATGGCTCATCGTCGACCATGGGGGTGGGCGCGGCGGTGCTCGCAGCCGCCGAAGATGCACGTTCGCAGCTTGCCCGTCTTGCCAATCTGCCGCCCGACGAGGTCGAGATGCAAGACGGCCATATTCGCCGCAAAGGCGCTGCCGGCGGTCAGACGATCGCCGACGTGATGAGTCATACCGACATCGGCGAGATCATCGGCTCCGGCTCGTTCGATCCGGCGCAGCATGGCAAAGGCCTCGCCATGCGCACTTTCGGCGCGATTTTCATGGAGGTCGGCGTCGATCCGGGGCTCGGCCTGCTCAGGCTTCGTCGCGCCGTCGGCAGCTACAGCGCCGGCCGCATCGTCAATCCCCGCACCGCACGCAGCCAGATGACGGGCGGCATCATCTGGGGCTGGGGCATGGCGGCGATGGAGCAGAGCAGGCACGAACCGGTGCTCGGGCGGTTCCTGTCGAAGAACCTTTCAGGGGTTGCCATTCCGGTCAACGCCGACATTCCCGGCGACATCATTATCCACTTCGTCGACGAGGTGGACGAGCATGCCAGCCCGATTGGCGGCAAGGGCATCGGCGAGCTCGGCGCCACCGGCGTTGCCGCAGCGGTTGCCAATGCCGTCTTCGACGCTACAGGCAAGCGGATCCGGGAGCTGCCGATCACGCCGGAAAAACTGCTGTAGAAGGACTAGGCCCGCTATTGCCCTGCGATAGCGGGTCTCTGACGTAGTCGATTATCTCCTCTGCAAAGCTTGCCGAGACTTGGGAAATACCTGCGGCTCCCAGGCCGACGTCTTCATTTCAGCTCAGATACTTTGCCGGCAAGCGTCTGCTCGACGAGGTTGACGTAGTAGCGCATCACCGTCGGCACGATCTCGTCGTTGAAGACGTAGCGGTCGCCGTGCAGGCCTTCGCCCGGGCCGACCTCGCCGGCGCCGATCCACGCGTAGCAGCCACCGGCGTCGCGGATCATGAATGCGAAATCCTCACAGCCGAGACTGGGGCTGAACTCTGTCAAGACATTCTCCCGGCCGACGACGGAGGCGGCAGCCTCGACGGCGTGGGTCGTCGCGTCCACGGTGTTGATCAGCGGCGGGTAGCCCTTCCTGTAGTCGACGCGTGCCTTGAGCGAATGCGCGGCGGCAATGCCTTGTGCGATCTCGCCGATCAGCCTCTCGCAATGGTCGGAAAGACCGGGCTCGAAGAAGCGGCAGGTGCCTTGCAGCCAGACCTTGCCCGGCACGATGTTGCCGACATTGCCGCCATGGATCTGCGTGATGCTGACGACAAGCGCGCTTTGCGGGTCGACCGAGCGGCTGACGATGCGCTGGACGGCTTGCACGAAGGCGCCCGCTGCCAGGATCGGGTCATCGCCGAGCTGCGGCATCGCGGCATGCGCGCCAAGACCCTCGAAAGTCAGCTCGAAATTGTCGACGGCCGCCATCTGCGCACCAGCACGGGCCGCGATCGTCCCCAGCCTGACGCCCGGCCAGTTGTGGACCGCATAGACCGCCTCGACCGGAAAGCGCCTGAACAGGCCGTCCTCGATCATGCGCATGCTGCCGCCTTCGTTTTCCTCGGCCGGCTGGAAGATGAAAGTGACGGTGCCGTCGAAGGTGCGCGACTCGCTGAGCAATTTGGCAGCGCCGAGCAGCATGGCGGTGTGGCCGTCATGGCCGCAGGCATGCATCACGCCCTCTCTCCTCGAAGCATAGAGCAAGCCGGTTTTCTCCAGCACCGGAAGCGCGTCGAGCTCGGCGCGAAGGCCGATGGCGCGTGTGCCGCCACCGCTGCGCAGGACACCGACGACCCCGGTGCCGCCGATCCCTTCATGCACCTCGTCGAGGCCGAAGGAGCGCAGTTTCTCTGCAACGAAACGCGCCGTTTCGTATTCATTGAATCCGAGCTCCGGATTGGCATGGATATGGTGCCGCCAGCCTATGACCTCTGGTGTCAGCGCGGCGATGGGGTCATTATGCAACATGATACCTCCTTTCACGCCGGCAAAGGCGGCGCGGTTTGGTCCTGCCAGCCATAGAAGGCCCGACGAAAAGCGTCTTGAACCGGATTGACCATGGCAAAGACAAACCAAGCGGCAGAGACCGGGAAATACTGGCGCCATCCGTGCTTCCCCGACCTTGGCCTGTTCGAAGCGCGCTTCACCCGGCACCGCTACGACTTGCACACACACCCGACCTATGTGATCGCCCTGATCACCTCCGGCTGCGAGCGGATTCGCATCGGCCGTCAAAGCGTTCTCGCCCCGGCAGGCGCCATTGCCGTCGTCAATCCAGAGGAGTGGCATGACGGCGAACGCGGGGCGGACGAAGGCTGGGCCTACCGGACGTTTTATCCCTCGGTGCCGCTGATGACCGCACTTGCCCGCGAACTCGGCTGGCACGGCGCTCCGGTGTTTTCGCGCGCGACTATCGAAGACAACAATCTCGCCGCAGCGTTGACGGCAGCACACCAGGGCTCGACATCCCCAGACATAATGACGGCCGAGACGTCCCTGCTCGTGGCGCTGCGACGGCTGATCGTTCGGCATGGCGACTCGAGCGGACAGGCCGAGGAGGTCGAAAGCTCCGGATCGCAGCGGAGGTTTTCGCTCTATCGCGACCTTGTCGAAAGCGAGCTCGGCTCGCAGCTCGACCTCAAGCGGCTTGCCGGTGCGGGTGGCGTGACCCGGTTCCAGGTCATCCGCGACTTCAACAAGGCGATCGGCCTGACGCCGACGGCCTACATCCGCGACCGGCGATTGCGCCGGGCGAGCGCGCTGATCGAACAGGGATTTGGCCTCGCCGACGCCGCTATCGCGGCAGGTTTCGCCGACCAGAGCCATCTCTCCCGTACGTTCCGGGCCATGCATGGCATGACGCCGGGCATGTTTAGAAGAGCTGGATAAGGCGCTCCTCAACAGACAAGCTTGCGCGCCAATGCGTGCTGCGCAATGCTGACGCAGCTCGGGGGGAATCATGCGAATAATCTTGGCGCCGACGCTGCTGCTCGCGGCTGCACTGTTTGCAAACAACGCCCAGGCGCTGGACGCCAGCGGGACGCCGGTTGTCGTGACCCCGCTTGCCTCTCGCACCGAGACTGCGTCCGGCCAGCCGATCACGCTGCCGCAGAAGAACGTGCAGGTCCTGGTCTCGGCCTATCAGATCGCGCCGGGCGCCACCTTGCCGGTCCACAAGCATCCATTTCCGCGTTACGCCTATGTCGAGGCCGGCACGCTTCAGGTCACCAATGTCGAGACCGGCAAGAGCAACACCTATCAAACAGGTGATTTCATCATCGAGATGATCGGGCAATGGCATCAGGCGACCAATGTCGGCGCCGAACCGGTCAAGCTGCTGGTTATCGACCAGGTCGAAGAAGGCACCAAGAACACGGTGTTGCGCCAGTAGCTGCCACGTCTGAAAACAGCGTCCGTGGCGAATCCAGCACAGCGCGTAACAGACGTCAGAACGTGAACCCCTCCGGCAAATTGTGATTCCAATAGCCCTCCTCGACAAGTTCACTTATGCGCCAGCCCTCGGACGTGCGTACGACGCGGTCGCGATACCAGAACCCTTGGAAGAAGACCTGCCTTTTGCCTTCGCCGAGGTCGACCACCATCGGGCATGAACAATGCACGCGCGCGCTGGCCTCATCCCCTCGGAGATCAAGAAGGATTGTCGAAATGGCGTGCTGCGAGATCAATATCTTCGATAGGGCGCCTTTCATATAAGCAACATGCTCACCCACACCGCTCCTGATTCCACCTGTTACAGTGTCGTCAAGCACGGCGTCGGGCGTGAATATTTTCCGATAGGCTTCCCAGTCGCGATCGTCCACAGCGTAGCAATAGCGAGCAAGCAGCTGTTCGATCTCAAGCCGATCGGAAACCTCCTGCAGTGAAAGGGTCATGTCCTGTCTCCGCGGTTGGCGGCACTAATGCCGCATGCGCCAAGCCTGCCCCGACATTCGATCAATATTCACGTTGCCGTTGCTCCGAGCAACCTCGCCGCGCGACTGGGCATGCGCAAATCCGAACACTCATTTGGCCTCCGCCTTCACCCGGTCGGCAGCGGCGGTCAAAAGGGCGCGATCTCCCTCTTCGTACAAGCGGCGGATGGAGATTGCCTTGACGCGCCAACCTTCCGACGTCCGCACCAGCCGGTGTAGATAGCTGCCGCCGACCGTCCAGAACCGGGAACCGATCCAGTGGGTCGCGCGGACATGGCTGCGTGCAACCGCATGCTTATCCGCGCCTTCGACAATGATGTTGGTGATGAGGTGCTGGCTGGCGTCGAAGCCCGGCAGCAGCGCTTGCCATTGGGCGATCAGGGAGTCGCGGCCGCTGGTCGTGACCTCGCCGCCGAAGAGGCTGGTATAGTCGGTCGTGACACGGGCCGCGAAATAGGATTTGACCCGGTTCCATTCACGCAGATCGGCATAGAGGCCGATCCCGGCAACTGCCTCGGCGATCACGATCCTGTCTTCGACCGTCAGCGCATCTCCCGGAGCGCTCGAGGCGGGCGCCGAGACGGCGGAAATCATCGCGGCTGAAACCGCCGAGGCCAAGACATACCGGCGAGTGACGAGGCTCATTGTCCAGCCTCCCCTGCACCGCCCAGCGTCGCGCGGAAGTGCGCGGCGACGGCATCGCTCGCCGTCTTCACCGGCGCGGCACGATCGTAGAAATCGAATTGGGTGACATTGTCGAGCCACCGCTCCCGCTTGGAACTGGTCAGCCGCGCGTAGAACTTGTGCGCCCCCTGTGGAATGGCAGCCGCCTCGCTATGCACCATCAGAAAAGGCTGGTGCAGGCGCGGAGCAGCCTGGATTGCATCGAACCTCAACCAGCCGCGCCAGAAGGCGGGATCGGCCTCGTTGCGCCAGGCCGGGAGCATGCCGCGATCGGGTTCGGTGTAGTAAGGCACCTCGAACATGACCGCGCGCTCGTCTGTCAAGCTAGCAGCGGGTAGGAATGCCTGTTTGCCGGTGCGGCGATATTCCACCTCGGCCGCATCGCTCGTGGCCTCGAGCCTGGCGACACCGTCCCTTCCGCCATAGGTCTGCTCGACCACTTCGGCATCCTGCAACCAGGGCGCAACGAGGGCGACCGACTTGATCGCGGCGTTTTCGGCCGCAGCGGTGACCATGTAGCCGGAGCTGGCGCAAATGCCGAGCCCGCCGATGCGGTCCTGATCGGTCTCGGGCCGGGTCGCGAGATAGGCGACCGCCGCTTCGATGTCGGCGATCTTGGCGTTAGGATCCTCGTACTGGCGGCGCACGCCGCCGCTTTCGCCCCAGCCGCGGAAGTCGAAGGTCAAGGCGATGAAACCACGGTCAGCCATCTCGCGGGCATAGCGGGCCGGCATCTGTTCCTTTACCGTCATCCAGGCGCCGGTCACGACCAGCGCGGGCCGAAGTTTCGCCGCGTCCAGATCCTCCGGCAGATAGAGCTCGCCGACGATCT
The DNA here is from genome assembly GCF_040319725.1 of Mesorhizobium sp. M0894. Lineage (NCBI taxonomy): Bacteria > Pseudomonadati > Pseudomonadota > Alphaproteobacteria > Hyphomicrobiales > Phyllobacteriaceae > Mesorhizobium > Mesorhizobium sp. M0894. Next base: position 454,084 of record NZ_JAMYOG010000004.1, on the reverse strand, counting down.
GCTCACCGTTCGAGGCGAAAGCGACGCGCTCGATGCGCGGTGCGGCGAAGGCATTGGAGGCGGCGAGCGCCACGGCGGTTGCTGCAGCAAGTGTCAGGGTTTTAAGCATCGCAAGTCTCCTTTGGCTTGGAGTGAGAAGCGCGGCGCGTTGCAAGAAAGACCGCCGTCTCAGCGCTCGCCAGCCAGTCGGCCGGGCAATGGCTTCAGCGGGTAATGCGCCCAGTAAAAGGCGTCCGACTGATACATGTCGGTCAAAAAATTCTGTGCCTCGGCGATCTTGCCGCCCTTGATGCGGAACATCAGCGCATAGAGCTGGTCGATCTCGGGACCTGAGCCGACATTCGACCAGCCGCGATGGACATCGACGACGAGGTCGCCCTGCGCCTGGAAGAAGATCGGCTCGGCCTTGAACTTGCCATCGGCCAGGCCGCGGAAAAAGGCGACCACCTCGTCCGGCCCGCGCTTGTCGCCGGCGAGCGGATGATGACCGGGAATGCGCCACACGATGTCGGGCGCGAGGAAGGGCCGCACGGCCTCAGGATTGCCGGTCGCGTAAGCTGCGTAGTAGTCCTTGATGAGCTGGATGTTGCTGTCCTCCAGCGGGCCGCCGTTCGCCGGGGCGGCAGACACCGCCAGAAGAGCGCCGGCGGCGAGTAAAGCGAGCCTGGTCATCGGTCCTGTCTCCTTGCCCGTTCGGGCCATCGCAACAGCGAGGTCCGTTCTTCGGACCCAACATGACGCCTTTTGTTCGCCGGAAAAACCAGTAGAGTTCGACAGGGCTATTTGGAAAATCCTTACAATGCGTCTCGACCAATTCAGCGGCATCGTCGCCTTCGTAAAAGTTGCGGAGGCCAAAAGCTTCACCCACGCCGCCGCCGAGCTCGGCGTCGCTCCGGCCTCGTTGAGCGAGGCCGTCAAGGGGCTCGAGGAGCGCCTGGGGGTGCGGCTGCTCAACCGCACGACCCGCAGCGTCGGCTTGACCGAGGCAGGCGCCCAGTACCTCGACCATGTGCGCCCGGCAGCCGAAGACATCTGGGCGGCTGGTGCGGCGCTGCGCGAGACCCGCGATCGTCCTGCCGGGACGCTGCGCCTCAGCCTGCCCTGGATCGCCGCCCCGCTGCTGATCGAACCATTGATGCGGCCGTTCATGGATGCTTATCCAGAAGTGCGGCTCAATCTGATCTTCGACGACAGCTTCGTCGACATCGCCGCCGAGGGGTTCGATGCCGGCCTGCGCATCGGCGAGCTTCTCGAGAAAGATATGATCGGCGCGCGCCTGGGCGGGCCCCTGCAGATGGTCGTGGTGGGCAGCCCGGACTATCTGGCGCGCAACGGTACGCCGAAGCGGCCGGCCGACCTCGCCGCCCATCGCTGCATCGCATTCGCCCTCACCCGCACCCGCGCGATTTCGCCCTGGGAGTTCACCGTGGATGGACGCGAAGTCGCTTTCACACCGGACGCATGTCTGGTCGCGAACACGCTTCCGCTGTGCATTACTGCTGCCGCGCAAGGGCTTGGCCTCGCCTTCGCGGTCGAGGGGCTCGCCGCGCCGCTTCTTGCCTCAGGCGCGCTGGTCAAGGTGCTGGAGCCTTTCTGTCCCGCTTACGAGCCGCTCCACCTCTATTATCCCAGCCGCCGCCTGGTACCGCCGAAGCTGCGGGCCTTCATCGACTTCGTCCGCGCGAATTCTCACAAGCTGCTGATCTGATGTGGCTTTGCGAGAACCCGGCCCTGTTCAGCCCCAGGCGCCGACCATCTGTCTGGTAGTTGCGTTGAGACGGTTGAACGCATTGATCAGGGCAATCTGGACGACCAGTGCGGCAAGCGCCTTTTCGTCATAGTGCCGGGCGGCTTCATCCCAGACCGCATCCGGCACCGGATCCGGCCGGTCGGCCAACCGGGTTGCCGCCTCGGTCAGCGCCAGCGCGGCGCGCTCGGCGTCGGTGAAGTAAGGTGTTTCCCGCCAGGCCGACACGGTGAAGACGCGCTCGTCCTTTTCACCGGCCTTCTTCAATTCGCGTGCATGCATATCGATACAGACACTGCATCCGTTGATCTGGCTGGCGCGCAAATGGACGAGCTTGCGCGTCACATAGGACAGATCGGCCGTTTCCGTCGACTTGTCCAGCGCGAGCAGCGCCTGCAGGGCGCCAGGAATGAGCATCACCGGGTTTTTCAATCGTGCTTGCATAGTGGTCTCCTTCGGGCGTGTTTTCTCAAGCCCGGACGACGAACATCCGGGGTCTCGATATTTCTTGGTTCTGTCAGTTCGCCGGCTGCCGCGTTGCGGCAAGGCGAGCGCCGGGATCTTCAGCTTTGCGAGGCAGTCACCCGCTCAAGCCGCTCGAGAATGCGCGGCCAACCGCTTCCCATGCCGATGTAGCCGCGCTCGTCTTCGGACCGGAACCCGGAATGCTCCATGCGCACCCGCGTCGCTTTACCTTCGGGCGTCAACGACCATGTCACCACGGTCTTCAGACCGCTGTCGGATTCGGTGCCGTCGCCCCAGCTGTAGGCGAGCAGGCGCGGCGGCTCGATCTTCAGCACCTCGCAGTTCGTCACGCCGGACCAGCCAGGCACCGGCGTCGCGCGAAAGGTAAAGCGATGGCCTTGCTCAGGCGCAAAGTCGTTCTCCATCAGCCATTCGGCAACCAGATGCCGCACCGTCAGTGCGCGCCATATCTTTTCAGCCGCATGCGGGATCAGACGCTCGACGACAATGGATTTGGTTTCGATTGTGGTTGCTTCAGTCATGACTTCGGACCCGTTGTTTGCGGTTTGGCTGGGCTATTCAACAACGCGCTCTCCATGAGAACCAATAACCCATCAGCTATGAGTTACGTATAACGCTTAAGTTATGAATGTGTCAAGCGGCGGAATGGCAGGCGCGCCCGCAAGCACATTGAGCCCACAGTTCCGGCTTTCATCGCACCATGCCCGATGCTACCGCTGGCCAGCTGAAATCATCAACGGAACTCTCATGACCGAGACCGAACGCCCTCGCCTGCCGCTGATCGAGATCTGCGTCGAAGGCATAGACGGCCTGCTGGCCGCGCAAGCCGCCGGTGCCGACCGTGTCGAGCTCTGTGCCAGCCTGGTCGAGGGCGGCATTACGCCGAGCTTCGGCACCGTGCGCACGGCGCTTGAATTAGCGACGATCCCGTTCCACGTCATCGTGCGGCCGCGTGGCGGCGATTTTCTCTATAGCGAGGCCGAATATCGTTCGATGCTCGCCGATGTCCGAGCGCTTGCCGAGCTTGGCGTCGCCGGTGTCGTTATCGGCTGCCTCGCTGCCGACGGCACGATCGATGAGCAGCGCATGAGCGAACTGGCGCAGGCAGCGGGGAGCTTGAACGTCACCTGCCACCGCGCCTTCGACATGACCCGCGACCCGACAGAGGCGCTGGAAGCGCTGATCCGCTGCAAAGTCGGTCGCGTGCTGACCAGCGGCCAGCGCGACACGGCGCTGGAGGGCGCGGACCTGCTCGCCGATCTGGTCAGGCAGGCTGGCGACCGCATCATCATCCTCGGCTGCGGCGGGCTTGACCCGCAGAACATTGCCGAGGTGCGGAGGAAAACCGGGGTGAGCGAAATGCACTTCGCCGCGCTCAAGGACGTGCCGAGCGCCATGCGCTATCGCAACCCGAAAGTCGGTATGGGCGGCACCGACCTCGACCGCGAATACCGCAACACCGTGACCGACGAGGTACTGGTGGCGGCGACCATCGCCGCTGCCCGGGCATGATCCTGGAAGACAGAAGAAAGAAAATGATTGAAACGCGATTGCCGATCGAGCTGGTTTTGCCGCGGGATGAGCCCGCAATCCTCGCGCTCAACAACGAGCACGCTGCGGAATTATCATGGCTCGAACCTGAGCGCCTTTCCTTCCTGCTTGGCGAAGCGTTTTACGCGCGCCGTATCGGTGCACTCGAAGCCTTCATCATGACCTTCGACCAGGACGCAAGCTACGACAGCCCGAATTTCCTGTGGTTTCGCGAGCGCTATCCGCGCTTCGTCTATGTCGATCGCGTCGTGGTCGGCGCCAATGCGCGCGGCCGGAGTCATGCCCGCCGGCTGTACGAGGATCTGTTCGAGCAGGCGTCACGCGCCGGCCAGGCGATCGTCACTTGCGAGGTCAATGCCGAGCCACCCAATCCGGCTTCGGACGCCTTCCACGCGGCACTCGGCTTCATGGAAGTGGGCGACGCGGTAATCCACGGCGGCAAGAAAGCCGTGCGGTATTATCTAAGACGGATCGCCGGCTGAACGGCAGCCGCCTCGCCCTACCAATTGCGGTTCAGCCAGGAGCGGGTCGGCTTTTCGACGATGTAGTAGCTGCACAGAGCGCAAGCGAACGCCGCCGCCAACATCAGCCACGGCGAACTGCCTTGTATGTCGACGAATTGATAAAAGGGTTGCTGCCAAAGATAGAGCGAATACGACCACAGCCCCAGCATCGTCATCGGCCGGGAGGATAGAAACCAGGTCAGATACCAGCTGCTGAAGTCGAGCGAGTTGACGGCGAGGGCCAACAGCGGCACCGCGACCAGATAGTGGATCGGGGTTGGCACGGCAGCCATGAACACTAGAACCGCCACGACAGCGGCCCCCAGGGCGGCATGCGGGCCCTTGAGCAGCGCCGGCAGCCTGTCATCGGCCTTGAGCAGGCATATCACCGCTGACAGCAGGATCGAGGCGATGTGCACGTCGGTGCGCCAATAGGTGGACTCGTAGCCTATTCCGAGCACCCAGTAGGAGATGACGCCGTTTGCCATGGCCAGCACCGACAATGCGCCGAGCAGCACTATGACCCGGGACCGCCCCGAGACGACGACGCTGATCAGCGCCAGGATGATATAGGCATGCTCTTCGACGCAGAGCGACCAGATATGGTCGAGCGCGCCGGCGCGGGTGACGAGAATTCCGGCGTAGTTGTAAGTGAACGTCAGCGCCGTCAGCGCCGCCTTCCACTTGAAGGCGATGAATGTGCCGGACAAGGCAACCATCGCGGCGACGACGAAAACCATCAGTGCCGGGTAGATGCGGGAGAACCGGCGCTTGAAGAATTTCTTCAGCGGATAGTGTTCGACAAACAGGATCTCGGCCATCAGCCGGCCGCTGAGCACGAAGAAGAATTCGACGCCCAAGACGCCGAGATTGATGCCGGGAACGGGGAAGAAATGGCCGATCAGCACCAGCGCGATCGACAGGCCGCGCCAGCCGTCGAGATAGGCAAGCCTGGTTCTTGCCGAGCTGTCGGCAACAGGCCTGGACACGACAAGACGCGTCGCGGAGATATCCGTCATGCCGGTCCCTTCATTGAACCTGCGAAAGGCGGGCTGGAGGCCGCATTCCCTCCAGCTATATTGCAGCGCACCAGAACTTTGTGCAAGTGCGAGATAACGACACGCCCGAAGTACGGGGACGGACAGAAAGGGCCGTCAAGGCCCCTTCCCAAAACCGACGGTCGGTGGTCTCAGGCGTTGGTGGCAGGCGCTGCGAGCAGGGCCAGCTTATTGCCAAATAGTGTATCGCCATCTTGGCCGGCTAAAGCACAATTATAGCGATTTCCGCGGCGCCGCGCGGCGGGCGTGGCTCATCTGAGATTCAATGCCTTGCCCGGTGATCCAAATCGGCCGAATGTGCCAGGACAGATGCATTGAAACAGAGACACTGCATGACAGGCTTCGTCCTTCCCCTGCCCGCAACCCCGTCGGTGGCCGTCGCCGGCTCACTGGAGCGTTTTGCGGTGCGCCGGATCTTCTGCGTCGGCCGCAACTACGCCGCCCATGCCCGCGAGTTCGGCAATGACGAGCGCGACCCGCCCTTCTTCTTCACCAAGCCGGGTGATGCGGTGGTCGATGCAGCAATCGGATCTGGCACGACGATCCCCTACCCACCGCTGACCCAAAACCTGCATCACGAAATCGAGCTTGTCGTCGCGATCGGCAGAGCCGGCTTCCGCATCCCGCGCGAGCGCGCGCTGGACCATGTCTGGGGCCACGGCGTCGGCGTCGACCTGACCCGCCGCGACCTTCAGGACGAAGCGAAGAAGGCGGCACGGCCGTGGGACTGGTCGAAAGCCTTCGACCGTTCAGCGCCCTGCGGCCCGCTGGTCCCGGCGCAAAAATCCGGTCATCCCGAAAAGGGCCGCATCTGGCTCGCCGTGGACGGCGAGATCAGGCAGGACGGCGACCTTGCCGAACTGATCTGGCCGGTTCCCGACATCGTCTCGATTTGCAGCGAGGCGGTAGAGCTTAAACCCGGCGACCTGATCTTCACCGGAACGCCGGCTGGCGTCGGCGCCGTTGGGCCGGGCGAAAAGATCACCGGCGGCGTCGACGGCATCGGCGAAATCGAATTGACGATCGGCCAACCGGACCCATGATCTGATGAGCGACATCGTCCTTCACAACTACTACCGGTCCTCGACGTCTTACCGGGTGCGGATCGCACTGGAGATGAAGGGCCTGACCTACGACTACGTGCCGCATCATTTGCGGCACGGCGAGCATCGGGAGCCCGCCTACCTCGCGGTCAATCCGCAAGGGCTGGTGCCGGCGCTGGTCCTGGGCGACGGCACGCTCCTGACGCAGTCGCTGGCGATCATCGAATTTCTCGACGAGACCACGCCAGAGCCGCCGTTGCTGCCCAAGGATGCACCGGGCCGGGCTCGCGTCAGGATGCTGGCCCAGATGATCGCGTGCGACATCCATCCGGTGAACAATCTGCGCGTGCTGACCTCATTGCGGACGCTGTTCGGCGCCGGCGACCAGGATGTCGCCAACTGGTTCCGGCATTGGGTGAACGAAGGTTTCCAGCCGCTTGAAAAGATTCTGGCTTCGTCCGCCGAGACAAAGACATTCAGCCATGGCGATAAGCCGGGACTGGCCGACATCTGCCTCGTCGCACAGATCACCAGCAATGCCCGTTTCGGCGTTGACATGACGCCCTACCCGACGATCTCGCGCATCAATGCCGCCTGCATGGCGCTGCCGGCGTTCCAGAAGGCCGCGCCGGAAAACCAGATCGATGCCGAGTAAACCGCAAATTGCATGACGTGATGAGGAACTGCCGATGAAAGCCGTCGTCTTCGAAAAATTCGGCGAGGCGCCGACGATCCAGACGGTGCCGGATCCGACGCCTTCGCCGGAAGGCGTCGTCATCAAGGTCGAGGCGACTGGCCTCTGCCGCAGCGACTGGCATGGCTGGATGGGCCACGACGACGGCATCCGCCTGCCGCATGTGCCGGGCCACGAACTGGCCGGCGTCGTGGTCTCCACAGGCAGCCAGGTGACCCGCTGGAAGACCGGCGAGCGCGTCACCGTGCCGTTCGCCGTCGGCTGCGGCCGCTGTTTTGAATGCACCTCGGGCAATCACCAGGTTTGCGAACACCAGTTCCAGCCCGGCTTCACTGCCTGGGGATCGTTCGCCGAATATGTCGCCATCGACCATGCCGACACCAATCTCGTGCGCTTGCCCGACGAGATGGAATTCGCCACCGCCGCCAGCCTCGGCTGCCGCTTCGTCACCTCGTTCCGCGCCATCGTCGACCAGGGCCGAGTGACGCCCGGCGAATGGGTGGCCGTGCATGGCTGCGGCGGCGTCGGCCTGTCGGCGATCATGATCGCCAGCGCCATGGGCGCCAATGTCGTTGCCATCGACCTGACCGACGAGAAGCTGGACTTCGCCAAAACGATCGGCGCGGTGGCGACGATCAACGCGGCAAAGACGCCGAACGTGGTCAAGGCGGTCAAGCAGATCACCAATGGCGGCGCGCATATGTCGATGGACGCGCTCGGCCATCCGACGACGTCGTTCAACTCGATCGCGAACCTGCGCCGGCGCGGCCGCCATGTGCAGGTCGGCCTGATGCTCGGCGAGCATGCCAGGCCGCAGATACCGATGGACAAGGTGATCGCCTTCGAGCTCGAGATCCGCGGCAGCCACGGCATGCAGGCGTTTCGCTACCAGGCGATGATGGAGATGATCCGCACCGGCAAGCTTAAGCCCGAACTGCTGGTCGGCAAGAAGATCAGCCTCGAGGAGGCGCCGGCCGCATTGATGGCGATGGGCGGCTTCGAAGGCATCGGCATCGGCGTGGTGACCCGATTCTAGATCAGCGACCCGAGTCTGGATTAGCGGAGAAAGGCGCAGACCTCCCGCACGCAGGCGCGTAACCAGCGTTGTGCCGGATCGGCATCGAGCCGCGGATGCCAGAGCATCGAGATCGTGACCTCGGCAACATCGACCGGCAACGGAAAGCTGAACATGCCCGTGCGCGCGCCTAGCGTGTGCCGCTCGGGGACGCTGGCGATCAAATCGGAGGCGCGCGCCATGGCGAGCGTGGCCGAGAAGCTGGAAACCATGCACACAACCGTCCGCTGGAGACCCAGCAGTTTCAAGGCCTCGTCGATCGGGCCTTTTTCGCGACCACGCCGCGAAACGCTGATGTGGCGGCCGGCCGCATAGCGTTCCGGCGTCACCGGACCCTCGCTCAGCTCATGGCCCGTTCGCACCGCACCGATGAAGCGGTCGCGAAACAGCGCCTGAATACGCATTTCAGGGCTCGTTTCACCGGCAACCCCGATTTCGAGATCAATCCCTGCGTCGCGCAGCGACATGTCGTTCCTGTCGGATTTCGGCGCAAAACGCAGCCGCACGCCAGGCGCATTCGCTTCGATACGGGCGACGAGACGCGGCGCGAATTCCTCGACGAAGCTTTCATTGGCGCGCAGCGTAAAAACCCTGTCGAGACCTGAGAGGTCGAGGAGCCTGGCGGGAAGCAGGAGCGCTTCGGCTTCCTGGACGACTCGGCCTGCCTGCTGCTGCAATTCCTGCGCGCGCGGTGTCGCAACCAGGCCACGGCCGGCCCGGACCAGCAATGGATCGCCTGTCGCTTGGCGCAGCCGCGCCAGCGTCCGGCTCATCGCCGACGGACTGAGGTGCAGCCGCGCGGCAGCGCGGGCGACGCTGCCCTCGCTCAGCAGCACATCGAGGGCGACAAGCAGATTGAGATCGGGTGACGACATGGAAGGACCATAACACAGCTCAGCCGTGATGTGGCGTTTCATGCACGAATAAGATGCAAATGCTGCGCCTTTCGCCACATCAAGCAGGGGAATAGCTTCCGACAGCTCCGGTTTTGGGGGCTTGCCGGCAGAGGAGTTCACCGTGGCATCGACCGCTGAAAAGAGCTGGGCTGAAAAGGCCGGGGCTGAAAAGATCGGGAATGAAACGGCCCCGGTGAGCGTCCGCTCGGCCCGATGGGCGTTGGCCAGCCTGTCGCTTTCAACGCTGCTGTCGTCGCTCGCCACCAGCATCGCCAGCGTCGGGCTGCCATCGCTGATGCAGGCATTCGGCGCATCGTTCCAGCTCGTGCAATGGGTCGTTCTTGCCTATCTGCTCGCCATCACCACCTTGATCGTCAGCGCCGGGCGACTCGCCGATATATTCGGCCGCCGCCCGCTATTGCTCCGCGGCATTGGCCTGTTCACCTTCGCATCGGTGCTTTGCGGGCTCGCGCCGACGCTCTGGCTGCTGATTGCCGCAAGGGCGGCACAGGGGCTCGGCGCGGCCGTCATGATGGCTCTGACGCTGGCCTTGATCGCCGACACGGTCCCCCGGGAAAAAACCGGCAGCGCCATGGGCCTGCTCGGCGCCATGTCCGCGATCGGCACCACGCTTGGCCCCTCGCTTGGCGGACTGCTGATCGCCGGCCTCGGCTGGCGAGCGATCTTCCTCATCAATCTGCCGTTGGGGGCGCTGGCCTTCGCGCTCGCCTATCGCGTCCTGCCGGCTGGAAAAAAGTCAGCGGAACGAGATCGGCGCGATTTCGACGGCATCGGCACGGCCTTGCTCGCGCTGACGCTAGCCGCCTATGCGCTCGCCATGACCCTTGGGCGCGGCAGTTTTGGTTCTCTCAATGTCGGCTTGCTGGTTGCCGCCGCCGTGGGTGGCCTGCTGTTCGTCATTGCGCAGACAAGGGTCGAGAACCCTTTGATCCAGCCTGCCAGGTTCCGCGATAGCGCCTTGAACGCAAGCCTCGCCATGAACCTGATCGTCGCCACCGTGATGATGGCGACGCTGGTGGTCGCGCCATTCTATCTGTCGCGCGCGCTTGGGCTGGACGCAGCCATGGTCGGGCTGGTTCTGTCGACCGGCCCTCTGGTTACGGCCTTGGCGGCGCTGCTGGCCGGACGCCTGGTCGATCGTTTCGGAGCGCACCGGATGATGATCGTTGGTCTGCTCGATCTCGCTATTGGTAGCTTTGCTCTGTCACAGGCGGAATTTGGCATTGCCGGCTATGTCGTGCCAATCATCATCGTCTGCACCGGCTATAGCTTGTTTCAGACCGCCAACAATTCGGCCGTGATGACGGGCGTCGCATCCGACCAGCGCGGCGTCGTCTCCGGAGTGCTCAACCTGTCGCGCAATCTCGGCCTGATCACCGGTGCGTCGGTGATGGGCGCGGTGTTTGCCTTCGCATCGGCTGGCGGAAACGAAGGCACCGGTCGGCAGGTATTAGCATCTGCGGCAGCCGCACGCGGCATGCAGGTCACTTTCCAGGTCGCGACGGCCCTGGTGGTGGCGGCTTTGATCATTGCGATTATTTCTGGTCGCCGCGGCCAGCGCGCTTAGCTGAGCCGCCAGCGACGAACTCCAGCATCAGTTCAGCAGCCCTGAGCGCATGCGTCTCCAGAAGGAAATGGCCTGCGTCGAAGACGTGGGCCTCCATCCGGGGAAGATCCATAAGCCACGATTGAACCTCTGCAATGTCGAAGAAGGCATCGTGGCGACCCCAAAGAAGCATCGCTCGGGGTTGACGCTTCGCCAGATAATCAGCCACCGCCGCGAACCGGTCGACATATCGGCCGTAGTCGGCAATGAGCGCCTTCTGCAGATCAAGTCGTCCCGGCAGGCACATGACCCGCCAGTCTTCAATCCAACCACCTGGATCGATCTGCGCCGCGATCTCGGCTGGCAGGCTGGCGACGTACTGGTCGCGGGTTCCCTCGAGGGTGAGATGGGCGGTGGCGGCCTGCTCATTCGCCGCATTCGGCTCAGCCCAGAAGTCCAATGTGTCTGCCCATTGCGAACCAAAGCCGGAGCGGTGGGCATTGGCATTCTGGATGACAAGGCCTTCGACGAGTTCCGGGGCGCGCATGGCGAGATGAAGCGCTACCGGGGCTCCGAAATCATGCAAATAGAGAAACCTGCGGCCAACGTTGAGACGCGAGAGCAGCTCTTCAATCGCGCTGGCCAGCATGTCGAACGACGGCTCGGGCGGCAGATCGGATGCGCCGAAGCCCGGCAGGTCCGGCGCCACGACATAGACGCTGCCGGAGAGCGGCGCGATCACGTCGCGAAACGTCCGCGACGAGCTAGGAAAGCCGTGCAGCAGCACGAGCGCGGGTTCGGAAGCATCACCAGCCGTCCGGACGGCCACCTCGCCACCCGAGGACAAGCGTATCTTCTGGATCCCAGGCACCAAAATTGCCCCTTTTTCTCCACGCCGCGCAAGGCCCACTTCGCGCCTTGCGCCACGCTGGCCGATTCGGCGCCTCGGAGACGCCGTTCCGCCAGGTCGGCAGCTCTTGGTCTCAACTGGACGCGATTGTATCGAGTTCAAGACTGCGCCGGGGCACCTATCTCGCATATCTCTTGGCGCCGACGACGCAAAGCACGACGGCGGCGGTGACGGCGATCATGGCGGGACTGACCTGCTCATGCAGCAGCGCTGCCGCCAGCCCAAGGCCGAAGAAAGGCTGCACCAGTTGCAGCTGCCCGACCGCGGCGATGCCGCCTTGCGCCAGGCCGCGATACCAGAACACGAAACCGATCAGCATGCTGAACAGCGACACATACGCCAAACCTATCCACGCGCCCCTGCCGGCACTTTCGAGCGACGGCGGCATGGTGATGAACGTCAGCGCCAGCATGACCGGCAGCGACAGCACCAGCGCCCACGAGATCACCTGCCAGCCGCCGAGCTTGCGCGACAGCGCCGCTCCTTCGGCATAGCCCAATCCGCACACGATGATGGCGGCCAGCATCAAGATGTCGCCGAGCGGCGAGACCGAGAGGCCTTGCGTCACTGCAAAACCGACAACAAGGGCGCTGCCGAGACACGAGAACAGCCAGAACGCCGGTTTCGGGCGATCACCGCCTCGAACCACGCCGAAGATCGCGGTCGCCAACGGCAACAGGCCGACGAAAATGATCGAGTGAGCCGAATTGATGTGCTTGAGCGCCAGCGCCGTCAGCAGGGGAAAGCCGACCACGACGCCAAGCGCGACGATCGCCAGCGAGAACAGATCTTGCCGCTCCGGTCGCTTCTGGCGAAAAACGAGCAGCAGCGCGAGGCCGAGAATGCCCGCCGAAGCCGCACGGGCGACCGTCACGAACACCGGATCGAAATCCATCACCGCCACGCGCGTCGCCGGAAGCGAACCGCTGAAGATCAGCACGCCTATGAACCCGTTGACCCAGCCGCTCGCCGCCCAGCTACTCGCCGCCCCACCACTCACCGCCTTGTCCATCGATGCCCCGCTCGTTTCGCCCTCTATCGGGCCGGGCGTATGGCTCCGCCAGAGACAATGAGGTACAGTTCGACAAAACCGTCATGGTAGGCTGAGCAGTACGGATGGACGAGCAGACGACAACAGATGAGGGCAGCCGGACGCTTGTCGAAACCGTCATGGCGACGATCAGGCACAGGATCGCCGCGCGCAGCCTGACACCGGGAATGCGGCTGCCTTCGATCCGGGCTTTCGCCAAGGCCATGCAGGTTTCCAAATCCACCGTGGTCGAAGCCTATGAGCGTCTTGCGGCGGAAGGCATGATCCGCTCGCGGCCGGGCTCGGGTTTCTATGCCGCCGGATCGCTGGCTCCGCTGTCACTGGCCGAGATCGGCCCCAGGCTTGACCGTGCTGTCGACCCGCTGTGGGTCTCGCGCCAATCGCTGGAAGCTGGCGACAATGTGCTCAAACCCGGTTGCGGCTGGTTGCCGGCCGCATGGATGCCCGAGGCCGGATTGCGCCGCGCACTGCGGACCATGGCCCGCGCCGACGATGCCGCGCTGACCGATTACGGCACGCCGCTCGGCTTGCCGGCGCTGCGCCATCTGCTGGCGCGGCGCATGGCCGAGCACGGTATCGAAGCCTCCCCGGACCAGATCATGCTGACGGAATCGGGCACCCAGGCGATCGACCTGCTGTGTAGGTTTCTGCTCGAACCGGGTGACACCGTGTTGGTCGACGATCCCTGCTATTTCAACTTCCATGCCCTGTTGCGCGCCCATCGGGCCAAGGTGATCAGCGTTCCCTACACACGCTCGGGGCCGGACATCGAGCTGTTCGCGCAAGCGCTGAACGAGCACCGGCCGCGCCTCTACATCACCAATTCCGCGCTCCACAATCCGACCGGCGCGATATTGTCGCCCGTCGCCGCCCATCGGCTGCTGAAGCTCGCCGACCAGTCGGGGCTGACGATTATCGAGGACGATATCTTCGCCGATTTCGAACATACGCCCGCGCCCCGGCTGGCGGCCTTCGACGGTCTCAGCCGGGTCATCCATATCGGAAGCTTCTCCAAGACGCTTTCGGCATCGGTGCGCTGCGGCTTCATCGCCGCTCCTCGCGACTGGATGGAAGGATTGACCGATCTCAAGATCGCCACGTCCTTTGGCAGCGGGCGGCTTGCATCCGAACTGGTGCTGACGCTGCTGAAGGACGGCCTCTATCGCAAGCACGTCGATCTGCTGCGCGCGCGGCTCTCGCGCGCCGTGGAAGAAACCAGCGCCCGCCTGAAGGCCATCGGCATCGTGCCATGGATAGATCAGCCGGCCGGCATGTTTTTGTGGTGCAGGCTGCCGGAGGGGATAGATGCCGCGGATGTCGCCCGTCACGCTTTGTCGGCCAACGTCGTGCTTGCGCCCGGCAATGCGTTCAGCCTGTCTCGGTCGGCCAGCCGTTTCATGCGCTTCAACGTCGCCCAGTCCGGAGACGACCGGATTTTCAGGGCGCTTGAACAGGCGATGTCGCGCTGATTTGCACCGCCGCACGCCTGTCTGAGCCCGTGTCCTCGGAGACTGTTTCGAAATTCGCTCTGGCGAGTCATATGGTGGTGGTTTCGAGAACCGGAGCGCAGCGGACATTTAGGTCCGTGAGCACCGGCCTACGCCGGCCGTAGCCTTAACTGCCACGACCGCTGATCGGTGCTTCGGCCGGCGAAGGCCGGAAGCGCAGAAAACGCGATCAGATGGCTGCCAGAGTAGAGTTTCCAAACGGTCTCTCAGGTGCCGGCCCGCTTGCGGCGTGCGTAAAGCATGACGAGCGTCTCGGCGGTCAGCGCCGGCCTCTGCTCGCCTTCGATCTCGACCGTATTGGAAGCCTTCATCAGATATTGCCCCGGGCCTTTGTCTTCCATCGACAACAGCGTGGTGCGCAGCCTGATTCGCGAGCCGACCCTGACTGGCGCCACGAAACGCACTTTGTCGAAACCGTAGTTGAAAGCGGCCTGCGTGTTTTCGGGTACGATGCCCATCTCAAGCGCCAGCGCGCCGATGATCGACAGGGTCAGATAGCCATGCGCGATCGTGGTGCGAAACGGGCTTTGCCGCTTCGCCCGCTCGGGATCGACATGGATCCATTGATGATCGCCCGTGCATTCGGCAAACTGGTCGATGCGGTGCTGATCGACCAGCGTCCAGTCCGAGACGCCTAATTCCTGCCCGGCCATCGCCCTGAGTTGCTCGAAGGTCGGCGGCGTCGTGGGCCGTATCTGCGTCATTCCTGCTTTCCCGATCGCTTGCCTGTTCCGGACCACGACGGGCCGCCCCTGTCAATTCGCCAGTGCGATTCCAGCCCATAATCTTCGGCCGCGAACCGCCAGTCTTCGCCGCCGGCAAGCGTGCTGCTGGGGAACAGCTTATTTCTTGTCGTGGCCGGCGCGGATCTCCTCCATCGCCTCCTTGATGCGGCTGCGCAGGATTTCGATGGATTCGGTGCCGGACGCCCTCGCCAGTTCGGCCATCTCGCCGGCATTCTTCAGCGCGGTCTCGAAGGATCTCCTGGCGAACGCCGCCTGCTTCTGCATCATTTCCTGGGGATTGCCGGGCGCCCTGTAGTTTTGTGCCATGTCGGTGATTTCGCGCAGCGTGTCCTGTAGCATCTCGCGTTGCCTGGACAACAGCGCCGACGCTCCGGCGGCACTCGCCCTGGCCGACTTCTCCAGCGCTTCCAGGTTCTTGGCGTGGTGGGCGAGGATCGCCTCGACATCGACATTCGGCAGCTTCAGGTCGCGGCCGAACTTGCCGAACATGTCGATAAAGGACTCGGAATCCGGTCGTTTTGCCATGCTGGTACTCTCCCCCTGTTGCCGTGAACGCCGCCACTGCACGGAAGATAGTGCAGCGAAGCTCAGCGGTCCATTCGGACGAGGTCAGCCGACGAGAAACAGCCGTTCGGCGGTGTAGAGCACGAGCCCGGCAAGGCCACCGATGATCATGCCGTTGAAGCGGATATATTGCAGGTCCTTGCCGATGTTCATCTCGATCAGCCTTGTCAGTTGCGCGAGGTCCCAGCGCTTGACCTGGTCGGCGATGAATTTGGACACGCCGCTCTTCTGGCTTTCGACGAAGGATGCCAGCGCCACGATGAACCCCTGGTTCATGTCGGCCCTGATCTGCGCGTCGTCGGCAAGATGGCGGCCGACCTCGACGAACATGGTGGCGAGATGGTCGCGGATCATCGAATTCGGCGCCTTGGCGTCCTGCTCGATGAACAGCCGCAGGCTCTCCCACATGTCGCCGGCCAGAGCGCTGAGTTCCGGCCGGGCGAGGAAATCTCGCTTCAGCTTTTCGGCGCGCCTGGCATATTGTTTGGATGTCCTCAGCCGCTCGACGAAAGTCGCGACGAAAAGGTCGAATTCGGCGCGCATTGGATGGTGCGGATCGGCGCGCACTTCATCGAGCAGCGAGCCGGCCGACGCAACGATCTTCTTCAACAGATAGGCGTCGGCGCGAAACAGGTTGAACAGCGACGGCAGTTCCTCGCGGATCTTCTCGCGCATCGTCGCCAGCGCCTGCTCGTCGCTCAAGAAGCGGCCGACCACCTTGGTGAACTCGTCGAATAGTTTCTGGTGGCGGCGATCGTCAGTCAGCGCCGACAGCAACTCGGCGGCGAGCGGCGCCAGCGGCACCTTTTCGATCTGCTCCAGCATACGGCTGGTGACGAAGCCGCGCAGTCCGGATTGCTCGACCGCCGCCAGCGTCTGCGGCACTAGCCGGCCGACAAAACGCGACAGGTCGGCGGCGCGGTTCGGGTCGGCCAGCCAGTCCGCGACCAGCGCGGAAAAATCGACTTCGGCGAGCTTTTCGCGCACCGGCTCCGGCGCCAGGAAATTGACCTCGATGAAGCGGCCGAGATTGTCGGCGATTCGGTTCTGGTTCTCCGGGATGATAGCCGTATGCGGGATCGGCAGGCCGAGTGGCCGCCGAAACAGCGCTACCACCGCATACCAGTCGGCCAGCCCGCCGATCGTCGCCGCCTCGGCGAAAGCGGCAACAAAGCCCAACCACGCATGCCGGCTCTCGAACGATTTCGCCGCCGCAAAGATCAGCACGCAAAACGCAAGTGCTGCGGTGGCAGCGAACTTGGTGCGCCTGAGCGCCGAAAGCTTGGCATCGGCGTCGGTGTCGAACCGGGCGAACGCGACGGATGCAAGAACCGGGGCTGGTCGTGACATGGTGGGCCGCTCCTGATCGATCATGCGAACTTATCTAATGTCGCTTCCCACAGAAAGCGCGCCGCTGATCCCGGTGCGCGCAATCGCGCATGCAAACTTGACGCCTGAATTCATCTATTATGCAGCGCCAGTCTGGAATTGTTCCAAACTATAGGCCATATTGACCCCAACCACTGCTATGTGAGGACACAATGCGGCTTACCCGTCAGACCAACTACGCCATGCGCATTCTGATGTATTGCGCCGCCAATACCGAACGGCTGAGCCGCATCCCCGAGATCGCCGCCGCCTATTCGGTATCGGAACTTTTCCTGTTCAAGATCCTGCAGCCACTGGTCGAAAACGGCTTGATCGAAACGGTGCGCGGCAGGAATGGCGGCGTCAGGCTCGGTCGCGCGGCCGAAACGATCAGCCTGTTCGATGTCGTGCGGGTGACGGAGGAAAGCTTTGCCATGGCCGAGTGCTTCGAGAACGACGCCGCCGAATGCCCGCTGGTCGACAGCTGCGCCTTGAATTCGGCATTGCGCGAAGCGCTCAACGCCTTCTTCGCCGTGCTGTCGCGCTACACGATCGCCGATCTGGTGGCGGCGCGCCCGAATGTGCGACACCTGCTCGGCATCGACATGCTGGTGCAACGGGCGCCGGCCGCCTGATTTTTCTGATTGCCTAAGCTGCCGATTGCGGCAAAACGAACGGCATGTTTCCTGCCGGCAACACGCCGACCTTCAGCCGGCAATCGAAGACCTTTTCGATCAGCTCGTCGCTGAGTACCTGTTGCGGCGAACCTGTAGCGGCGAGCCTGCCGCGATGCATGACGAAAATCCGGTCGGCATACATCGCCGTCAAATTGAGGTCGTGCAGGATGGCGACCACGCCGCCGCCCCGTCTGGCGAAATCACGCGCGATGTCCATGATGATCAGCTGGTGTTTGATGTCGAGGCTGGACACCGGCTCATCGAGGAACAAATAGCGCGGCTTGCCGTCGAGCACCGGCGCCCAGACCTGGCAGAGTACGCGGGCAAGCTGCACGCGCTGCTGCTCGCCGCCGGACAATTCCTGGTAGAAGCGGCCGGCAAAACCGTCGAGGTCGACGCGCGCCAGCGCGCGTTCGGGCAGGCGCTGGTCCTCGCCGGGCAGCGCGCCGGAGCGCCCGCCGACCAGGCCCAGCCTGACGATCTCACGCACAGTGAACGGGAAGGACAGCGTCGTCGCCTGCGGCAGCACCGCGCGCACCGTCGCCGCCTCGACCGGATTCATCGCCGATAGATTGCGGCCGTTGATGGTGACCTCTCCCGAATAGCCAAGATCGCCGGACAGTGCTCTGAGGAAGGTCGTCTTGCCCGAACCGTTGGGGCCGACAATGGCCGCGATTTCGCCCGGCCGCGCCTCGAAATCGACATTGGCGACAATGCGCTTGCCGCCGATCGCCACCGAGACATCGCGCGCTTCGATCATAAAACCCTCTTAGAGACTGTTTCGAAATTTGCTCTGGCGAGTCATATGGTGGTGGTTTCGAGAACCGGAGCGGAGCGGACATTTGGGTCCGTGAGCACCGGAAGCGCAGAAAACGCCATCAGATGGCCGCCAGAGTAGAGTTTCCAAACGGTCTCTCACAGGTCGATGACGCCGCGCTTACGCAGCAGTATCCACAGGAAGAACGGGGCACCGGCGACCGCGGTGACGATCCCAATCGGCAATTCGGCCGGGGCAACGATGTTGCGGGCAACGGCGTCGGCCAACAGCAGCAGCGCGGCGCCGAGCAGCGCCGATGCCGGCAGCAGGTAACGGTTGTCGGGGCCGATCAGCAGGCGCAGCAAATGCGGCACGACGATGCCGACAAAACCGATGCCGCCGCTGACGGCGACCGACGCGCCGACCGCTGCCGAGACGCCGACGATCGCGGTGTATTTCAGCCGCTGCACCGGAATGCCGAGATGGCCGGCCGTCGCCTCGCCAAGCGCCAGCGCGTTGAGGCCGCGCGCCAGGAACGGCATTGCCGCCAGCGCCAGCACGATGATCGGCCCGACGGAGCCGATCTTCTGCCAGGTTGCGCCGCCCAGCGAGCCGAGCTGCCAAAAGGTCAGGTCGCGCAATTGCCGGTCGTCGGCCATGAAGATCAGGATGCCGGTCAGCGCCATGGCAAGCGCCGCCAGCGCGATGCCGGCGAGCAGCATGGTGGCGACCGAGGTCCGGCCTTGCCGTGTCGCGACCTGATAGAGCAGCAATGTCGTCGCCAGCCCGCCGCAGAACGCAGCCAGCGGCAGAGCCAGCGTGCCGAGCGCCGAGGTCAGCGGCGCCAGCATGGTCGAGCCAAGCACGATGACGGCGACCGCACCGAGGCTCGATCCGGCCGAAACGCCGATCAGGCCGGGGTCGGCCAGCGGATTGCGGAACAAACCCTGCATGACGGCACCGGAGACGGCAAGCGATGCGCCGACCAGTACGCCCAGAATGACGCGCGGCAGACGGATGTCATGGATGATCACATGGTCGCGGGCGCTCAATGCCGCGTCGCCGGGCAACGCGCCGAACAGCCAGTCGTGCATGACGCCGATGGCCGAGGCATCGGATGCGCCGGAGGTCAGTGACAACAGCACGGCGATAGCCAGCCCGACGCAGAGCAGCACGATGACGAGGCGGGCGCGCCGCGAACGGTCACCCTCGGCTGCCGTCGCCATGATGCCCGCCGCATCAGCGATCGAATGATCGGCCATCGCGCTCAATCCGTGACCTGGCCGCCATAGAGCGAGACGGCGAGATCGTGGATAGCGTCGGCCGTGCGCGGGCCGAAGCCGAGCAGATAGCCGCCGTCCATGCGGATCAGCTTGCGGGCGGCACCCGCCGGCGTCGAAGCCACGACAGGGTTCGAAAACAATTCGTCATCCGCGGTGGCCGGTCCGGCATTGTTCATCATCAGGATCACGTCCGGCCTAGCGGTGATGACTGCCTCGTCCGACAATTGCTTGTAGCCGGCAAAGCGGTCGATGGCGTTGATGCCGCCCGCAAGCTTGATGATGCCGTCGGCTGCGGTGTCGCTGCCGGCGGCAAGCAGCTTGCCGCCCTGCATCGACAGCACGAACAGGATGCGCTTGCGCTCCTTGATCGAGGCGGTCTGCTTTTCGGCTGCCTTCAGCTTGGCGTCGATCTGGGCTGCCAGGGCATCGGCCTTGGCCTCGACGCCGAGCGCCTTGCCGACGATGTGGATCTTTTCCAGAATGCCTTGATTATCATAGCGCTCGGGCACCTCGATGAACGGGATGCTCGATTTCTTCAGCACGTCGACGGCTTCCTTCGGTCCGCTTCCGTGCAGGGCCAATATACCCGACGGATTGACCGACAGCACACCCTCCGGCGACAGCTGGCGCATGTAGCCGACATCCGGCAGTTCCGCCGCCGCTTGCGGATAGCGGCTGGTCGAATCGCGCGCGACAAGGCGATCCTGTTCGCCGAGCGCGTAGACGATCTCGGTGATCGAGCCGCCGATGGCCACGATCCTCGAGCGGTCGGCAAAAGTCGCGATGCCTTCGGCGGCCTGAGCCGGCATCAGCACGGCGAACGCCAGGAAAACAGCGGCCGCAGGACCAAGCGCCGACCTGGAGACCAGCCTGGAGAAAAGAGCCATCATCGTTTCCTCAGGCTGCGGTCGGGCTTGGGATACGCGGCAGGTTTTCGGCCAGAAAGCGCCAGTCTTCGCGCTCGCTTTCGCCCTCATGCCGCTTACCGAAGAACTGGATGATCATCTTGCCGTCGGTGCCATAGACTTCGAGCGACGTGACATGGCCGTCCTTGGTCGGCTTACGCACGGCCCAGACCTCATCGATGTGGTCGGTCCGCAGGTGCAGATGGAAGGTCTCGTCGAGCACATTGAGCCATGGTCCCATCGGCTTGATCGAGGCGACGGGGCCGGAATGGATCTGGATGCAGCCGCGATTGCCGACAAAGCACATGATCGGCATGGCGCCAGCGGCGGCGTGGTTGAACATGGCGCTCACCGCATCGTTATCGACCAGCCAGGCATAATCCTGGCCGACCAAGCGCACCGCCTGCCGGCGGCTGAGCTTCAGTGTCTTCAGCATGCCGAAGAACTGATGCACGTCGGTTAGTTGGCTCCAGCGGTCGCGCAGATCCTCGACGCTGGCCGAATTGTCCGCAGTCTCGATCTCGTCGTCAGCCGCGCCCGCTGAAATCGCCACCGTCGGTTCCTGGTTCGGAGATTCCAGCCCGGCCACCAGCTTCTGATAGGCGTAGAGGTTGGATGCGGGCCTGAGATGCACCTTGTGCATCGCCTCGCCTGCGGCGTCGAAGAACTGCAGGCTGCGTCGGATGTCGGCGCCGTCGCGCTTTTCCACCGCAAAGCCGTGCGCCCAGACTTTCGGGAAGATGCGCAGGTCGATGTCTTCGCCGAGCACCATGGCATTGTGATTGCCGGTGACGACCTTGTCGTAGACGCCGATCTTCTCGTGCACCGCGCTTTCGTTGCGGGTCAGCGCCATCACCTCACCGACAGCTTCGAGACCAGTCAAAACGTCGTTGACACGCGGCTCGACCCGCACGACCCCGTCGCCGCAATGCGCGGCGACCAGTTCGGCCTCCGAAATACCGAGTTGGGCGGCGAGGTCGCGCTCGCGCATCTTCGGATTGTCTACCCGTGCCCGTCGGATCTCGTGCGGGGCGGGTTTTACGCGCTGGTCCATTTCCACCACCTACTTGTTGAGGATGAGCTTGCCCTGCCGGGTGATCTTCAGCCGATACAGCGCACCGTGATGTTCGATGCCGATCTCGTGCTCGCCCTGGAACAGCGTGTTGCTGGACAGCGTTCTCACGGCCGATTGGACCCGTTCGAAACGGACGGAATTTTCGTCGGAACGGCGGACGCGATAGCGAAAGTCGCTGGGATTGTGCGTGTTCATGGGTTCGCTCCCTGTTCTGTGCCGGGCATCTGGCTCGGCGCCGGCGTGAAATGCCGATTCAATTCTTGACTCGAATGGTCATGTTATCTAGCAGTGCAATACCGGAGTAAATGAGTCAACATTTAAGACGCCGGACGCGATGAAAAATGCCAGCGAGCCCCAAGCCAGCCAGCATCGAACATGGATTCTTGGAGTTGCAGCATGGGGTTGGCGAATTGGGGACGGCCGGTGGGCAGCGGCCTGGCACACTGTTCTATGACAAGCAAAATGGCCGCGTTGCTGGCCGGCGCGGCGGCGATCCCGCTGCTCGCCGCACCGGCCGGCGCCCAGCCGGCTGCCCAACCGGCAGCCGACCAGCAGCAGACTGACCCGTCTCAACCGCCAGAACAGGCAAAGCCCGCCCCGGCGGGTGCCACGCTGCTCGACAAGATCCTGATCCTCAGCCGCACCGGCGAGACGGCGATCGAGTCGCTTGCTTCAGCCAGCCATGTCGACGAGGAGCAGCTAGAGCGCCGCATGGCGACGACGCCCAACGACATGCTGTTCGGTGTGCCGGGTGTCGCCGTCCAGGCCGACGCAAGGCGTGTCAGCTCCAGCATCAACATCCGCGGCCTGCAGGACTTCGGCCGCGTCTCCGTCATCGTCGACGGTGCCCGCCAGAATTTCCAGCGCTCGGATCACGGCACGCAATCGACCTTCTACATCGATCCCGAATTGATCAAATCCGTCGACGTGATCCGCGGTCCGGTCGCCAATACCTACGGCTCCGGGGCGATCGGCGGCGTCGTCTTTTTCGATACCAAGGATGCTCAGGATTTCCTCAAGCCCGACGAGACCTGGGCGGCATCCGCGACCGGGCGTTACGAAACCAACGGTGAAGGCTGGACCACCAGCGCCACCGGCGCCTACCGGATAAACGAGAACTGGGACGTGCTCGGCAACATCGTCTACCGCGACTATGACGACTACAAGCATGGCGGCGGCGACACTGTAGCGGGCACTGGCTTCGACGTCTTGAGCGGCCTCCTCAAGACGACCATCCGCCCCAGCGAAAACAGCGAGCTGAAGCTCGGTTGGATCGGCTCGAACGACGGATGGACCGAGACCAGCGGCAGCGCGCCGGTGAACGACGCCGACCTGAAGGCGAATACCTTCACGGCCCGCTACAACATCACCGACGAAGACACGAGCTGGCTCGATCTCCACATCAACGCCTCTTACAACAAGACCAAGCTCGATCTGACGACCCTTGTGGCGCAAAACCGGTTTGATCCGGTCACCGGTCTGCCCGTGGTTTTGCCGGCGGGTTCGAAATCGATGTTCGACATCGGCACCTCCGGCATCGACATCTGGAACACGTCGAGATTCGAGACCGTTGGGATCGCGCATGAGCTGACCTATGGCGGCGACTGGGTTGGCGACGATGTCGAGACAGGCGGCACGGCGGGCGGCGACAGTTTCTACACGCCCTCGGGCGATAGAAACGTCTCCGGCGCATACGTCCAGGACAAGCTCACCTGGGACTGGCTCGAGGTCATCGCCGGGCTGCGTTACGACAGCTACAAGCTAGACAGCGATGTCGGCGAAACCTCTGGCGACCGGCTGTCGCCACGCATCACAGTGGGCATTTCGCCCTTCGCAAGCGCCAGCCTTTCCGGCCTGCAATTCTACGGCACTTACGCAGAAGGCTACCGTTCCCCTTCGCTATCGGAGACCCTGATCAGCGGCAATCATCCGGCAGGCGTCAGCTTCCCGTTCCTCCCCAATCCCAATCTCAAGCCCGAAACCGGCAAGACCGTGGAGTTTGGCGTCAACTACAGCACCAACGGCGTCATCGAGGCCGACGACGCGCTGCGGCTGAAGGCGGCCTATTTCAACAACAATGTCGACGATTACATCGACGGCGTGACGCTATCGGCGTTCGACCCGACCAGCGGCTGCCCGTTCGGTCCGGGCATCCCGATCTGCTTCCAGTATCAGAATTTCGCCAAGGCCAAGATCCACGGCTTCGAGATGGAGGGCGTCTATGACGCAGCCTGGGGCTTTGCCGGGCTTTCGGCGTCGTTCACCGATGGCCACACGATTTCCTATGAAGGCGATCGGGCGGACCTTGTCACCGTCCCCTCCTCCCAGGTCACCGGGCAACTCGGCTTTCGCTTCCTCGAGGACAGGCTGACTGTCGGCGGCGAGGTGCAATACAACGGCAAGCCGCAGGGCAACGCGGTGGCCAAGGACTATACGCTGGTCAATGCCTTCGCCAGCTACCAGGCGACCGACAATTTCAAGGTCGATTTCCGCGCCGACAATCTGTTCGACGTCAAATACGCCAACCCACTGAACGCGTCGACCACGAGTATCGTCTACGAGCCCGGCGTCACCCTGAAGCTGGCGGCGACCATGCGGTTTGGAGGCTGACGATGAGGCAAGGCGTGACAGCATCCCTTCGTCTGTTGGCCGCGGCGGTGGCTATGTCGCTTGCGGCGGCTCCGGCATGGACACAGCAGCAAGCGCCGGCGCTGATCCTCGAGCTGAACGGCGCGCAGCCATCCGACAAGGGCTGCCGCCTAACCTTCGTGGTCACCAACAATCTCGGCGCCGGTCTTTCCAAGGCGGCGTTCGAGATCGCGTTGTTCAACGAGGCCGGCGTCGTCGACCGGCTGACCGTGCTCGATTTCAAGGAGCTGCCTGCAGGCAAGACCAAGGTGACGCGTTTCGACCTTGCCGGCACCGATTGCGGCAAGGTCAGCCGCGTGTTGATCAACAGCGCCACGGAATGCGCCGGCGCCGAGCCGAATGCCTGCATGCGCGGGCTGAAGACGCAGACCAGGACCGGCATCGCCTTCGGGGTCTGAATTTGGGACTGGAACCGGCATTCGCGCGAAACACCCTGGCGTGGCCATTGGCCGGTTTCCTGCCGCCGGAACCGGACGATCCCGATTTCGCCATCCCTCGCGGGGTGCTGCATGTTTCGCCGCGCGACAGACCGGAAGACAGTTGCATCGCCGATGCCGACGGCGAATTGACTGCGGTGCCGGCGGAGCCATTGCGGCAGGCACGACAGATGCAGCGGCGCCACAACTGGACGGTGGCGATCGCCTGCTCTTGCGCATTTCACGCAGCGGTGGCGCTGGCCTTTCTCACCCTGCCGGACGACAGGCCAAGCATCGAAGGTGCCGACCAGCAAGGCGAAATGCTGCTCGGCGCCGATCCGCAGCAGGCGGCCGGCGATGTCGGAGACGACCCGGAAGTGACCAACGTAACGATGGTGACCATGCTCGACGCCAAGCCCGTCGAAACGGTCGAGGCGCAGGCAACCGCGGCAGAGGAGGCGCTCCAGCCGGTCACCGATGTGGCGGAAGCATCGGAAAAAGATGTGGTCGAGCCGGTTAGCGAGGCCGTCACGGAAACTGCTCCTCTTGCCGATCGCCCCGAGCCCGCGCCTGCCCAGCCTGTCGAGCCGGCGCGCCCGGATCCATCGCCCGACATTCTCGCGACCGACAGGCTGGTGCCCACTGACGACAATGCCGTGCCGCCGCCAGTCAGCACGGTCGAAAGGGCCGATCCTGCCGAGACGAGTGCTCCGGCACCAGCCGACCCGGCGCCGGCCGAACCGGTTCAGACGGTCGAGACCGTCGTCGCGGCGGAAGAACCGAAGCCGGAAAGGCCGAAGCCCAAGCAGCCGAAGAAGGCAACCGCAAAGAACAAGCCGGCCAGGAAAGCTGAACCAAACGAGCCTGAAAAGCCGGTCTCGCGCAAGAAGGCGGGCAAGGCACTTGCCAAAGCCGATTCCAAGAAGAAAAAGACCGGCTCCGGCGGCCGTGACGAAATGGATGTCGCGCGCGGCACGGCCGACGGCAAGAAGGACGGCAAGATCCTGACTGCCAGCAGGGGCGGCAAGTCCGGCATCGGCAATGCAGCCGTCACAAACTACCCCGGCAAGATCCGATCAAAGCTGGTGCGGGCCTTCAATTCGACACGCACGCGCGCCACGGGCACAGCCACGGTTGCCTTTACCGTCGGTTCGAACGGCAGCGTCCGGTCGGCCAGGCTGACGGGCAGTTCAGGCGTTGCCGCGCTGGACAAGGCCGCTCTCGACGCGGTCCGCCGGGCTTCTCCGTTTCCCCCGATTCCAGACGGAGCCGGTCGCTCGGCCTGGCAGTTCGAGGTGCCGCTCGGTATCAGGTAGCGACCGTCCCCACGCAGAGTCGGCGCCGCCCTGCCCGCGATGAGCGAGCCCTGGCGAAACCCTATGCCGCGGCCAGCAGGCTGGCATTGCCGCCCGCCGCCGTGGTGTCGACGCAGACGGCGCGCTCGTGCGCATAGGCGGCCGGATAATACACTTCGCTGACCAGCGGTACGATCGGGCCGGCGCGGTCGGCGATGACCTTGCGCACGATGCGCGCGGCCTCGGGCGTACCGGAAAAGGCGACGACATCGACCCGCAGCGAGCGCGCTTCGACCGGGTCCGGACGGCCGTCGATCGCCGCCAGCGGCAGGCCCTTGCCGGTCAGCGCCGACAGTGCCGCAGGCGCGCCAGGTGCGACGGCGAGCACGGCATTGCCGGCGGCCAGCGCCTGGATCGTCTGCGCAAGCAGGGTATCCGCGTCGGGACCGAGGCACAGCACGCGCCCGCGCGGCGACAGCGACAGCGTGTTGGCCTCGCCGGTCGGCCCGGGCAGGTCGACCTGGCCGAAATCGATGCCGGCGGCGGCACCGATGGCCGCGGCACCCTTGCCGCGCAGATGTTTCCTCAGGATGGCGACGCGATCCGGCCGCGTCGACCAGCCGCCAAAGGCCGGGTCCGGCAGATTGTCGGCGAGCTCGGTCGCCGTCACCTTGCGGCCTTCGGCAAGATGGGTGCCGGCCTCCGGCCCCTTGCGGAAGCGCCGGAGATAATGTGGCCCGCCCGCCTTCGGTCCGGTGCCGGAAAGCCCCTCGCCGCCGAAGGGCTGCGCCCCGACGACGGCGCCGATCTGGTTGCGGTTGACGTAGATGTTGCCAGCATGGATGCCGTCGACGAAATGCTGCGCGCGGCCTTCGATGCGGGTGTGCAGGCCGAAGGTCAGGCCGTAGCCCTTGCGGTTGATCGCGGCGATCACCGCATCGATCTCGTCGGCATCGAAGGTGGCGACGTGCAGCACCGGGCCGAACACCTCGCGTTCCAACTCCTCGATGCTCTTGACCCGAAAGACGTGCGGCGCGACGAAGCGGCCGTCCTTCGGCGCTTCGAGCTTGGCGATCAGCCGGCCCTGCAGGCCCATTTTCGTGCAATAGTCGCGGATCGACGCTTGTGCCTCGTCGTCGATGACCGGGCCGACATCGGTCGAGATCCGCCAGGGGTCGCCGAGGCTGAGCGCTTCCATAGCGCCTTTCAGCATCTCCAGCATCTTCTTCTCGACGTCCTTCTGCACGTAGAGAATGCGCAGTGCCGAGCAGCGCTGGCCGGCACTCTGGAAGGCGGAGGCCAGGATATCGCGCACCGCCTGTTCAGGCAGCGCCGTGGAATCGACGATCATGGCGTTCAGGCCGCCGGTTTCGGCGATCAGCATGGCGTCGGGCGCGGCGGTCTCGGCTAGCTGCTTTTCGATCAGTTTGGCGACATCGGTCGAGCCGGTGAAGCAGACGCCGGCAATGCGCGGATCGGCGGTCAGCGGGCCGCCGACCGAGGGACCGTCGCCGGGCAGAAGCTGGATGACGTCTTCCGGTACGCCGGCCTCGCGCAGCAGTTGGACAGCGCGGAAAGCGATCAGCGGCGTCTGCTCGGCCGGCTTGGCGATCACGGAATTGCCGGTGACGAGTGCCGCCGCGATCTGCCCGGTGAAGATGGCGAGCGGAAAATTCCACGGCGAGATGCAGGCGATGGCGCCGCGCGCCTCGGTGCCCGCCTCGGCATTGGCGGCCTCGGCCGCATAGTAGCGCAGGAAATCGACCGCCTCGCGCACCTCGGCAACGCCGTCGGCCAGCGACTTGCCGGCCTCGCGGGCGGCGAGCGCAAAGAACTCGACGGCGTTCGCCTCATAGAGATCGGCCGCCCGGTTGAGGATGGCGGCGCGCTCGGCGACGGGGTGTCTTGCCCATGCCGGTTGTGCCTCGACGGCGATGCGCACGGCGGTCTCGACCTGCTTGGCGCCGGCCTCGCTGACCGTGCCGACCACTTCCGAAGGTTTTGCCGGATTGACCACCGGACGCTGCTTGCCGTAGCCGGCGGCGCGGCTGACCGGCTTGGCGTGCCAGCGCTCCGGCCCGGCGAACTCGGCCCTGGCCTTGTCGATCGCCGCCAGCATCAGCGTGTCAGTGATATCGAAACCCTTGGAGTTGCGCCGGCCGGGGCCAAAGATCGCCGACGGCGGCACGATCGCCGGATTGGCGGCGGGGCCTTGTTTCTCCACTGTTTCGAGCGGGTCGCGGGCAATGTCCTCGGGCTCGACCTCCTCGTCGGTGAGCTGGTGGACAAAGGAGGAATTGGCGCCGTTCTCCAGCAGCCGGCGGACCAGGTAGGCGAGCAGGTCGGAATGCGCGCCGACCGGCGCATAGATGCGGCAGCGCGTGCCTTCGGCCCGCCGCACCGTCTCATGCAGCGCTTCGCCCATGCCGTGCAGGCGCTGGAACTCGAATCTATCGCGCTCCGTCGTCATCGACAGGATGGCGGCGACGGTGTGGGCATTGTGAGTGGCGAATTGCGGATAGATACGGTCGGTCATCGACAACAGCTTCTTCGCGCAGGCCAGGTAGGAGACGTCGGTGTTGGCCTTGCGGGTAAAGACCGGATAGCCGTCGAGCCCGAGCGTCTGCGCCCGCTTGATCTCGGTGTCCCAATAGGCGCCCTTGACCAGCCGCACCATGATGCTGCGGTCGTATTTCCTGGCCAGAGCGTAGAGCCAGTCGATGACGAAGGCGGCGCGCGGTCCATAGGCCTGGACGACGACGCCAAAACCGTTCCAGCCGGCAAGCTCCGGCTCGGCCAGCACCCGCTCGATGACGTCGAGCGACAAATCGAGGCGGTCGGCTTCCTCGGCGTCGATGTTGAGCCCCATGCGCGAATGGCGCGCCGCCAGCGCCAGCGACAACAGCCGCTCGGCCATCACGGGCAGCATCTTTTCTTTCTGGGTCACTTCATAGCGCGGATGCAGCGCCGACAGCTTGACCGAAATACCGTGGTTCTGGCGGATGTCGGGGCCGTTGGCGCCGGCATCGAGCGAAGAGATGGCGTCGGCATAGGCCTTGAGATAGCGCAGCGCGTCGGCCTCGGTGCGGGCCGCTTCGCCCAGCATGTCGAAGGAATAGAGATAGCCCTTCTGCGTCATCGGCCGGCCGCGCCTGACGGCCTCGGCGATGGTGCGGCCGAGCACGAACTGCTCGCCCATCTCGCGCATCGCGGCGGCGACTGCCTTGCGGATGACCGGCTCGCCCAGCCGGCGCACCATGGCGCGTAGCGTGCCTTCGATGCCGCCCTCGCCTTCGTCGAGCACGCGGCCGGTCAGCATCAGCGCCCAGGTCGATGCATTGATGAAGATCGAGCTCGAACCGCCCGAATGCGCCGACCAGTCGTGCGGCGCAATCTTGTCGGCGATGAGGTCGTCCATCGTCTCGGTGTCGGGCACCCGCAGCAGCGCTTCGGCCAGGCACATCAGCGCCACGCCCTCCTTGGTCGAGAGGCCGTAGGCGGACAGGAACACTTCCATCAGCCGCGGATCGGACGAGCCGCGCACCGCCCGCACCAGATCGGCGGCACGGGCCGAAATCGCCTTGCGATCGTGCACGGACAGCCCGGCCGCCTCGGCCAGCCGCTTCACCGCCTGGTCTTCGTCGGGCAAATAATTGGCACGGATTTGCTGGCGGATGGTGTCGAGCGCTGGCATGGCGGTCCTGTAGAGCGAGCATAAGGGAGCGGGCCGGCGGTCACCGGACCGAATGGCGCAAGCTAACATAAGTAGGGATTTCGTCCGGTCCAAAGAAATCGACAGGGCAGGTCGATTGATCTATCATTATGGCCAATCACCTCCAATTCGACCAGGAATCCGATGGCAGAAGACCAATTGGACCGCATCGACAGAAACATCCTGTCGGCCCTGGGCAGCAACGGCCGGCTTTCCATGTCGGAACTGGCGGCAAAAGTCGGCCTGTCGAAGACGCCGGTGCAGGCGCGGGTGAAGCGGCTGGAGAAGGACGGCTTTATCAGGGGCTACCAGGCGATCGTCGACCGCGAGCGCATGGGCGAAGGCCATGTCGCCTTCGTCCAGGTGAAACTGTCCGACACCCGCTCGGCCGCGCTCGACGCCTTCAACCGCGCCGTGCAGACGGTGCCGGAGATCGAGCAGTGCCACATGATGGCATCGAGCTTCGACTATCTGCTGAAGGTCCGCACCACCGACATCGCCGCCTACCGCCGCGTGCTCGGCGAGCGCATCTCGGCCTTGCCGCACGTCGCCCAGACCTCGACCTTCGTGGCGATGGAGACGGTGAAGGATCGGTAGGCGCTCACTGATATCTCGTCAGCTCATCCGGCTCGTTCAAGACGCTCCTGAAATTGCTCCTCGATCGCCCTCAGGAAATGGTCGGACGTCGATGTCCATCCAAAGAGTATCTGCACGAGCGTAATCGAGGCGTCATGATTGCTCCGTGGGGCCTCCAACGCGATCGGTTCGCTCGTGCAATCCGTCAGCAGGATACAGTGATAGTCCCTGAAGAAGGCATCCCGAATTGTCGACTCCACACACACGCTGGTCGTGCACCCAGTCACGATGAGCTGTTTGATGCCTGCGGCCTTCAGGACCGCGTCGAGTTCGGTCTCGTAGAAGCCGCTGAACCGGGTTTTGTAGAGGACGACATCTCCTGCCTCCGGCCTTAGGTCTTTGACGATATCTGTTCCCCAGGTGTCGCGGATCAGAATCCGGCTCTCGCTGCCATCCGGCGCTGTCATGTTCTCACTGACCCCAAAGATTTGGAGATGTCGGAGACGATTGGGGGCATCCGATGTCCCGAGATCCGAAAGGTCGGAATGATACCCCATCTTCAGATAGATGACGGGCAGTCTCAACTTGCGAGCGGCCGCTATAACACTTGCGGTAGGGCGGACAGCCCGCTGAATCCCGGAAATGTCGATTCCGGCTCTGTCGAACATCCCGCCTTTCGAGCCGAAGTCATTCTGCATGTCCACGACGAGAACTGCGGCCTTGGCGGGGTCAATTGAAACAGGTTGAGGCTTGGCGTCGATTTCAAGTGGCTGCATTCTATCCTCCCACAGCCTGAAGTACCGCACCTTGCGCCTGGGATCATGATCACCGTCGCCGCATCGTGTCAACAATCGTCTACATCGTTGCTTTGGCGGCCTATGAACAGCAGTTCAACTGCTCCTGCCGCACACTAATCCAAACCTCACTCCGCCAGCGTCTTCAAAAACGCCACCAGAGCCGCGCGTTCGCGGTCCGAAAGCTGCAGCGGGTGGATCTCGGATACGCCTTCGACGCTGGCCGGCGCCTTGGAATAATGCGCCACCACTTCGTCCAGCGAGGAAAACTGCCCGGCATGCATGTAGGGCGGCCGGGTGGCGGCACCGCGCAGCGACGGCGTCTTATACCCACGAATGAGTTCCGGCCCGGCCTTGACCATGAAGCGCAACTCGCGGCAGGCGCTGGCATCACCGTCGCGAAAGGTGCCGAAACAGTTGAACGGATCGGCCTCGACCTGCGCCACCGCGTCGACGCGGCCGCGATCCGGCGGCAGGCCCGCGACAGGCGGCACGCCGGTGTTGTGAAAACTGCCGTCGGTAAAACGCGGGCCGTTGTGGCAGGTCACGCAATTGGCCTTGCCGATGAACAGCTTCAGGCCGAGGATTTCCTCCGGCGAAAAGACGGCGTCGCCTTGCGGCTCGGCGCCCACCGCAAGATCGGTGGCAAAACGGTCGAAGCGCGTCTGCGGCGGCGCGATCGAGCGCTCGAAGGCGGCAATCGCCTTGCCGATATTGGCAAAGACGCGATCAACCTCCTCGGCCCGGCTGGCGGGCATGGCGTTCCAGGCCGCCCTCTCTGCATCGGTTCCGAGCGGGCTGGCATTGGCCGGCACGCCCGAAAGGTCCGGCAGCGGCCCGAAGATGCGCTCGTAGCGCTCGCCGAAACGGGCCTTGATGTAATGCGCGAAGGCGGCGCGGTTGCCGGCCTGCTCCAGCGGATTTTCGAGCGGCGTCAGTGCTTGCGCCCACAGGCTGTCGCGCCGCCCGTCCCAGAAGAACCAGGGATCATGCGCGACGCCGGCCAGCGGCATGGTACGCCGGTTGGTGCGGCCGACGCCGACCGCTTGCGGCAGGTCGTCCTGGAACTGGCGGTCGATCTTGTGGCAGATCGAGCAGGATACGGTGCCGCCGCCGCTCATCCCGGTGTCGAAGAACAGCGTCGAACCGAGTGCCGCGGCGGCCGGCACCTCGGCAAAGCGATTGGTCGTGTCGGGCTTCAGCGGAGGCAGCTTGGACAGCGCCAATGAGGCGACGGTTTGCTTCTCGGCGTCGGAAAACTCCGGCCTGCCGCAGCCGGCGAGCACGGCCACCATCACCAACGCGAGAAGACTGGAAAACCGGCTCATCTATGGCTCACAGCACCACGTTGAAGACGACAGTGTCCGAACCGGCCGCGGCGGAAATGGCAAAATGCAACTGCCACCACCCGCTCATCGTGAATTTCACGCCGTCGATGCGATAGCGTC
Organism: Mesorhizobium sp. M0894; assembly: GCF_040319725.1. Classification (NCBI taxonomy): domain Bacteria; kingdom Pseudomonadati; phylum Pseudomonadota; class Alphaproteobacteria; order Hyphomicrobiales; family Phyllobacteriaceae; genus Mesorhizobium; species Mesorhizobium sp. M0894. The sequence continues at coordinate 421,730 of NZ_JAMYOG010000004.1, read as the reverse complement.
CCTCGCCGAGGTAATCGGTCGCCTGCGGGCTGGTCGGCAGACCGTGCTTGTGCTGCGGCATGCCGCCGGAAATCGTTATCGCAGCACCTTCCACCGGCGCACCCTCGACGGTTTTCAATGTGAGCAGCCAGGACTCCAGTTCGCCCTGCCGGATGACGCCTTTCTCGGGCTCGAAAGTCGCCACGAACAGCTTGTTCGCCGTCGTCCTTGAACGGCCGACGTCCGAGCTTGGTTGCGGCGCATGCGGCGCCGTCAGATAGACGACGGCCAGCACACCGGCGAGCAAGGCAGCCAGGCCGAAGCCTCCAAGAAGATAACGCCATAACGATGCCAAACCCATTCCTGTTCTGCGGATAACGATTCGCTGGGCAGATCGCGTCCCACGCCCCTGTGGGAAATCGCGCCCAGCGCAAGAATCCGCCGTCGCCAAGCATGGCGCTGCCGGCCGCAAAAAGCTACAGCACCGCAATTGCACGGATGGAGGAGTACTTCATGGCAGGAAACGGCGTCGCCTCGATCGGCGAGTGCATGCTCGAGCTTTCGGGCCAGGCCGGGCCGAACTGGCGCATGGGCTTTGCCGGCGACACGTTCAACACTTTATGGGCGCTGCATGCCTTGAGCGGCGAGCGGCCGGCGACCTATGTCTCGGCCTTCGGCGACGACCCGTTCTCGGGCGACCAGATCAAATTCCTCGCCGAAAACGGCATCGGCGTCGGCGCCAGCCCGGTGATAGCGGGCGCCCGCCCCGGCCTCTATGCGATCACGCTGACCGGCGCCGAACGTTCGTTCACCTATTGGCGGGCCGATGCGGCCGCGAGGCAGTTGGCTTCGGATCCAGCCGCTTTACAGAAAAGCCTTGAAAACCAGGCGCTGGTCTATTTTTCCGGAATCACTTTGGCAATCCTCGACGAGGGTGCGCGCAAGGTACTGCTGACGGCCGTGGCCAAGGCGCGCGCGGCCGGCTCGCTGATCGCCTTCGATCCCAATTACCGGCCGCGGCTGTGGCGCCAAAGCGAGGAAGCGCAGGCCGCGATCCTCGAGGCGCTCGCCGTCGCCGACATCGCGCTACCCACCTTTCCCGACGAACAGATGCTGTTTGGTGATACGACACCGCAGGAAACAGCCGAACGGCTGCGAAAGCTGGTCGGCGAGGTCGTCGTGAAGAACGGCGAGGAACCGGCGCTGATCGCGCAAAACGGAACCTTGCAAACCGTGCCGGCGGTACACGTCGCCACCCCGGTCGACACCACCGGCGCCGGCGACTCCTTCAATGGCGCCTATCTCGCCGCCCGCCTTGCCGGCCATGCGCCGACTGAGGCGGTGCAGCGCGCCCATCGCGTCGCCGCCGCCGTCGTACAGGTGCGCGGCGCCCTGGCGCCGTTCGAGACGCTCAGGGCTGCGTTCGAGGCAACTGCTATCTGACCTTGATGACGACCTTGCCCTTGGCGCGTCCTGTTTCGACATAGGCCAGAGCCTCATTGGTCGCTTCGAATGGAAAGACCCGATCCAGAACCGGGCGGATCGCGCCGGATTCGATTAGAGCGGCGATTTTGCTCAGCTGATCGCCCTGCGCCCACATGAAAAGGAACGAAAACTGCACGGCACGGCGCTTGGCTTTGGCCCGAATTCCGCGGCTCAGGAGGCGCAGCACCAGCCTCAGCATCAAATTCAGTCCCTTTTCCCTGGCAAACTCGGGATCCGGTGGACCCGAGATGGAGATGAGCTTCCCACCCGGTTTCAGCACGCTCAGGGATTTTTCGAGCGTCTTGGCATCCTGGCTGTTCAAGACGACATCGTAGCCCGACAGAACTTTCTCGAAGTCTTCTTGCCTGTAGTCGACGACGACATCGGCGCCGAGACTTTTCACCAGATCGGCACTCGCTGCGCTCGCTGTTGTCGCAACGGTCGCGCCGAGGTGCTTGGCCAACTGAATGGCGAATGTTCCCACGCCCCCGGAACCAGCCTGAACGAAGACCTTCTGTCCCTTCTTCAGGTTTGCCCTTTCTATGAGCGTCTGCCAGGCGGTGAGACCGACCAGGGGAATCGAGGCCGCCTCTTCCATGCTGAGATTCTCGGGCTTCAAGGCCACGTCGGCTTCATTCACGGCAATGAATTCGGCGAATGTCCCAATCCGGCCATCGCGCGGCCGCGCATAGACATCGTCGCCGGCTTTGAACTTGCGGACTTTCGATCCCACGCGAATAACCGTCCCGGCCACGTCGTGGCCCAGGATGAAGGGCTGGCGATAGGGCAGGATGAGCTTGAATTCTCCGGTTCTGACCTTGGAATCGAGCAGGTTCACCCCTGCGGCATGGACCTCGACCAGGACATCGCTGTCCTGGAGCTGCGGCTCCGGCATTTCGGCCAGCCGCAGAAGGCCCTTTTTATTATATTTATCGACAACGAATGCCTTCATGGCAGTTACTTTCTAAGAATGTCTGTTGGTGTTCCGCGACAAAACAAGCCGAACGTTTTCAGTTGCATGGCCGCCCTGCGGCAAGACCTCAGCCTCGAGGAAGGACAGGGCTTTCGGGACGAAATCGGCGTAGTTCTGAACTACCCCGCCATGCCCGGCATCCGGATAGATAACCAGATGCGCCCCTGGGATACGCCCGGCGAGATCGTAGGTATTGCTGCTCGGCACCATCCTGTCCTGGTCGCCATTCGCAACCAAAGTGGGAATGCGGATAGCGCTCAGGTCTTGCGGCGCCTGGAGTCCGTAGGCCTTGATCGCCTTGAGTTGCGCGCCGAAGGCGCTCAGCGATACCGCCTTGTCCCGGTTGGACCGGCGCTCTTTCAGCCGTTGCAGAAATGCGTTTGCGGCGCGGCGCCCATTCGGCGTCGTTGTGAAGAAGAGATAGTATTTCGGATCCCGCAAAGTCAGCGCGCCCTTGATCATGTCCACGATCGTCAGCGGCGTCACCTTGTCGATGCCTTCGCCACCGGCCGGCCCCGTGCCAGCCAGGATGAGTTTGCGCACAAGGGCCTGACCAAATGTGTTGTGGTTGCTAGTCGCATATGCGCGAAATCCCCTGGCTCTGTTGTTCAGACCGGCAAGCGGAACTGCTTGCGCAGGCTCTTGTCGAACATCCCCGCGGGGGCAAAGCGGCGCAGCAGGCTGACCTGGCGCGCTGCCTTGCCAGCGGTGTAACGCCGTCGCGGACGGGCATCGGTCGCCGCCTTGACGACCACATTCGCCACCACTTCCGGCCGATCGGCTATCGGCATCACATCGCCCAGCAACGCCTTGAGCCCGGCTCGAGCCCGATCGTATTCCTTCAACAGCGAATCCGGCTCGATGCCGTTCTGGTCGAAGACGGTGCGGACGAATGCCGGCTCGATGACGGAAACGCGGACGTTGAAGGCGCGCACCTCGTGGTCGAGCGATTCCGAATAGCCTTCGAGCGCGTGCTTGACTGCCGAATAATGCGCTGAGTATGGCGCGGGTACCAATCCCAGAATGGAGCCGATATTGATGATGCGCCCTTGGCCGCGCCGCCGCATCGACGGCAATACTGCGTTGGTCATCCGCATGACGCCGAACAGATTGACGTCGAACAGGGCTTGTACCTGTGCGACCGAGGATTCCTCGGCACCCCCTAGCAGGCCGACACCGGCATTGTTGACCAGGAGATCGATCCGGCCGGTCTGCGCGAGCACGGTGGCAACGAGCGCAGTGACGGCCGCATCATCGGTCACGTCGCATGCCAGCATGGTCACCCCTTCCGGGCCATTACTGGTCTTGCGGCGACTTGTGCCAAAGACAGTGAACCCCGCCCGCGCCAAGGCCTCGGCGCTGGCGCGGCCGATGCCCGAGGAGGCTCCGGTCACGATTGCGGTTTTTTCAGAATTCCCATCCATTTTTAATGTTCCAGGTTCGAGAGGTCTAGCTTATTTCCACGAATTGAATTATGGTCGTAATATCAGATTATGAGCATAATGCAATAGCAGGACAGGAAAGAAGACATGCGCTACGAAAAGGGCCGAAAAGACGCGTCACGCAGCCGGATCATGGAGGTCGCCGCCGAACGTTTTCGATCTGACGGCATCGCGGCGTCCGGGCTGGCGACCATCATGAGCGACGCCGGGCTGACGAACGGGGCCTTCTATCCGCACTTTCAGTCCAAGGCGGAGCTCGTCCGTGAAAGCGTGGCGGCGGCCCTGGACGCGCAGTCGCAGCAAGTGCAGGAAGCGTTGGCCGTCGGCGGTCCGGAAATGGCCATAGAGGCATATCTATCGGCCGAGCACCGGGACAATCCTGGAAAGGGCTGCGCTTCGGCCGCGCTACTGCCGGAAATAGCGCGGCAGCCGCCTGAAACGCGGGCCCTCTATGCCGAACGCGCCCAATCCCTGGTGCGTCAGATAGCCGACTCTCTGCCGCCGACCAACGATCCAGAGGGCGTTGCGTTGGGTGTGTTTGCAACGCTCATCGGCGCGCTTCAACTGGCCCGCGCCCTGGAAGGGACGGAATTGTCGGATCGCATCCTTGCGGCGGGATCAGCTGCGGCAAAGGCGCTGATCCGGCCGGTTCAAGACGAGGTGGCCCCCTGAGGGCAGCCCGGACTATTCGGCCGGCTCGAATCTGCCTTGCACCAAGACAGTCTCCACCGGTCCAAGCGGATTGATGATCCGGCTCTCCAGGACTTCGATAAGTTTGCGTCCAACACTCGCCATATCCACGAAATGAACTCCGATCTTTGCCGGCAGGAAACGTGCCAGCCGCGTGCTGTCACGGGTGACGATGTGGACGTCGCGGCCCGGTGTAAGACCCCGCTTGCCGAGGGCGTGCAATGCTCCCAGAAGGCCCAGTTCGTTGGCGCACGCCAAGCCTGTCGGCGGATCTGACGACGCCAGCAAGCGATCGAACCAGCCTGCGCTCGATTCCATGGTGAACATGCCATGACCGATCAGCGATTGGTCGATCGGAATACCGGCCTCGGCCATTGCCCTTCCATACCCGGAAAGACGCATGGCACTCGCCTGGTCCTCCGGAACGAGAAGTTGCAGCGCAATGCGTCGACAGCCCTTATCCATGAGCCGCCGGGTCGCCTCGTAGGTAATCTGTTCATTGTCGACATCGACATAAGGATACGCGATATCCAGGTCGGTTCTTCCAAACGCGACGAATGGCATGCGTTTATCCAGCAGCAGCTTGACGCGCGGATCAGCCGACACCAGGCGTGTGATGATCAGGCCGTCTGCGCTGCGCGCCTGGAGCTGCCGCTCCACACTCTCGACGGGATCGTCGTCGGGAGTGGTGGAATAGATGGACAGACTATAACCGGCTTGCCGCGCCGCCAGCGTCATGCCTTCGATTAAAGGAAGCTTCAACAGATCGGACAGATGGTCTCGTGTCTCCATCGGGAGTACTGCCGTCAGCGTCTGCGTTCGACCGGTTTTGAGCGCGCGACCATGATGATTTGGTAAATAGCCGACCCGCTTAGCCGCCTCCTTGACGCGGGCTATGGTCGAGGGCTGCACTTCCGGCCCATCCTTCAGAGCGCGGGATACCGTGGTCACCGAGAGGGAAAGTTCCGCCGCGATCTGCTTTAGATTGGCCATTGTTCGCCCGACTTCGTTTGCGAAAGCGCCGGCTGATTTTGCTGACCGCCAACGTTACCGGATTCGACATCCCGGTCAATCCAAACTCCCGCAGGAAGCAGCTTGACTCCAGCGCATTCAGATACAATCGTAACGTTACGATTACAAAATAATGGCTCTTTTGAGCGACATTTGATAAAGTTGGGGAGGAGAACCTATGTCCTGGCTACGCATTTCCTTAACAGCGTTCGCAATCTCGGCTGCCTTGCCTGTCCATGCGCAAACAGTCACCATCACGACCGCAGGTGGCGATTATGGCAACGCCATGAAGGAGGCCATGTGGGGGCCTGCTGCAAAAGAGCTCGGCTATGATGTCCGCGAGGAGACCCTAAGCGACGGCCTAGCCGCCTTGAAGATGCAGGTCACATCGGGTGCGGTCACGACCGACGTCATTCACCTGGGCTCACCGGAAGGTGCCCAGGCGGCCGCACAATCGCTGCTTGAGCCGCTCGACTACAAGATCATCGATCCGAAATCCGTGCCGGAGGGTGCGAAGTCCGACTACTGCTATCCGTTCGACTCCTACGGCACCGTCATGTCGTGGAACACCAAGACCTATGGCCAGAACCCGCCGAAGACGTGGGCGGAATTCTGGGATGTTGCCAAATTTTCTGGCCGGCGCGCGTTGCGCGCCAATGCGCAAGACTCGATCGAGATCGCGCTTCTCTCCGATGGCGTGGCACCCGCGGACGTCTATTCCGTGCTCAGCACGCCGGAAGGGCTAGAGCGCGCCATCAACCGGCTTGAAGCGATCAAACCAAATGTCGCCGTGTGGTGGACCTCGGGAGCTCAGTCCGCGCAGTTGCTGAAAGATGGTGAGGCGGATTTGGTCATTACCTGGAACGGACGGGCTCAAACCGTGAAAGCAGATGGCGGCGCGGCTGACTACACGTTCAAGGGTTCGGTCATCGGCACGGACTGCCTTGGGGTGCCGAAGGGAGCGCCGAACAAGGAAGCCGCGATGAAGCTCATCGCAGCGATGACGCAGCCTGCGCGAGTTGCGAAGCTGACCGATTTCATTGCCTACGGCCCAGTCAATCCTGCGGCATATGAGGGTGGCCTTATTCCCGAGGACCGTCTGAAGACCCTTGCGACCGCGCCTGAAAATGCTGGCACGTCGGTGTTTTCGAATTCAGAATGGTGGGTCAAGAATGGCGAGGCTGCCCAAAGAGCCTTCGATGAAATGATGGCCCGCTGACTCTCAGCTCTAATGCATATCGCGCAAAAGTGTGCAGCGGTTTTGCGACAACAACATGCATGAAAACAAGAACCTAAAGCGTGTCGCGTGAGGCCGGTCGAAGGCGACGCGCCTTAAGGCTGGAGCACATGATGAAGTCGCTCGCGATCACCATCGAAAGCGTGCACAAGGCTTATGGATCCTACGTCGCACTGGATGATGTTTCGCTCGACATTCAGGCTGGCGAATTCCTCACGCTGCTAGGGCCATCGGGATCGGGCAAGACCACGTTACTCATGGCTCTGGCCGGTTTTGTCCGGCCGGATTCCGGTAAACTTCTCTTGGGCGATCGAGACATCACCCGCCTGCCGCCCAACAAACGAGACATTGGCATAGTATTCCAGAATTACGCCCTGTTTCCCCACATGAATGTCCTGGCGAACGTCGCGTATCCGCTGGTGCTGCGCAAGATACCGAGAGCGGAGGCGCGTCAGCGGGCGCTTGATACCTTGGCCCGCGTGAAGCTGGATGGCCTGGCGGAGCGCAATGTTGCCGCACTATCCGGCGGCCAACGTCAACGGGTGGCATTGGCGCGGGCTATCGTCTTCGAACCGCGCGTGATGTTGATGGACGAGCCGCTGTCGGCGCTCGACAAGAATCTGCGCGAGACCATGCAGTATGAGATCCGGCGCCTGCATGATCATCTAAGGATCACCACAATCTATGTGACCCATGACCAGCGCGAAGCGCTGATTATGTCTGACCGGATTGCGGTGATGAACTCTGGCCGCATCCAGCAGATAGATACGCCGCAGCGAATTTATGATCGTCCATCGACCCGCTTCGTCGCGGAGTTCATGGGCGAGGCTAACATTGTGGCGCCAGGCTCAGCACGCAGAATCGACGGCGCCGAACCATCACGCGAAACTCTGATGATCCGCGCCGAAAGCTTCCATCTTGATGCGAAGCTCGTCGGGGGAAACGGAGTGGCTCTCGAAGGAATACTGCGCGCCAAAGCGTTCCGCGGCGAAAACTGGCTTTTGACGCTGGCGCTTGACGGTGGGCAAGAGGTTCTTGTCTGCATTCCGGCAGCGCTGGCCGGCGGCTGCGCCGAGCTTGCCGCCGGTCAGCGGATGACCGCATATGCACCAGCAGCGAAGGTTCACGCCATACCGGGAGCGACGGCGTGACCGTCGTCCGGGATCCGGCGCTCGCTGCGGATGCACGGCGCGAGCGGCGGTTTTTTCTTTCACTTTCGCTCCCGGCGCTGTTCATCGTTGGGCTGGCGGCGATACTGCCCATCCTTTGGATCATCCGGCAGTCCTTCCTGACCACCGCGGGTGAGTACACCGTGGGCAATTACCAGAAGGTCCTTTCAAGCGGACTGACATGGTCGGCGCTCGTCACGACCCTCGAACTGTCCCTGGGTACGCTGGCGGCCTGCATTCTTCTCGGCACCCCCCTGGCGCTGGCTCTGGCCAGCGTCAGACCAAGGGTGGCCAACGTGCTGATGGCGTTCGTCATGCTGCCGCTGTGGACCTCCATTCTGGTGCGTACCTACGGTTGGCTCGTGCTCTTGCGGCGCGATGGCCTGATCAACGCGGCTTTGACCGGTTCAGGCCTGACGGCGGAGCCATTGCAGCTGGTCTACAACTTCACCGGAACGCTCATCGGCATGGTGCACTACATGCTGCCGCTCTTTCTGCTGCCGGTTTATGCTGCGATGCGCGATATCGACCCAAATCTCATTCGCGCGGCGGCGAGCATGGGAGCCACTCTCAGGCAGGTCATCCGCACGGTCATTTTGCCGCTATCGGCGGGCGGCATCTTCTCGGGTTCGATCATCGTCCTCATCTACGCCATAGGTTTTTTCATCACGCCGGCGGTGCTTGGCGGCGGCAAGGTAAATCCTCTCTCTACCCGGATCGAGCGTACACTATCGACCTTTCAGGACTGGGGGTCGGCGAGCGTCCTGGGCATTCTGCTCCTCGTTCTTATGGCGCTGATCGGTGTGATGTTGCTGGCGGCACGCCGCCTGGTGGCCCAGAACACAGTGGAAGCCCCCCATGCTTGAAGCCTATCCGCAAAACAGGCTCGCCCGCATTTTGCTCTGGAGCTTTGCCGCTCTTGTCATGGCATTTCTGATGCTGCCAACGCTCGTGGTGGTGCCGCTTTCCTTTTCGGCGTCGAATCTCCTCGAGTTTCCGCCGCACGCCTACTCGTTGCGTTGGTATGAGAACTTCTTCGGCTCGGCAACGTGGATGGCTGCGCTCAGAACGAGTTTGATCCTTGGGACATTGACGGCGTTGATCGCGGTGCCGTTTGCGCTGCTCGCCTGCATTTCAATGAATCGGCTGGGCGGAAAAACCGCTGCGATCATCCAGAGCGTCCTGCTAACCCCCTCGATCACCCCGGGTATCCTGCTTGCGATCGGTCTCTTCTTTGTCTTGGCTGCACAACATCTGATCGGAACGCTATTCGGTGTGCTGGTCGGACATGTGGTGCTGGCCGTTCCGGTCGCCTGCATTGTGTTGCTGCCGGCTCTCGCCCGCTTTGACTGGAACCAGGTCCAGGCGGCGCGCAGCCTCGGTGCAAACTGGGCCAGAGCCATTGGCGGAATAATCGTTCCGCAACTTCGGATCAGCTTGCTGTCGGCGACATTGATGGCGTTCCTGACTTCGCTCGACGAGTCTGTGATTTCGATCTTCATCGCAAGCGGTCGCAACAGCACGATGCCGAAGCTTATGTTCCTGTCGCTGCGCGATCAGATCGATCCGACCATTGCGGCGATCTCGACATTGTGGACCGTCATCGTCGTGGCCGTGGTCCTGATTGTGACCCTTCGCCAAAAATCCTGACCGAGACTGGAAACATGCCCACCAATCACCATGCAGCCGACGATCTGACGGATCATTCGACGGACATCCCTCAGGTAGGGTTGACCATCATCACCGGGTCGGCAAACTGGGGGCTTGCCTTCCCGGAAGATGTCGAATTCGATGGTGTGCGCACGTTGCGGCGCGACATGAGTTTTGAAACGCCTTTCGGTCGTACCGACAACTGGAAGCTGCTCGAGTTCGATGCGTCCATCACAGCCGAAGGGAGAGCAAAACGTGCGTTGTGCATGTATTCGCACGGCAATCCCCGCGACCGTATCGACCATTCCTGCCATCGCCGCGCGTTCTGGGTATTGATGCGGGCGGGTGTACGGCAAGTTCTCGCCTGCTCGACTGTAGGCGCCGTCAACAAGGCGATCCAGCCGGGCGACATGGTGGTGACCGCCGACATCATTGAACTGACGCAGACCCCGTTTTCACTACTTCCTGACCGCCAGAGCTTTGACTGTTCGGGCAAGCAAATCGTGTGTCCAAGATGTGCGGCGGTTCTGGTCGAAACGGCCCGCCGTCATTGGCCAGCCGAATGCCGCGTTTACGGCATCGAACAGCAGTTGGTGGCTGCCCATTGTTATGGGCCCCGACTGACAACGCCAGCCGAAGCCTTGGCGTATCGGGGCATGGGTGCGGATGTCCTCAACCATTCCATCGCCCCTGAGGCGACCTTGTCGCGCGAGATCGGCGCGTGTTTCGTGCCTTGCGCATTCGTGACGGCGGGCTTCAACGACTATATGGATCGCAATCGCCAGAAATTGCTGCAGGAGGACGTGCTGCCCAGTCTCTCCATGACAGCCTCGCGGGTCGCGCTGGAGACCGCCGCGCGACTTCCCGCTGATCCGGAATGCTCCTGTCACGGCTTGAAGTCGCCTCAGCCGAAAGAACGCTCCAGCCGGTTCTGAGACGACCTTGGTGCGCCGGATAGCTGAGGCTCTGCCGCAGACCAAGGATTCCGAGGGCGCTGCATTGGGGCGTGTTTGCAACGCTCGAGTCGTACGCTTCGGCAGGGGCACTCCAGCCCTAAGGCAGCCTGAACCGGTATTCCGTCACGTGATGGTAGATCTGGCCCGGCCACAGCGTGGCTTGCGGGAAATACGGCCGGTTGGGCGCATCCGGCCAGATTTGCGGTTCCAGGCAGAAGCCTGAAAAAGGCTTGTACTGGCGGCCGCCCAAACCAGGCGAAGACGGCGCCAGATACTGGCCGGTATAGAGCTGGACGCCCGGCTCGGTGGTCCAGAGCTCCATCTCGACGCCGGAATTCGCGCCTTGCGCCCATGATGCCTGCTTCAACGGCCCGCGCGTCGAGGCGAGGCAGAAATTCTGGTCGTAGGGGAGCTGTTCGCCCTCGGTCTCCATGCGTAGCGGCCGGGCCTGGCGAAAGTCGAAAGGTGTGCCGTCGACCGGCTTGACCGTGCCTGTCGGAATCAAATCGGCGTCGACAGGAAGATAAGCGCCGGCATTCAGCATCAGCCGGTGGTCGAGAATGTCGCCGGCGCCGCCGTCATCCAGGTTGAAATAGGAATGCTGGGTGAGGTTGCAGAGCGTCGGCTCCTCGCAGGTGGCGGTCAGTTCGATGCTGAGCGTACCCGGGATCTTCAGCCGGTAGGTGCAGGTCACGTCGAGCGCGCCGGGAAAGCCCATCGTGCCGTCCGGGTCATGCAGGGTCAGCGTGACAAAATCCCTGCCATGCAGCGAAACCGCCCAGGCTCGTCGCGAAAAACCTTGCGAACCGCCATGCAGCGTATGCTTTTCGAGGAAATTGCGCTCGGTCTGGTAGCGTTTGCCGGCAAGCGTGAAGCGGCCGTCGCGGATACGGTTGGCGTAGCGCCCGACGACAGTGCCGAAGAAGGCCTTATCCGTCTCATAGTACTGGAAACGATCATACCCGAGCACCAATGGCGCCTCGTGCCCGGCCAGGTGCAGATCCTGGATGATCGCGCCCAGGCCGATAATGTTGGCGGTAAGGCCGCCGCCACAGATGGTGAAACGGCGGACTTCCTCGCCCGCCTGCGTCGTGCCGAAAACCTCGCCGTCCTTCATCGCCATGCTCGCAAGTTCGTTGCTCGATCGACGCCAGCCTGGCCTTTCCGAAGCGGCCCAGGATCGTTTTCGGTATTACCGTATGAGGCTTCTAGAGACCAAGTCCGCCGATGCAGACATATTTGGTGTCGAGATAATCCTCGATGCCCTGATGGCCGCCTTCCTTGCCGAGGCCCGATTCCTTGACGCCGCCGAACGGCGCCTCAGGCGTGGTGATGAGCCCTTCATTGACCCCGACCATGCCGTATTTCAACCCTTCCATGACCCGGAAGGCGCGGCCGAGATCGCCGGTGTAGAAATAGGCGGCCAGCCCGAACTCGGTATCGTTGGCGAGTCCTACGGCCTCTTCCTCGGTCTCGAACTTGAACACCGGCGCCACCGGGCCAAAGATTTCTTCCTTCATGAAGCGCATCTTCGGCGTGGCATTGGCGATCACCGTCGGCTGGAAGAACGAGCCGCCGAGCGCGTGGCGCTTGCCGCCGGCGACGATCTTGCCGCCTTTGGCAGTAGCGTCGGCAATCAGCTCCTCGACCTTCTCCACCGCCTTCTCATCGATCAGCGGTCCCTGCTGGACACCGTCTTCGAGGCCGGAACCGACCTTCAGCCCGTTGCTCGCAGTAGCCAGCTTTTCGACGAACCGGTCATAGATGCCGGCCTGCACCAGGAAGCGGTTGGTGCAGACGCAGGTCTGGCCGGAATTGCGGTATTTGGCGGTGATGGCGCCAGCGACGGCCCGATCGAGATCGGCGTCGTCGAAAACGATGAACGGCGCATTGCCGCCGAGTTCCATCGACACTTTCTTGACGGTCACCGACGACTTCTGGATCAGGATCTTGCCGACCTCGGTCGAGCCGGTGAAGGTGATCTTCTTGACCAGCGGATTGGCGCAGATCTCGTCGCCGATCTCGCCGGCGGCGCCGGTCAGGATGTTGATCACACCTTTGGGGAAGCCGACTTCCTCGGCAAGTGCGCCCCAGGCAAGCCCCGAATAAGGCGTCTGCGACGCCGGCTTGACCACGGCGGTACAGCCGGCGGCAAGCGCCGGACCAAGCTTGCGGGCCAGCATCGAGGATGGAAAATTCCATGGCGTGATGGCGGCGATGACGCCGACCGGCTCCTTGGTCACCAGAATGCGGCGGTCCGCCCAGGGTGACGGAACGACGTCGCCATAGGTGCGGCGGCCCTCTTCAGCGAACCACAATATGTAGGACGCGGCCGAGCCGATCTCGCCCTTCGATTCGAACAGCGACTTGCCCTGCTCGATGGTCAGCAGTTCGGCCAGCACGTCCTGATTGTCCATCATCGCGTCATGCAGCTTGCGCAGCAGCTTCGAGCGTTCGAGCGCGGTGGTCTTGCGCCATGTCTTGAAGGCAGCGTCGGCGGCTTCGATGGCGCGGCGGGTCTCGGCCTTGCCCGATTTTGGCACGGTGCCGATCTTGAGGCCGGTGGCAGGATTGTTGACGTCGACCGTCTGGCCTGAATCGGCCTGCACCCATTCGCCATTGATGAGATTGGCCTGCCGCATGAAATGGCTGGTTTTCTGAAGCATGATCTCGCCTCCGTTCGGCACCTGGCGGGCCGGTCGCTGATTTCGTGAATGGACGTGCGCGATAGCATCGCTAGAGCCACTGCTCTTAGCCCAGGGCAAGCCCCGCAAGCAATCACAAGATGGCATATAGGGTTTAGGCCAGCCAAAGCGAGAGCGATCCCGCCGGGCTCTTATCCAAAAATATGGACGACCACTGTCAGCCAAAACGCAGTAGTCACGACCGCACTGGCGGTGGCGATGGTCATCTGGTTCGATGCCAGCGCCTGGCCGGTGTTGAACTGCACGGCAATGAGATAGGAATTGATGCCGGACGGCAACGCCGCAACCATGACCGCCACTTTGGCGGTCAATGGCGGCAGGCCGATCAGCCAAACCAGGCAAAGAACCAGTGCCGGCATCAGGAACAGTTTCAGCGCCGACAGTGCCAACGCCGGTCTTACATTGCCGGAGATGCCGAAACGGCGCAGGCTGAGCCCCATGGCAAACAGCGCCACCGGGGCGGCCGTGCCGGCCAGCGCGTCGCTCAACCGCGTCGCAAGCACCGGCAGGGGCGCACCGGTGAAGCGCCACGCGAGCCCGGCCAGTATGCCGATGATCAGCGGGTTGATGAATACCCTCCTGAGAAAGCTCGTGATGACGCGGAGCGGATGCACAGGCTCGCTGCCGCCGCGGCCGAACATTTCGAACAGGATGATCGAGGCCATCATCATCACCGGCAGGTGAATGGAAACCAGCAGCGACAGCACTTCGAACCCGGCCGGGCCGAACACGCCGATGATGAAGGGAGCACCGAGCAGGACGACATTGGAATAGGACGACGACACGCCGCCGACGATGCCGGCGCGTGCGTCTCGTCCGAAGATGCGCGTAATGACCAGATGGCCGGCAGCCCAGGTAAGCGCCACCGCTGCGAAATAGGCGCCCCACAGCGACCACGGCGCCACGCCGTGGAAATCCGCCTTTATCATGGTCTGGAACAGCAAAAGCGGCATTGCCACGTTGATGGCGAATTCGGATACGCCCTCGCCGCTCGCCGGCTTCAAATAGCCGGTCAACCCGGCAAGATAGCCGAGCCCGACGAGACTGAAGACGAAGAGGACGGTTTCGGTAAGCGGAGACATTTTTGCCGTGATAGGCGAGCCCTGATCGCGGCGCAATCGCCCTTCCCTCGCGAATGTACCAGCCAACAATCCGGCCGCTCGGATCTTGCCCGAATTTGCTCATGGTTGGATGGCAGCGCTATACAGGGTTGTCGGGGGACACGCGGCGAATGGGCCTTGTCGGAAATCAGCACTTCTTCAAGCAGGCGTGGCTGACGGCTTTCGTCGCCGCCCTGCTCTGTCTCGTGGTGACCTCGACTCATGCCGCGGAGCCAGCAAGCCTCAAGGGCGTGGCGCTGATCGTCGGCCAGTCGAAATACCGGCACATAACGGCTCTTCCCAACCCCGCCAACGACGCCCGCGACATCGCCAAGATGCTGACCGATCTCGGCTTCGACGCGCGCAGCGTCACCGATCGCGACGCGGCAAAGCTGAAGCGTGACCTCGAGCGTTTCGCCGAGGATGCCGACGACGCCGACGTCGCCTTGATCTACTATTCCGGCCACGGCATCGAGGCGGGCGGCGAAAACTATCTGGTGCCGGTCGACGCCGACGTTTCTTCATTGAAGGACGCCGATCAGGCCCTGGTGCCGATCTCCGCCGTCATGGACGAATTGAAGAAGACCGTGCCGGTAACGATCATGCTGCTCGATGCCTGCCGCACCAACCCGTTTCCGGCGGACGCGGTGCTGCGCCGGGCGCCCACGGCCTCGGCCTCGCCGATCGGCGCCGGCGGACTGGAGCCGGTGCGCGGCGCCAAGGCACTGGCGGACGCGACCGCGACGGAAAATCTGGGAACGGTGATCGGCTTTGCCGCCGAGCCGGGGCGGCCGGCACTCGACGGTATCGTCGGCGAAAACAGCCCCTATGCAGCGGCACTTCTGCGCCATCTCGCGGCGATGAAGGGCACGGAGTTCGGCTCGGTCATGCGCATGGTGACCGAGGAGGTCTATCTCGACACCAAGGCAAAGCAGCGGCCATGGGTCAATGAAAGCCTGCGCCGGCTGCTCTATTTCGGCGTAGCACCGCAGGAACCGACCGGCGACGACGGGCTGATCACCGGCGAGCGGCGGCAATTGCTGCTGACGATTGCCGAGTTGCCGGACCCCAAGCGGGCACAGGTGGAACTGGCCTCGCTGCAGGACGGCGTGCCGCTCGACGCGCTTTATGGCGTGCTGAAGGCGCTCGGCACCGAAAAGATGCCGGAAGACCCCACCGACCTGCAAAAGCTGCTCGACGCCCAGGCCGAGCGCCTGAAGAAGATGATTTCCGAGCGCGACGCGCTGCGCACCGACGACCCCGAGATAAGCCGCCTCGTCGCCTCGGCCGACAAGGCCATAGGCCAGGGCGCCATCGTCACCGCGCGCAACTTCCTCGACCAAGCGGTGGGCCGGGTCGAGCAGGCCAGCGGCGCCGTCGACCAGGCGGAGGAATTGGTCAGGCAGAAGCGTCTTGCCGACGCGGCGATCTATACCAGGCGCGCCGACGCTTCGGCGCTGGTCTTCGACTATCTGTCGGCCGCCAACGATTACGGCAAGGCCTTCTCGCTGGTCGAGAAATGGGACGACAGACTGCGCTGGAACTACAAGAACCAGGAGGCGGAAGCGCTGAATGCCCATGGCAATGCCACCGGCGACAGGCAAGCGCTGCAGCGCGCCATCGACGCCTACCGCGTCATCCTGAATTTCATCCCCAATGGCGAGCAGAACCGCGACTGGGCGATCACCCGCAACAACATGGCGGTGGTGCTGCAGACGATCGGCGAGCGCGAGCGCGAAACCGACCGGCTGGAAGAGGCAGCGAAGATCTTTCGCGATTCGCTTGTCGTGTTCGAGCGCGAGAAGGACGACCTCAACTGGGCCGCCGCCCAGAACAACCTGGCCAATGTGCTGCTGAAGATCGGCGAGCGCGAGAGCGACCCGAAACGCCTGAACGAGGCGGTGGTGGCGATGCGCGCCACGCTGGAGAAGCGTCCGCGCGACAAAGTCCCGCTGGACTGGGCCGCCTCGCAAAACAATCTCGGCCTTGCGCTTTATGCGCTTTCGGAACGGGAACCGAATGGCGAGCGCCTGACCGAGGCCGAGACCGCCTACCGGCTGGCGCTTGAAGAGTACACGCGCGAAAAAGCACCCGTTCAGTGGGCGATGCTTCAGAACAATCTGGGCAACACGCTGGTGTCTCTCGGCACGCAACGCAACGACAAGGCGAAAATCGACGAAGCGGCCGACGCCTTTCGCGCTGCGCTCAAGATCCGCACCCGCGCCACCTTTCCGGTCTCCTGGGCGACCAGCCGCCTTAATCTCGGCAACGCGCTGAGCAGTGCTGCCCGTTTCGATCTCGGCACCGGCCTGCTCGAAGAGGCGGCTGCCGCCTACGGCGATGCGCTGACCATCTTCACCCGCCAGCGCTTTCCGATGGATTGGGCTTCCGCTGAGAACAATCTCGGCTCGATCTACCAGACGCTCGGCCAGCGCACCCGCAATGCTGCCAGGCTTGAGCAATCGGCCGCCGCATACCGGGCGGCACGGCGCGTCTATACCAAGAAGGGCTTTCCGCTCGACTGGGCGATGACCCACTACAATCTCGGCAACACGCTGCAACTGCTCGGCGGCGTGACCGACAATCCGATGCATTACGAAGACGCGATCGAGGCCTATCGCGATGCGCTGCGCGAATACAAGCGCGAGACGACGCCGCGGCAATGGGCGCTGGCGCAGGCAGGCCTCGGCTCGGCGCTGCAATGGCTGAGCATGAGCGAGGCCGATCCCGGCAAACTGGCCGCTTCTATCGCCGCGCGCCGGGCGGCGCTGGAGGTGCTGACCTTCGAGACCTCGCCCGTCGATTGGGCAAACGCGCAGAACGGCATCGGCATGAGCCTGATCAATCTCGGCAATCTCGAACGCACCGGCAAGTATCTGGACGAAGCCGAAGCCGCGTTCGAGGCAACGCTCAAGGTCTTCACCCGCGAAAGCCAGCCGATGCAATGGGCCTTCGAGCAGAACAATCTCGGCGACGTCCACTGGAACCGCGGCAGCTATGGCGGCGGCAATGCCGAATACCAAAAGGCGATCGAATTCTTCGAGAACGCCAAGCAGGGCTTTACCGAAGCCGGCTATACAATCCCCATCCCGCTGACCGACCGCAAGATCGATCTGGTGAAGAAGCAGATAGCGAAGGGATAGCCGTTTCGGCCGCAGGTTGCACTCGGCTTGTCTTTCAGCCGGCTTTGCCGTCCCTATATGCCGGTCACCGGGGACCTGCCTGCCGGTCACCCGAAAAGGATGTCTGATGCTTCGATTTGTGCTGGCGCTGCTGTTGCTTGCCGTTTCCGCCACAGCCCATGCGACGGAAGCCGGCTGGGCGCTGCTGCGCGACGGCGGGCATGTGGTGCTGCTGCGCCATGCCATGGTCACCGGCACCACCGATGCGGCCAATTTCGACCTCGGCAAATGTGCCACCCAGGTCAATCTCTCGGAGCGCGGCAAGCAGCAGGCACGCAAGATCGGCGCGCTGTTTGGCGCCCGCGCGGCACCGGTCGAGCGCGTGCTGTCCAGCCGCTATTGCCGCTGCCTCGAGACCGCCCGCATCGCTTTCGAAAGCGAGCCGGAGCCGTTCGAACCGCTTGACCTGCTGAAGACCGGCGAGAAGGAGAAGGCCACCCAGATCGCCGCGATCCTGGCCGAGATCCGCGGCTATTCCGGGTCAGACAATCTGGTCATGGTCACACATCTCGAAAACATCAAGGAATTGACCGGCATCTCGCCGCGCGAAGGCGAAGCCGTGGTCGTCGAGCCGCAAGGCGACGGCCTGCGCGTGCTCGGCCGCGTCACCTTCTGACCGGGCCGGTCGCTCCTCGCGTCGAGCGAGATAGGTGTTGCCGAAATGCCACTGCCACGAGAAGCCGTGGTTGGATTCCGATCTCATCTTGCTCTGCCTGGGCAGCAATCCCATCTGCGCCGGGCGTATCAGGCCTTTTCCTGCCCGGAAAAACCGATTAGACAGCCCAAAACACATGCGGACAGATTCCGCCCGCAATCGAAGGAAAAGCCCTTGTCCACCACGTTCGACAAAGTCGCCAAGATCATCGCCGACACCAGCGAGATCGACATCGAGACGATCACGCCCGAAAGCCACACCATCGACGATCTCGGCATCGACAGCCTCGACTTCCTCGACATCGTCTTTGCCATCGACAAGGAATTCGGCATCAAGGTGCCGCTGGAAAAGTGGACGCAGGAGGTCAATGACGGCAAGGCGTCGACCGACGACTATTTCGTCATGAAGAACCTGTGCGCCAAGATCGACGCGCTCGTCGCCGCCAAGAACGCCACGTAAGCACAGCGCTTGACGCGCCTTCACCCGAACAGCCGCCCATGAACCCCCACGACGTCGTCATATCAGGCATCGGCCTAGTCTCGTCGCTGGGCGAGGGTCCGGATGCGCATTGGCAAAAGCTCGTCCAGCCGCGCCTTGAGCCGGTTCTGGAGGCCTCGCGCTTCTCGCCCTATACAGTCCACCCGCTGCCGGAGGTCGACTGGAACCTGCAGATCTCCAAGCGTGGCGACCAGCGGCAGATGGAGACCTGGCAGAGGCTCGGCACCTATGCAGCCGGCCTTGCTCTCGACGATGCCGGCATCAAGGGCAATGACGAACTCTGCGCGACCATGGACATGGTGGTGGCCGCCGGCGGCGGCGAGCGCGACGAGGCGGTTGACGCGGCCATTCTCGCGGCATCGGAAAGCCGCAATGACCGCGACGTGCTGCTCAACGAGAAGCTGACCACGGAATTGCGCCCGACGCTGTTTCTGGCACAGCTTTCCAACCTGCTCGCCGGCAACATCTCGATTGTCCACAAGGTGACGGGGTCGTCGCGCACCTTCATGGGCGAGGAAGGTGCGGGCGTCGCCGCCGTCGAGACCGCGGCCGCGCGCATCCGTTCCGGTCAGTCGACGCATATACTGGTCGGCGGCGCTTTCCAGACCGAACATTCCGACATGCTGCTCGGCTATGAACTGGCCGGCTACCTGCATCGCGGTCCGTGGCGGCCCGTCTGGCAGAGGCAAGGTGCCGAGGGCGGCGGCGTGGTGACCGGATCCGGCGGCGCGTTCCTCGTCCTGGAGCAGCGCGAGCACGCGACAAGCCGTGGCCGGAAGATCTATGCGGAACTTGGCCCGGTCCTGTCCGGTCGCGCCAGGCGCCGGCGGGGCGAACTCGATGGTGAGATCGCCATGCTGCTGAAGCAGGCCGCATTGCCGGACGGCGAGTTGCTGGCGATCTCCGGCGCTTCGGGCGCCCATGACGCGACCGCCGCCGAGAAATCGGCGCTCGAGGCCAATCCGGCGATCGCCGCACGCGGCTTTTCGACGCTGACCGGCCACATGAAGGAAGCGCAGTTCCCCTTCGCCGTGGCGCTGGCGGCACTGGCTGTCGACCGCAAGGCCGCCTACCCTGTCTTCGACGCCACAGTCGAAAAACCGTTTGCCGGCGTCCCGAAGACCGTCCTTGCAACGGCGATCGGCTATCACCAATTCGAGGGCATGGCGCTGATCAAAGCCGCCTAGAGCATCGCACCGAAAAGTGTGACACGGTTTTCGGGCGATCCGATGCTCCAAGAGAAACAGGTTTTTGGACAACAAATGGCCAATCTGAACGACCACATGGGCAGGCCGATCGTCGCCGTCACCGGCATCGGCGTGGTGACCTCGCTCGGTGTCGGCAAGGCCGACAATTGGGCGGCACTTACGTCAGGCAAATCCGGCATCCATCCGATCACCCGCTTCCCGGTCGATCATCTCAACACCCGCATCTCCGGCATGGTCGATTTCCTGCCGTCGAGTTCGAAGGGCGCCAGTCTCCTCACCTATGAGCTTGCCGAAACCGCCGCCCAGGAAGCGATGTCGGAGGCGGGCCTCGATGCCGGCGATTTCGGCGGACCGCTTTTCCTCGCTTCGCCGCCGGTCGAACTCGACTGGAGCGAGCGCTTTTCGCTCTACAATTCCGACACGCACGATACCGGTGCAGAGAGGCTCCTGCGGGTGGCGCGCGGCCTGAGGGAACTCGACATTTTCGAGACCACCCAGTTCGGTTCGATCGCCGACCGGCTTGCCGATCGTTTCGGCACGCGCGGCCTGCCGATCACGCTGTCGACCGCCTGCGCCTCGGGCGCCACGGCGATCCAGCTCGGCGTCGAGGCGATCCGCCGCGGCGAATGCGACCGGGCGCTGTCGATCGGCGCCGACGGATCGGCAACCGCGGAGGCGCTGATCCGCTTCTCGCTTCTGTCCGCGCTCTCCACCCATAACGACATCCCCGAAAAGGCATCCAAGCCGTTCTCCAAGGATCGTGACGGCTTTGTGCTCGCCGAAGGCTCGGGCGCCCTTGTGCTGGAATCGCTGGAGGCAGCACTTGCCCGCGGCGCCACCGTTCTCGGCATATTGCGCGGCTGCGGCGAAAAGGCCGACGACTTCCATCGCACCCGCTCCAAGCCGGACGGTTCGCCGGCGATCGCGGCGGTGCGCGCCGCCCTTGCCGATGCCGGCCTGAGCGAGGACGGGATCGATTATGTCAACGCCCACGGCACCTCGACGCCCGAAAACGACAAGATGGAGCATTTGTCGCTGTCGACGGTGTTCGGCGAGCGTATCTCGTCAATGCCCGTCTCGTCGAACAAGTCGATGATCGGCCACACCCTATCGGCTGCCGGTGCCGTCGAGGCTGCATTTTCGCTGATGACGATGCGCGAAAGCGTCATTCCGCCGACCATCAACTACGACAATCCCGACCCGGCGATCGTGCTCGACGTGGTGCCGAACACCAAGCGCAACGCCGAGGTCGCCACGGTCCTGTCGAACTCCTTCGGCTTCGGCGGCCAGAACACCTGCCTTGTCATGGCGCGGGAACCGGTCTAAGCGACCGTTCCGCTCTAGCACTGTTATCGTGCGCATGGTCCTTTCCGAAACGGTTCTCGGGTCATGCGCAACCTGGGATCTGGCATGCGCGCATTGCAACTTATCGAGGATCGCCGGCTTGAAACGGTGAACCTGCCGCCACCGCCGCCGCCTTCGCTCGGCGAGGTGACGCTGCGCATCAAGGCCGTGGCGCTGAACCACATCGACGTCTGGGGCTGGCGCGGCATGGCTTTTGCCAAGCGCAAGCTGCCGCTGGTCGTCGGCGCCGAGGCTTCCGGCGAGGTCGAGGCGGTCGGCCCCGGCGTTTCCAGCCTTGTGCCCGGGCAATTGGTGTCGATCTATGGCGCCCGCACCTGCGGTCTTTGCCGCGCCTGCCGCGAAGGCCGCGACAATCTCTGCGAGCATGTTTCGGGCGTGCACGGCTTCCATCTCGACGGCTTTGCGCAGGAAAAGATCAACCTGCCGGCGCGCCTTCTGGTCCCCGCGCCGCCCGGCGTGAGCGAAATCGGCGCGGCGGTGGCGCCGGTCACCTTCGGCACGGTCGAGCACATGCTGTTCGACAATGCCCGGCTGCAGCCCGGCGAGACGATACTCGTCCATGCCGGCGGCTCGGGCATCGGCTCAGCCGCCATTCAGCTGGCCAAGAAGATGGGCTGCACGGTCATCACCACCGTCGGCTCGAACGAAAAGATCGACAAGGCCAAGGCGCTCGGCGCCGACCACGTCGTCAATTACCGCGACGACCGCTTCGAAGGCGTCGTGCGCAAGCTGACGAAGAAGAGGGGCGTCGACGTGGTGTTCGAGCATGTCGGCGCCGACACCTTTGCCGCTTCGATGCTGTGCCTGAAACGCGGCGGACGGCTCGTCACCTGCGGCTCGACCTCCGGCGTGTCAACACAGATCAATTTGATGCAATTGTTCCAGCAGCAGCTGAAGCTGCTCGGCTCGTTCGGCTGCCGCATGGAAAACATGGCCGACGCCATGCAGAAGATGGCGGCGGGTCTTGTCGCGCCGGTGATCGACACCGAGGTCGGTTTCGACGGCATCGATGCCGCACTGAAGCGCATGGAAGGCCGCGACGTGTTCGGCAAGATCATCCTGCGCGTCGGCTGAGAATGGTCGGCAAGACTTTCAGGAAGATCAGCCGGGACCTGGGATTCCGCCATGGCCGGCGGCTTCGACGGTTCAACTACTGGCTGGTCGCGCGGGTCGCGATGATCATCATCTCCGCGCTGCGCCTGCTGCCGCCCGACAGGGCGCTCAATTTCGCCGACCGCGCCGCCCGCCGCATCGGCCCTTGGGTGCAGCGCCACGAGGTTGCGATCGACAATCTGCGCAAGGCCTATCCGGAAAAGAGCGATACAGAGATCGAGGCGATCGCCTCCGACATGTGGGGCAACATGGCTCGCCTCGCCGCCGAATATATCTTCCTCGATGCTTTGTTCGACTACGATCCTGCTGCGACGAAGCCGGGCCGTGTCGAGGTCAAGGGCGTGGAGCATTTCGTGCGCATCGCCGGCGAGGACAAGCCGCATATCGTCTTCACCGGGCATCTCGGCAATTTCGAGCTGCTGCCGGTGGCTGCTGCCACCTTCGGCATGAACATCACGGCGCTGTTTCGCCCGCCCAACAACCCTTACCTCGCCGACTACATCCTCTCGACCCGCCGCTCGAGCATGGGATCGCTGCTGCCGTCTTCGACCGGCGCCTCGTTCGCGCTTGCGGCTATCCTGGAGAACGGCGGCAATATCGGCGTGCTGGTCGACCAGAAATTCACGGGCGGGCTCGAGACGACATTCTTCGGCCGCCCCTGCGAGAGCAACCGCGTACTAGGCACGCTGGCGAGGCACTACGATTGCGATGTCTACCCGGCGCGCTGCGTGCGCTTGCCGAACAATCGTTTCCGGCTCGAGATCGAGGACAAGCTCACCTTGCCGCGCACCGCAGGCGGCAATGTCGACGTCCCCGCCACCACCCAGCTTCTCAACGATGTGGTCGAGCGCTGGGTGCGCGAAGACCCTGGCCAGTGGATGTGGTTCCACAAGCGCTGGGAGATCAGCAAGCGCAAAAAGCGGCGGCCGTTGAAATTGCGCGACAAAGCCGCCTGAGCGGAAATCATAGCAAACATTTTCCGCTACTGACGTATTTTGTTCTTGCTTTGTGCCGGCAGCTATGCTACTAATTTCGGTATGGTGCTACTTGGCGCCGACGAACCTGCCGCTCCGGCGGGTTTTTTATTTTCAGGCCCAGTGACAGGCCTAATTCGTCACCAGGATCCGCGTGTTGCCGAAGCCGGCTTTGCGCACCATCGAATAGAAGGCCGCGGCGTTGCTGGGGTGGAGGCGCACACAGCCATGCGATGCCGGGCGCCCCAATTGCCGGACGGCACCGGTGCCGTGGATGGCATAGCCGCCGCGGAAGAACACCGAATAGGGCATCGGCGACATATCGTATTTGCGCGAATACCACATCCTGGCCGTCCGCTGCGGACGATAGCTGCCGCGCGGCGTGATGTAGCCTTTGCGGGCGGTGGAAACGCTCCACCGGTAATACGAAAGCCCGTATCTTACCGTCATCGTCTGTGAGGAAATATCAATGTTCGCGACCAGGCTGGCCGCCCGGCCCTCGAACGACGAACCGAACAGCATCGCTACCAATGCTGCTGCCATGAGAACAGTGTTTTTCATGCGATCAAACCCCTTTGATGCCCCTTGCCTGCCTGCCCTCACGCTGTTCTCCAGCATTTTGATGGCAAGCCAGCGAGCTAACACCTACTCCCTGACGATTTCACCAATCCAAAGCAGCGAATTTGAACGATTTCCCGCAATAGTTGCCGTAACGACACGCAATCGCCTCGCAATTCGCCATCGGGCTTGCAAAACCGCCTCATCCGCTGCTCAATTCGCCGAATGAACGAACCGAACGAACGGCTCCTCAAGGCGATCGATGACCGAGCCGATGATCTGGTTGCGCTGGCCGCGGATCTGATCCGCTTTCCGACCATCAACCCGCCCGGCGAAGCCTATCAGCCGTGTGCCGAATTTATCGGCGCGCGGCTGAAGAAGCGCGGTTTTGAGATCGAATTCATCCGTGCCGAAGGCACGCCCGGCGACACTGACCGTTATCCGCGCGTCAACGTCGTCGCCCGCTTCGATGGCCGCGCGCCGGGTGCTTGCGTGCACTTCAATTCGCATATCGACGTGGTCGAGCCCGGCGACGGCTGGAGCCTCGATCCGTTCGCCGGCATCGTCAGGGACGGCAAGGTCTATGGCCGCGGTGCTTGCGACATGAAAGGTGGGCTTGCCGCCTCGATCATCGCCGCTGAAGCCTTCATGGAGGTCTTTCCCGATTTTCCCGGCGCTATCGAGATTTCGGGCACGGTCGACGAGGAGTCCGGCGGCTTTGGCGGTGTCGCCCATCTGGCCAAGCTCGGCTATTTCTCCAGGCCGAAGGTCGACCACGTCATCATTCCCGAGCCGCTCAACAAGGACCGCATCTGCCTCGGCCATCGCGGCGTCTGGTGGGCGGAGATCGAGACCAAAGGCGAGATCGCGCACGGCTCGATGCCGTTCCTCGGCGACAACGCGGTGCGCCATATGGGCGCCGTGCTGCGGGCCTTCGAGGATGAGCTGTTTCCGGCGCTCGACCGCAAGATGACGCGCATGCCGGTCGTGCCCGAAGGCGCAAAACGCTCGACCATGAACATCAACTCGATCCATGGCGGCCAGACGGAGGATTTCCGGCCCGGCCTGCCCTCGCCCAACGTGCCCGATTCCTGCCGGCTGACCATCGATCGCCGTTTCCTGCTCGAAGAGGATCTCGGCACGGTCAAGAGCGAGGTGATCGATATCCTCGAGCGGCTTAAGCGCGAGCGCAAGAAATTCGATTACGAAATCCGCGATCTGATGGAAGTGCTGCCGCTGATGACCGAGCGCGACGCACCGGTGGTGAAGGCGGTCGCGCAAGGCATCATGGAGATATTCGACCGCGAGCCGGACTATGTGATTTCGCCGGGCACCTACGACCAGAAGCACATCGCCCGCATCGGCCACATCTATGACTGCATCGCTTATGGCCCGGGTATTCTCGACCTTGCCCACCGACCCGACGAATGGGTCGGCATTGCCGATATGCTGGACTCGGCAAAGGTGATGGCCATCGGCCTCGGCGTTCTGCTGAGGAGCGCCGGCCCGCGATGATCCGGCTATGGGCGGAAAAACATTCCTCCCGGCGGCGGCGGACGGTACGAAACGCAATTTACTCGGCGGCGAATTCACGCTTCTATCCGCCCGGGTTTGAGCACGTGTTTTAGATATGGGGAGTTGCACGATGAAATTGTGGAAAACCATTCTGGCCGCTGCGGCGCTGGCGTTGGCCGCCGGGACCTCGGCGATGGCCGCGCGCACCGACCTGGTCATCGGCATTACGCTTGAACCCCCGCATCTCGACCCGACCGCGGGTGCCGCCGCGGCAATCGACGAGGTGCTCTATGCCAACGTCTTCGAGGGCCTGACCCGCATCGGCCCGAATGGCGAAGTGCTGCCCGATCTCGCTGAAGGCTGGAGCATTTCCGACGACGGCAAGGTTTACACTTTCAAGCTGCACACAGGCGTGAAATTCCATGATGGCAGCGACTTCAACGCCGACGACGTGAAATTCTCGCTCGATCGTGCCCGCGCCGACAATTCCGTCAACGCGCAAAAGGGCCTGTTCGCCGCCATCGACAAGGTCGAGGTCGTCGATCCCGCGACGGTGACGGTCACGCTGAAGAACCCGCAAGGCTCGTTCCTCTACAATATGGGCTGGGGCGACGCGGTGATCGTCGCGCCTGAGACAGCCGACACCAACAAGGAAAAGCCGATCGGTACCGGCCCGTTCAAGTTCCAGAGCTGGGCCAAGGGCTCATCGATCACGCTGGTCAAGTCGGACAATTACTGGGGCGCCCCGGTATTTCTCGACAAGGCCGAGTTCCGCATCGTTCCGGATGCCGCCGCTGCTGTTCCGGCGCTGCTGTCCGGCGACATCCAGGCCTTTCCGTTCTTCGATCCTGACAGTGTCGCCCAGGTCAAGGACGACCCGCGCTTCAAGGTGGTCATCGGCTCGACCGAGGGCGAAACCATCCTGTCGATCAACAACAAGAAGCCGCCCTTCGACAAGCTGCAGGTCAGGCAGGCGATTTCCTTTGCGCTCGATCGCAAGGCGATCATCGACGGTGCCTCGGCCGGGCTCGGCGTGCCGATCGGCTCGCATATGTCGCCCGCCAGCAAGGCCTATGTCGACCTCACCGGCCTCTATCCGCACAATGTAGAGAAGGCCAAGGAGTTGCTGAAGGAAGCCGGCCTGGAGAATGGCTTCAAGGCGACGCTGAAGCTGCCGCCGCCCTCCTATGCGCGGCTTGGCGGCGAGATCATCGCCTCCGAGCTTCGCGAAATCGGCATCGATCTCGAGATCATCCCGGTCGAATGGGCGCAGTGGCTGGACCAGGTCTTCACCAAGAAGGATTACGACCTGACCATCGTTTCCCATACCGAGCCCAACGACATCGATATCTATTCGCGCAAGGACTATTATTTCAACTACGACAATCCGGCCTTCGACAAGATCATCGACGAGCTGAACCTTACCTCCGATGAAGCCAAGCGCATGACGCTGCTCGGCGAAGCGCAGAAGGTCCTGGCCGACGACGCCGTGGTCGGCTTCCTCTACGAATTGCCGAAGGTCGGCGTCTGGGACGCCAAACTGCAAGGCCTATGGGAAAACGCCCCGATCCAGGCCAACGACCTGACCAAGGTGAAGTGGACGGATTGAGCCGCTGACAGAAGGGCGAAAGTTGCACTCCGTCACACCCCCCTCTGTCCTGCCGGACATCTCCCCCTCAAGGGGGGAGATTGAGCCCTCATCGCCGCTTTCGCTAACCACTAGCGTTGCAAGGACAGTGTCAACGTGGAAACTGCCAATCTCCCCCCTTGAGGGGGAGATGTCCGGCAGGACAGAGGGGGGTGGGCGGGAACGCAAGCTTCGCCCGGTTTTTGCGTCCGGCAACACAGCGGTTCCTCAACGTCCATGACCGCCTACCTCCTCAAGCGCCTCGCCATCGCCGTCGTCACGCTGGTTCTGGCCTCGATGGTGGTCTTTGCCGTGCTGGAGATCATTCCCGGCGACCCGGCACGGCTGATGCTTGGCCTGAACGCCAGCGCCGACCAGATCGAATTGCTGCGCAACCAGATGGGCCTCAACGCTCCCGTCGTGCTGCGCTATCTGCATTGGGCCGGCGGGCTGCTGAGCCTCGATTTCGGCCGTTCCTATACCTATTCGGTGCCGGTCATCGATCTGGTCCGCGAGCGCCTCGTCGTGTCGCTGCCGCTAGCGTTGATGGCGCTGGCGCTGTCCACCGTCATTGCCATCCCGGTCGGGCTGTTTTCCGCCAGCCGTAGCGGCCGGGCCGGCGACACGATCGCTATGGGCGCCGCCCAGCTTGGCGTCGCCGTGCCCAATTTCTGGTTTGCGCTGATGCTGATCTATCTTTTCGCCGTCTGGCTGCGGCTGGTGCCTGGCGGCGGCTTTCCCGGCTGGAGCGCCGGCGTCTGGCCGGCGCTGAAATCGCTGCTCCTGCCGGCAATCGCACTCGCTCTGCCGCAGGCGGCGATCCTTGCCCGGGTCACCCGTTCAGCGCTGATCGAAGTGCTGAGCGAGGACTACATCCGCACCGCCCGCGCCAAGGGCCTGCCCTATCGTATTGTCTTGTGGCGGCATGCGCTACGCAACGCCATGCTCCCGGTAGTCACCATTCTAGGCCTGCAATTCGCCTTCCTGCTCGCTGGCACCGTCATCATCGAGAACGTCTTCTACTTACCCGGCCTCGGCCGGCTGGTGTTCCAGGCGATCAACCAGCGTGACTTGATCGTGGTCGAGAGCGTCGTCATGCTGCTGGTCGCCGCCGTCATCGTCGTCAATTTCGTTGTCGATCTCTCCTATGCGGTGGTCGATCCGCGCCTGAGAGGCCGGCAATGACGCTGCACATCGACATCCCCGACGAGAACCTTGCCGGCATCCTGGCCAAGGCGTTCAAAAACCGTTCGTTCCTCGCCGGCTTCGTCATCACCGCGCTGGTGGCTGCGGTCGCGATCCTCTCCTTCTTCTGGACGCCTTACGATGTCACCAGGCTGGTCATTTCCGACAAGACCCAGGCGCCATCGCTGGCGCACTGGTTCGGCACCGACCATTTCGGTCGCGACATCCTGTCGATGATCATGGTCGGCGCCCGCAACTCGATCGCCGTGGCGCTGGTGGCGGTCGGCATCGGCATGGGCATCGGCGTGCCGCTCGGCGCCTTTGCCGCGGCGCGCGGCGGCATCGCCGACGACGTGCTGATGCGGCTGAACGACCTGGTCTTCGCCTTTCCGGCGCTGCTTTCGGCAATCATGATCACCGCCATCTTCGGGCCGGGCGCGTTCAACGCCATCATCGCCATCGGCATCTTCAACGTCCCGGTGTTCGCGCGCGTCGCCCGGGCCGGCGCCCTGGCGATCTGGCCGCGCGAATTCATCCTCGCCGCCCGCGCCGCCGGCAAAAGCAGGACGCTGATCAGCATCGAACATGTGCTGCCCAACATCGCCACGCTGCTGCTGGTGCAAGGCACCATCCAGTTCGCGCTGGGCATATTGGCCGAAGCCGGGCTTTCCTATGTCGGGCTGGGCACCCAGCCGCCGATGCCGAGCTGGGGCCGCATGCTGTTCGACGCCCAGACCCGCATGGTGGTGGCGCCCTGGATGGCGATCTTTCCGGGCATGGCGATCGTCGTCACCGTGCTTGGCCTGAACCTGCTTGGCGACGGCATTGCCGACATTCTCGATCCGAAATCGCGGCGGCAGCGATGAGCCTGCTCGAAATCGACAAGCTGTCGCTGACCATCGGCAGCACCCGTATCCTCAGAGACATCGAACTTTCCGTCGCGCCGGGCGAAGTGATGGGGCTCGTTGGCGAATCCGGCTCCGGCAAGTCGATCACGGCGCTCACCGTCATGCAGCTTCTGCCCTGGGCGGCGCACACCAGCGGACGCATCACCTTCGACGGCATCGACATCCTTGCCGCCAGCGAGGACCAGATGTGCGCGCTGCGCGGCGACGATATCGGCATGGTGTTCCAGGAGCCGATGACGGCGCTCAATCCGGTCAAGACCATCGGCGAGCAGGTCGCCGAGGGTATTCGCTGGCACACCAGGGCAAGCCGCGCCGACGCCGAGGAACGGGCGCGAAAAATGCTCGACCGGGTCGGCCTGCCGGCAGCACAATTCCCGCTGTCGCGTTATCCGCACGAACTCTCCGGCGGCCAGCGCCAACGCGTCGTCATTGCCATTGCCTGTGCGCTGAAACCCAAGCTGCTGATTGCCGACGAGCCGACGACCGCGCTCGACGTGGTGCTGCAGGCGCAGATCCTCGACCTTCTGCGCGACCTCGTAGCGGAAAACCGCATGGGTCTTCTGCTCATCTCGCACGACCTCGCCGTGGTGACGGAGATGGCGGACCGCATCACCATCCTGCGCCATGGCGAGGTGATGGAGGCCGGCGACACGGCCCGCACGCTATCCGAACAGCTTCACCCCTACACGCGCCAACTGGCGCAGGCCTCGATGCATTTGCCGGCGCGAGCCCGCACGCATGACAGCGGATCAGCCAAACCGCTGCTTCAGGTAGCGAACGTAACGCGGGACTATCCCGGACGGCGCATATCGCTGTTGAAACCGGCAGCTCCCATCCGCGCCGTCGACGATGTCTCCTTCTCGATGGCGCCCGGCCAGTCGGTGGCGCTCGTGGGGCGCTCCGGCTGCGGCAAGTCGACGCTCGCCCGCATGGTCCTGGCGCTGGACAAGCCGACGGCCGGTACGATCCGCTTCCGTGGCGACACCCTCACCGGCAAGAGCGAGGCGGAGCTGAAGCCGGCGCGGCGCGACATGCAGGTCGTGTTCCAGGACCCGTATGGTTCGTTCGACCCACGCCAGAAGGTCGAGAGATTGGTGGCCGAGCCGCTGCATGTGCTGGAGAAGAAGCCGGCGCCCGCCGCGCGGCGCGAGATGGTGGCGCATGCGCTGCACGAGGTCGGCCTGTCGCCTAAAGACATGGACAAATATCCGCACGAGTTTTCGGGCGGCCAGCGTCAGCGCCTGTCGATCGCCCGCGCCATCATCACGCGACCGAAGCTGGTCGTCGCCGACGAGCCGGTCTCGGCGCTCGATGTCTCGATCCGCGCCCAGATCCTCGATCTGTTCGCCGAGCTCAACCAGAAGCTCGGCATCGCCTATCTGTTCATCACCCATGATCTGACCGTCGCCCGCGCCATCACCGACGAAGTGATGGTCATGCATGACGGCAAGATCGTCGAGCGCGGCAGGACGAGCGAAGTGCTCGACCACCCGCAATCCGAAGCCGCCAAGGCGTTGGTCGCCGCCGCTCCCGATTTGCATCGGGCAATTGCGAAACGGCTGCAAGAACAGGGGTGAGCAGCTTCGTGGCACGGCTTGATCCACAAAGCATACCTACCCCCTCACGTGAAAACTACACCGATCGCGGTCAATCAGGCGAGCGGAGTGTCGAGTCTAGCCACAAAGAAAGCAAGGATTCGACCGGCAACAATGGCGGACATTAGAATGGCTAAGGAGGCGGCGAAACGGGGCGTCGGGACCCTGTAAAGCCAAATCCCAACAAAGGAGGCGATAAACCTCCTTCTGTTCCAAACGACTAACAGGAGGGGCTAATGGTCGACCTATCAATGCTCGAGTGGTTAGAGGAGTGGTACCAAGGGCAGTGCAACGGCGATTGGGAACACCAATACGGGATAAAAATTGATACGATCGACAACCCTGGATGGGAAGTTTCAATAGATTTGCACGGGACGCAGCTCTATGGAAGAAAGTTTACAGACGTAAGCTTTCAGTATGGCGACGAAATAGATTGGTTTTTTGTAACAGTAAAGGATGGTACTTTCAAGGGATTTGGAGTGGCAAGGAACTTGTCGAAGATTATCGAACAGTTTAAAAAGTTTGCGATGGATACGCAAAGGTAAATAGAGCAATTAGATGCCTAAAGATTTTTTTCGCCAGATGTACAAAACGGGGAACTACGGTGACAGTGCTGGACTTCACCACATAAGTGAGACACGGCAATTCTGTGACAGGTTATCCTGGAGGATGACCTATTACAGACAAAATGACGCTCAGAACGTCAGCAGTCAGCCGATGACTCAGTCTTGCGGCTTCACCACATCGGCCGGGCTGATGTCGAGCAGGTCGAGGGTGCGGCGCAACAGCTGCATCTCGCTTCCGGCAAGTTGCGAATCGGCCTTGGCGATCTCGGCCATGTGACGGGCGAGCAGCTTGCGCCGCTCGACATCGAGGTCGCGAAACTGAGCGATGGCTTGCGAGCCGTTGGTCTCGTAGCCGAATTCGTTGAGATACTCGATGACGCTGTCGATGCTGGTTTCGGGAATGCCGAAGGCGTCCCGGCAGATACGCCTGAAGGCGGTCATTTCGCTCTCGCTGACCGACCCGTCGGCCAGGATCATGCGGAACAGCATCAGCAATTCCGCCGACAGCACCGGATCGTCCGCCACCTTGCGCACCCCGGGGTCGCCGTCGAAGATCGAGCGTATCTGGTCCAGCAATCCCATCGCCATCAGCCCCTTCCGATTCGTCGGGAAGGTAGCGCGGAA
This sequence comes from Mesorhizobium sp. M0894, assembly GCF_040319725.1. Taxonomy (NCBI): domain Bacteria; kingdom Pseudomonadati; phylum Pseudomonadota; class Alphaproteobacteria; order Hyphomicrobiales; family Phyllobacteriaceae; genus Mesorhizobium; species Mesorhizobium sp. M0894. Next base: position 389,760 of record NZ_JAMYOG010000004.1, on the reverse strand, counting down.
TCGGCTTTGCGCAAACGGGGTGCGAAGGGTGGAACTGGGCAATCGCTTCAGGTTTTGAATTCGTCTCCTCACCCCTTTAGGGCGTTGGCGCTGCCCCTCACCTGCCTGCCGGCATCCTCTCCCCGTTTAGTGACGGGGAGAGGGCGCTCTCGTCACCGGTTTCGCCAATCGCAGACGCTGCAAGAAAAGGCGCCGACGTTGCGACCAGCCCTTTCTCCCCGTCACTATACGGGGAGAAATGCCCGGCAGGGCAATGAGGGGCGGCGGCGACATCGACAATTGGTGGTCTCCGCCACAATTTGGAAACTGTCATTCGTCTGAAGCGATTGCCCTTCGTGATCGAACTCGCGGCACCGTTCTGGCCACTCCCATAAAACTGCCGGCCAATCCGGCAAGCCCGCTGCGCTCATTGGTGTGTGACCGCGCGACTGATAGTATGCCGTTGTACGAATCATGTTGAGGAGGGACCGAACATGAATCTCAGTGCGCCTACCCAGCTTATTTTCATCATATCCCTTGTCATCGCCATCATCGGCGTTCTCGCCGCGCTTGGCGTTCTTGCGTTCATCCCTTTGAATGCCGCGTGGATTGTCGTCATCGCCTACATCGTGCTGGCCGCCGGCTGCCTGATGCGCGGCGCTTAAACACGTCCAGACAATTCAGAATCTCAGGCAACTCGGAGCGCCCCCCCCCACACCGGGCGCTTTTGATTCTGCAGGATGGTCTGTTAGAATTCCTGGACGAGGGAAAGCACATGCCCGCCAGCGAAGACGGCAGCCGCCACGACGGCCCAGGGCTCGATCGGTTCGAGATGGTGCGGCGCGCGCCCAGTCATCGGCTTCAGGGCGCCGTCACCGACATATGCGGCTTTCGCGAAACCATGCCAGGCCATTTCCGCGCCATCGAATATGCCTCGCTGACCGTGCCGCTGGTCATCAGCTTTGCCGAACCCTTTGCCATCGGGCTCGGCAGGGACCCCGGCGACAATGACCGCTTCGCCAGTTTTGCCGCCGGCCTCTACGCCGGGCCGGTGGTGATCGAATCCTTCGGCGGCGCCTGTTGTGTGCAGATCAATTTCACCCCGCTTGGCGCTCGTCGCTTCTTCGGCCGGCCGATGAGCGAACTGACCGACCGCATGGTCGGCCTGGATGACGTGCTCGGCGTTGGAGGCGTCGCGCTGCGCGAAAGGCTTGGCAATGCGCCGGATTGGAGCTCACGCTTTGCCATCGCCGAGGCCTTCGTCGCCGACCGGTTGGCAACCACAGACGGCACTCAAGCCGAAATTGTCTGGGCCTATGAGACGATCGTCTCGACGAGTGGTCGGACCCGCATCTCGACGCTGGCCGAAAAGCTTGGCTGGAGCCGCAAGCATCTCGCCGGAAAATTTTCGGACGCGATCGGCGTTGGACCCAAGACGCTCTCGCGCATCGTCCGCTTCAACCACGCGCTTGGGCTGTCGAGACAGACCAGCAGCGATTGGGCCGACATTGCCGCCGACTGCGGCTATGCCGACCAGGCTCATCTGGTGCGAGAGTTTCGCGACCTCGCAGGCGTCACGCCGACGACTGTCGCCGTGAGGTAACATTTCTTCAAGACGCGCGACCGGCCTTCGCCCAGACTGGGTTGATCGACCAACCTGTTGAAGGAGATCTGCCATGCCGAACACCACCGAAGCACCGCGGCTTTACCCGGCGCTGCGCTACAGAAATGCCGGCAAAATGATCGACTGGTTGTGCGAGGCCTTCGGCTTCAGCGTCCGCACCCGCTATGGCGAAGGCGACGTGGTGCACCATGCCGAACTCGCATTCGGCTCCTCGATCATCATGCTCGGCACGGCCCGCGACGATGCCTATGGAAAGATGGTCGGCGCGCCCGGCTCGGGCGGCGGCAAGTCGATCTATGTCGCGGTCGCTGACGCCGACGCGGCATACGCGCGGGCAAAAACCGCCGGCGCCGAGATTCTGGAAGAACTCACCGACCGCGACTATGGCAGCCGCGAATTCATCTGCCGCGATCCGGAAGGCAATGTCTGGTCGTTCGGCACCTACTGGCCGAAGGCTGACGAAGCCGCCAGCTAACGCGCCAGCCCGAAAATCGCGTCGCAGTCGAGGTGGGTTTCCAGTTCGGCTGCGATCTCGTCCAGTGCCCGTTCGACCTCGGCGCGGTAGTCGATGCCGCCGCCCTTGACGCCGAGGCTTTCGAGGAATTTCGCCCGGAAGGCGTCGGCGGAAAACAGCCCGTGCATGTAGGTGCCTGACACCTTGCCGTCGGCGGAGATGGCGCCGTCATCGACGCCGTTGATAACGGCGGACGGCCGCAGCGTGTCCGGACCGGTGGTGCGGCCGAGATGGATTTCATAGCCCTCGAGCGGCAGATCGAACGGCACCGAGCGCGCGCTGACATTGCGCACTGTCTTTTCCGGCTCCATCACCGTTTCGACGTTGAGCAGGCCGAGGCCTTGCGTCTCGGTAACGCTGCCCTCGATGCCGTCTGGATCGCGCACGCTATGGCCGAGCATCTGGAAGCCGCCGCAAATGCCGACGATGTGGCCACCGCGTTTCCTGTGCGCGGCAAGGTCGCGGTCCCAGCCATTCTCGCGGAATTTCACGAGATCGCCGATCGTCGACTTCGAGCCGGGAATGACCACCAGCCCTGCATCCTGCGGCAGGCGTTGGCCAGGCGGCACGAACACCACCTCGACCTGCGGTTCGGCCTTGAGCGGGTCGAGGTCGTCGAAATTGGCGATGCGCGAGAGCACCGGCACGGCGATCTTCAGCGCGCGCCTCTGGCCGGACGCCAGCCGTTCGAGCACGACGGAATCCTCCGACGGCAGCCGCGCCGCCGCCTTCAGCCACGGCACGATGCCAAAACAGCGCCAGCCAGTGAATTTTTCGATCGCCTCGATGCCGTCATCGAACAGCGAGACATCGCCACGGAACTTGTTGATGAGGTAGCCGACGATCATACGCCGGTCCTCCTCCGGCAGGATCAGATGGGTGCCAGCGACCGAGGCGATGACACCGCCGCGATCGATATCGCCGACCAGGATCACCGGCACGCCGGCGCGCGTCGCAAAGCCCATATTGGCAATGTCTCGGCTCCTGAGATTGATCTCGGCCGGCGAGCCGGCGCCCTCGACAATGACCAGATCGGCGCCCTCGCCGACCTTCGCCCAGGAGTCCAGCACCGCATCCATCAACCGGCCCTTCAGCGCCTGGTAGTCGCGCGCCCGCGCCTCGCCGAACACCTTGCCCTGCACGACAACTTGAGCGCCGACATCGGTCTGCGGCTTGAGCAGCACCGGATTCATGTGGATGGTCGGCGGCACGCCGCAGGCGATCGCCTGCAGCCATTGCGCGCGGCCGATCTCACCGCCGCTTGAATCGCCGGGAATATCGGCGACGGCGGCATTGTTCGACATGTTCTGCGGCTTGAACGGCCGCACTTTCAAGCCGCGGTTCTTCGCCGCGCGGCAAAGACCGGCGACGAGCACCGTCTTGCCGACATCCGAACCCGTGCCCTGCAGCATGATTGCCTTGGCCATATCAGCCCCTGCCCTGCGCAACGGTTCCGGTGATCGTCGACTTGGCTGCCAGCGGGCCGCCGCGCCAGAGATAGAGCGCCAGCAGCGGCTCCTTGCCGGTGCGCATGGCATGGCTGACGTCAGAGGCATGGTGTATCACCTCGCCCGCCGCTCGAAGGCGAAAACCGCCATCGCCCATGCGCCATTCGGCGCCGCCGGTCAGCGGGATATAGATCTCCTCCGCGACATGATGGTGATCGGGGTAGACAATGTCGGGCCCAAGGATCAGCAGGCCGGCCGCGACCTCTTCATTGACGAAATGACCGCGCGTGCCGAATACCTCCAGCCAGCCGTAATTGTCGATAAAAATCTTGCCGAAATCCGCTTCGCCATAGGTCTGGCCCCAGCGCAGATCGCCGCGACGCTGCGCAACCAGCCGCGCCAGCGGCTTGGCCGCAGCGGGAGCGAGTTCGACGATACGGTCGAGCAGGACGAGACAAGGCAGTGCATGCGGTTCGAGCGGCCGGCTTGGCATGTCCCAGCCGATTCGGGCCACGGCGTCGCGCACCAGCGCATCATCGAACGTCTGGAGATAGGCATGGAAGCGTCCAAGCAGTTCGTCGAAATTTGTCGTCACACTTTGCTCCAAAGCGCATTCGCACACAGCGGCTGCGCAGACGGTCGGGTTGCGCGGCGGCATCATTGGTCTAGATTGGACGGCGCGCAAAGCCAAAAACGACAGGCCAGCAGGCCGGAAACATCAGGGAGCACGCCATGGACGCCGCTGTCGATGCGGGCACCAGCCAGTTCGAACTCAACGAGGACCAGCGCGCCATCCAAGAGATGGCCGAGGCCTTCGCCGCCGATCGTGTGGCGCCGAACGCACTCGACTGGGATCGCAACAAATATTTCCCCGCCGACGTGATCCGCGAGACCGGCCCGCTCGGCCTTGGCGGCATCTATGTCCGCGACGATGTCGGCGGCTCGGGGCTCGGCCGGCTCGACGCCGTGCTGATCTTCGAGGCGCTTTCGCGTGCCGATCCGGCGTTTTCCGCCTTCATCTCGATCCACAACATGGCAGCATCGATGATCGACCGCTTCGGCAGCGACGAGCAGCGCCGGCGCTTCCTGCCCAAACTGACCTCGATGGAATGGCTGGCAAGCTACTGCCTGACCGAGCCGGGCTCGGGCTCGGATGCGGCGGCGCTGAAGACGCGCGCGGTCAAAAGCGGCAGTGACTATGTGCTGAACGGCGCCAAGCAGTTCATCTCCGGTGCCGGCGACAGCGACCTCTATGTCGTCATGGCGCGCACCGGCGCCGACGGGCCGAAAGGCATTTCCACCTTCGTCGTGTCGAACGATGCGCCCGGCCTTTCCTTCGGCGCCAACGAACACAAGATGGGCTGGCACATGCAGTCGACCCGCCAGGTCGTCTTCGAGGACTGCAAGGTGCCGGCGGAAAACCTTTTGTCGGCAGAAGGCGCCGGCTTCGGCATCGCCATGGCCGGGCTCGACGGCGGCCGCTTGAACATCGCCGCCTGTTCGCTCGGCGGCGCGCAATCGGCACTCGACAAGGCTCTCGCCTACACCGCCGAGCGCAAGGCCTTCGGCTCGAAGATCAACCAGTTCCAGGCGCTGCAGTTCAAGCTCGCCGACATGGAGACCGAATTGCAGGCAGCACGCATTTTCCTCTACACCGCCGCCTCGAAGCTCGACCGCAAGGCGCCGGATGCCGGAAAATGGTCGGCGATGGCCAAGCGCTTCGTCACCGACACCGGCTTCAACGTCGCCAATGACGCCCTGCAGCTGCATGGCGGCTATGGCTATCTGCACGATTACGGCATCGAGAAGCTGGTACGGGACCTGCGCGTCCACCAGATCCTCGAAGGCACCAACGAGATCATGCGCGTCATCATCGCTCGCGCGCTGATCGGACGGTAAGGCAGTAGGCAGTAGGCAGTAGGCAGTAGGCAGTAGGCAGTAGGCAGTAGGCAGGAAGATGACCGGCAAGATCAATTCGTACAAGGATCTTATCGTATGGCAGCAGGCGATGGATCTGGCCGTCACCACCTACTCCTTGACCAAGGCATGGCCAAAAGAAGAATTGTATGGGTTGACCAGCCAAATTCGCCGCTCAGCAACCTCTATTCCTGCAAACATCGCGGAAGGTTATGGTCGAGACAACAGAGGCTCCTATCAGCAATTTCTCAGGATAGCCCAAGGATCGTTGAAGGAGTTCGAGACACACCTTCAGATCGCTGAACGCATTGGCCTTGCCACGCATGACCAAGCTTATCACGTACTGTTAGCGACCGAGGGCATCGGAAAAATGCTTCGCCAACTTATTAGCAAACTTGCGCCCGAATAGGTCGCCTAGTGCCTACTGCCTACTGCCTACTGCCTACTGCCTACTGCCTACTGCCTGCCTTACCCAAACCGCGGAGTGCCATTATGACCACCATCGCCTTCATCGGCCTCGGCAATATGGGAAATCCGATGGCCGCCAACCTGGTCAAGGCCGGGTATGCCGTGCACGGCTTCGACCTGGTGCCGGAAAACCTCGTCATCGCCAGGGAGCACGGCGTCGTCATCATGGCCAATGCCGTTGCGGCGGTAAAGGATGCCGATGCGGTCATCACCATGCTGCCGGCCGGCAAGCATGTGCTGTCGGTTTACGCAGACATCGCGGCCAAGGCGAAAAAAGGCGCGTTGTTCATCGATTCCTCGACCATCGACGTCGAGTCGGCGCGAAAGGCCCATGCCACCGCGGCCAAGCACGGATTGCTGACGATCGACGCGCCGGTCTCCGGCGGGACGGGCGGTGCGGCGGCCGGCACGCTGACCTTCATGGCCGGCGGTTCGAAGGACGCCTTCGCCAAGGCCGAACCGATCCTCAAGCCAATGGCCGGCCGCATCGTTCATTGCGGCGACGACGGCGCCGGGCAGGCGGCGAAGATCTGCAACAACATGATTTTGGGCATTTCGATGATCGGCGTTGCCGAGGCCTTCGTGCTGGCGGAAAAGCTCGGCCTGTCGCACCAGGCGCTGTTCGACGTCGCCTCGACCTCGTCCGGCCAGTGCTGGTCGCTGACCACTTACTGCCCGGTGCCCGGCCCTGTGCCGACATCGCCCGCCAACAATGGCTATAAGCCCGGGTTTGCAGCGGCACTGATGCTGAAGGACCTGAAACTGTCGCAGGAGGCCGCACAGAGCGTCGGTGCGGCAACGCCGCTCGGCGCCGAGGCAGCCCAGCTTTATGCGCTGTTCAACGCACAAGGCAATGCCGGCGCGGATTTTTCCGGCATCATCAATTTCCTGCGCGGTGACCCTGCGTAAGGTCAAATTTCATAGTTTTCGATCTGCCCAAAGCGGAAAGTCGGCAAATTTAGGTTTGCTTAAGTTCTTGCTAACCCTGCAGTAACGATGTGCGTTTAAAACGGATTGCGAGGCGGACATCCGCCCGGCGCTCCGGATCAGGTCTCGCGTACCGGAGCCCGTAACTTTCGCCGTAAGTTTCGCAAGTGTATTGTTGGCGAAGCACCATGCGTATCTGGCAAAGCCGCGTTCCGATGGAGCGCGGTTTTTGCGTTTTCGCCATGTCGTCGGAGCTATATTCCGATTGCCGCGTCGCTGATGCGGCCCTTCGGTGCTGTCTCAGTTTGAATTTCCGCTCACGACCCCCACATGAATTTCGGCTCGCTACCATTTCCACCGAGCGGGCTCGAAAGCTTGAAGGCAACCCAGTTGCAGACATAGTCGCGAAGACTATTTCATTAGAGGCTATACGGCCGCACGAATCTCTTCACATATTGAGGTCCCGCAATGGCGCACGAGCCTCGAAAAAGACCATTATTCCGCAAGCTCGATAATCATCTACTGCGCGTGAGCGACCTCGATGCAGCCGTATCGTTCTATGGGGATCGTCTCGGTCATGCGCTCGTTTGGCGGGACGATGAAGCCGCCGGCTTTGCGCTGCCTGAAACCGATGCGGAGCTGGTTGTCCATCTTCATATCGGTCCCGAGACCGACATCCTGGTCGATAACGTGGACGACGCGTTTGAGGAATTCTTGGCCGCCGGCGGTGAGGCTGTGCAACCGCCATTCGAGATCGCGGTCGGGCGGTGCGCCCGTGTCCGCGATCCTTTCGGCAACATTGTTGTGATCTTGGACCAATCGAAAGGGATGTTGGTCACTGACGCGAAGGGGCACGTCATCGGTGTCAAGGCGGGCCAGTGATCACGCGTGGTCGTCGATACTGCCAACAGCCTCGCCTGGCGAACTCTTCGCCATAAAGCGGCATTCAAACTCCGGGCGCCCGATTACCGGACGCCCGGCGATCGTTCCATCTTACCGCTTGCGCAAATCTGCTTCGGCCAGGTCGAGCGCCCTGGCGATGCGGTCGCAGGCCATGTCGATCGTCTCGCGCGTCCAGATCAGCGGCGGCGACAGGATCATCGTGTCGCCGGTGGCGCGCAGCATCATGCCTTGGGCAAGGGCGTGGTCGCGAACCATCACCGCCGCGCTGCCGGCCGGCAGGAAGCGCTCCTTGGTCACCTTGTCCTTGACGATCTCGATCGCCCCCATCAGCCCGAACGAGCGCACCTCGCCAACCAGATCATGCCCACCGAAACGTTCCTGCAGCGCCTTGGCGAAGTAAGGCCCGGTGTCGTTCCTGACGCGCTCGATCAGGCCCTCGCGCTCGATGATCTCGAGGTTCTTCAGCGCCACCGCGCAGGCCACCGGATGCCCGGCATAGGTGTAGCCGTGATAGAATTCGCCGCCCTTTTCGACCAGCGTCGCCGCGATGCGGTCGCCGACAAGCAGCGCCGACAGCGGCTGATAGCCGGAGGTCAGCGCCTTGGCCGTGGTGATGGTGTCGGGCTCGACGTCGAAGGCTTGTGCGGCGAACCATTCGCCGGTGCGGCCATAGCCGGTGATAACCTCGTCCAGCATCAGCAGTACATCGTATTTGCGGCAAATGCGCTGCAGTTCCGGCCAATAGCTCATCGGCGGGATCTTCACCCCGCCTGCCCCCATCACCGGCTCGCCGATGAAGGCGGCGACCTTGTCGGCGCCAGCTTCGAGGATCGCGTCCTCGACCGCTTTTGCCGCGCGCAGGCCGAAATCATGGTCGCTTTCGCCAGGCAGTGCCAGCTCATAGGCATAGGGCATCATCACATGGACGATGTTGGGCACGGCGCCGCCGAGCTGCTTGTGCATCAAATCCATGCCGCCGAGCGAGGCACCGGCTATGGTCGAGCCGTGGTAGCCCATCTTGCGCGAGATGATGCGGTTCTTCTCGGGCCTGCCTTCCAGCACCCAATAGTGGCGGACGAGGCGCAGCGCCGTGTCGTTGGCCTCCGAACCGGATGAGCCATAGAACATCTGGTTGATATGCTTCGGCGCGATCTCCGCCAGCTTTTTCGACAGCAGAACCGGCGTCGGCGTCGAGCATTTGAAGAAGGAGTTGTAGTAGGGCAATTCCTTCATCTGGGCGTAGGCGGCGTCGGCAAGCTCGTCGCGGCCGTAGCCGACATTGACGCACCATAGCCCGGCCATGCCGTCGAGGATTTCCGTCCCTTCGGAATCGTAGATGAACGGCCCGTTGGCGTGAGTGATGATGCGCGAGCCGGTCTCGCGCATCTCCTTGTGGTCGGTGAACGGATGAAGGTGATGCGCGGCATCGATCTGCTGAAGCTGCTTCAGCGAATAATTCTGGTAGGTCATGTCTGGTCTTTCCTCTTGAACCAATCCGGCAGCTTTCGCGCCGGGGCGGATTCGTTAGAGGACAGCGGGCGGCGAATAGCCGATACGGGCGCACAGCCGCAACAGCTCGGCGCGAAGCGTGCGCGGCGACGGCGTCACCGCCACCCCAAATGCGCACCCCGATTTCGCCAGCCGAGCCATGCATGTACCTTAGGCTGCCTCCAGCCCTCAGTTCAAGCCGTACCGGTCAAGCGATGTCGGTCAATTGGTGCCAGTCAGGGCCCGCTGCAGGAAGACGTACTTCATCGCCGCCTGTGCGGCCTGCGGCCGCCGATCGCCGCGCCCGCCATGCCCGCCCTCGGTCTCTTCGAGGAACAGCGTCTTGCCATGGCCCGCCGCCTGCAGCCGCGCCGCCATCTTGCGGGCATGGCCGGGATGGACGCGGTCGTCGGCAGTCGAGGTCGTCAGCAGTACCGGCGGATAGGCTGCATCCGTGTCTACATGCTGGTAGGGCGAATAGGAGGCGAGCCAGGCTGCCTCTTCCGGCTTCGCCGGATCGCCATACTCGGCCATCCATGACGCGCCGGGCGGCAGCTCGGTGTAACGCAGCATGTCGAGCAGCGGCACGTCGATGATCACCGCGCCGAACAATTCCGGGCGCTGCGTCAGCGAGACGCCAGTCAGCAAGCCCCCGTTCGAACCGCCTTGGATGCCCAGCGTGGCCGGTGTGGCGATGCCGCGTTTGACCAGATCTTGCGCCACCGCGGCGAAATCGTCGAATGCATTCTGGCGATTGGCCTTGAGCGCGGCCTGATGCCAGTTCGGGCCGAACTCGCCACCACCGCGGATGTTGGCCTGCACATAGGCATTGCCCTTTTCCAGCCACAGCCTGCCGCGCACGCCGGCATAGCCGGGCAGCAGCGGCACTTCGAAGCCGCCATAGCCGTAAAGCAATGTCGGCACCGGCCCGTCCTGGTCGCGCCGCCTGACGACGAAGTACGGGATCATCGTGCCGTCCTTCGAGCGCGCCTCGAACTGTTCGGAGACCAGGGACGACGCATCGAAGCGCGCCGGCTGCGACTTCACCGTTGCCAGCGCCGCGGCATTGTCGTCCGACCAGATGATCGAGCTCGGCGTCAGGAAATCGGTGAAGGAGAAGGAGACGCTGGAACCGAAATGCTCGGCATGGCTGATGCCGACATTGCCGTTTTCGGGCAATGCAACGGGCTTGAACTCCCAGCCGCTGTCGCTGCGCTCGCCGGCGATGACCTTGCCGCGCACATTGTCCATCAAATTGATGAACAGCCGGGCCTGCGTGCGGGCGATGCCGGCGATCGAGACACGGTGCGCCGGCTCGAGCACGATATCGATGGATCCGAACAGACCGGTTTCGATCCAGCGCTCGAAATCGAGTGAATAGAGCCCGTCGGGCTTGCACAGCGTGCCGTCCGGCGCCGTCCACGGGGTACGCACGCCGAAGACAAGCTGGCCCTTGAACAGCGCCGTATCGGTGACGTCGTCCGGCAACGGGATGCGCCGGTTCTCGCCAGAAGGCAGCCGCAGGAAACTGTGCGAGGCGAAGAAGTCGAGCGTCCGGGCCAGGAAGACGTGGCGCCTGTCACCGTCGAATTCGACGGATCCGCCGGCGGCGAGATCCTGCTTCAGCGCCTCGAAGATCGGCATCGCCGCTTCCAGTGGCGTGCCGCGCCGCCAGAGCTTGACCACGCGCGGATAGCCGGACTGGGTCTTGTCGTCCTCCTCGAAGGCGGCGGAAACGATGACCGTGTCCTCGTCCAGCCAGCTGAAGTTCGATTTCGAGGCGGGAGCACGAAAGCCACCCTCGACGAAGGACCTGCTTTCGATATCGAATTCGCGCATCTCGCTGGCATCGCCGCCATCCGGCGACAGGCTGAGCAGGCAGCGGCTGAAATCGGGGTAAAGCCGGCTGGCGCCGCTGAACACCCATTTCACCCCCTCTTCCGCCGCCAGACTGTCGAAGTCAATGATCGTCTGCCAATCCGGCTTGTCGGTCTTGTAGGACGCGACGGTGGTGCGCCGCCAGAGGCCGAGTACGTTCGTGCGGTCCTGCCAGAAATTATAGACATGGCCGTTGATAGCGGCCCCGACGGCGATGTTATCCTCGGCCGTCATCAGGTCGAGCGCGGTCTGGAACGTTGCCTGGTAGGACGGGTCACCCTGCAATTCGGCGACAGTGATTTCATTCTGGCGATGAACCCAGTCGAGCGCTCGCTGATCAGTCCTGTCCTCCAGCCAGAGGAAGGGATCTTCGGCCGCCGGATCCGGTTGGGCCTGGCTGTTCAATTTGGTCATGAGGTCTCCGGTTGAGTCGGGCGTCGGCATCGCCAAGATCGACATGGGGCCGCTTATATTCAAGTCATTTGCGTCAGAACGGCGACTTCAGGCATTCACACCATCCGCCTTCGGATGACCGTTACAATCGCCAGCGCCAGGCAAATTGCGCCAAGCGTGAGCGGCAGGCCGCCTGCGCCAACAACATCCATGGCGCCGCCCGCCAGCGGCGGCACGGCGATGCCGCCGACGCCCCACATCAAAGAGAAGGCGGCGTTGCCGGCGACCAGTGCCGAGCCGGTGAACCGCTCGCCGAGTTCGATGATAGACATCGTGTAAATGCCGTAGGAAACCGCGCCCCAGATGAAGACGCATGGCCATATCAATGGCGTCTCGATGAGAACCGGCAGCAGCACGCATCCAAGCACAGTCACCGATACACAGATGAACCGCACCAGCCGCGCCGTCAGCCGTTCCGCCAACAGGCCGAGCGGCACCTGCATGGCGATGTTGCCGGCGATCATCACCGACAGCAGCGCCGACATGCGCGCTTCGGCGATGCCGTAATGCGTTCCGTAGACCGGCAGCAAGGCGAGTACTGCCTGTTCGAAACCGGCGGCCACGACGACCGCAGCCAACAGCAGCCACGCCTCCGGCACGAATCCCAGTACCGAAACCCGGTGCCCGCTCTCGTCGACCCTCGGCAGCCGTGCCAGCACAGAGGCAAGGCAGGCGCCGCAAAACAGGAATGCGCCGATGCCGACCAGAAACGGCGGCCATCCCACGGTGCCGACCGCAAGCAGGCACAGCGGCCCCGCCGCAAAGCCCGCCGAAATGATCGTCGAATAGATGCCCATGACGCGGCCGCGGCGTGCTGGCGGCGCCAGTGCGATCACCCAGACTTCGCTCAGCACGTAGAGCGGGTTGGTGACCCCACCGATCAAAAAGCGCAGCGGAAACCACAGATAGACATTTTGCGTCCAGCCGATCAGCGCCAGCACCAGCGCGGAAAGTGCCGCGCAAGTAAGCGCGGTGCGCCCGGCCCCGAAACGGCGCGCCAGCGCTGGAACCAACGGCGAGGAGACGATGAAGCCGATCGGCGTCATTGCCGCCGACAGGCCGATCATGGCCGGCGAGACGCCCTGGCGCTGCAGGATGAAGCTCAACAGCGGATAGCTCAGCCCTTGCGCAATGGCGAACACCGAGACGGTGGCGATCACGCCGGTGATCGCCGCCCATTGCACTGTCTCGCCGCTGTTCTGTTCCGCCCGGTCCATGATGCAGGATTAGCGTTTCGGTTCCGTCGCAGTAAGCACCGGCAATGAAAACCGCTTGCGCCAGCCGGAACGCGATCAAGAGGCTGACGATCCCGCCGGCTGCCCCACGGCATGTCGCTTCCCTCGTCCTAGTGGTCGCCGCCTCCGCAATGGCCGCACGGCCGGCAGTCCATTATGCCGCCGCATTGCCGCAGCGTACGAGGACTATCATGACCGCCGCCCTTCAGCCCGCCGAACCGGCACTGGCAAACGACCGCGCCCGTCGCGGCGGCCGCGCGGGGAAGCGTGCCGGCGGATCGGCGGCGTTCGAGCAGCCGCCGTTTCGCCAATTGAAGAACCCGCTGACGCCGACCCGGCTGGTTTCCGACGACGAGCTGGAATCCATCCACCTCGCCTCTCTGCGTGTGCTGCGGGAAATCGGCGTCGACGTGCTGCATGACGAAGCGCGGCGCATCATGAAGGCGCATGGCGCCGATGTCCGCGAAGGCAGCGAGCGGGTGCGCTTCGACAGCGACATGATCCTGGAACTGGTTGCGCACTGCCCGCCGGAATTCACCATCCACGCCCGCAACCCGGCGCACAATGTGCGCTTCGGTGGCGATAATCTGATCATCTCGATGATGGCGTCGGCACCCAATTGCTCCGACGTCGACCGCGGCCGCCGGCCGGGCAACCAGCAGGACTATCGCAACTTTCTCAAGCTTGCGCAGATGCACAACATATTGAATTGCACGGGCGGTTATCCGGTGGAGCCGATCGACATCCATCCGTCCGTGCGCCACCTCGAATGCATCCGTGACCTCGCCACGCTGACCGACAAGATGTTCCACATCTATTCGCTCGGCAAGGAGCGCAACGTCGACGGCATCGAGATCACCAGGATCGCACGTGGCATCAGTCACGATCAGTTGCTTGCAGAGCCGTCGGTATTCACCATCATCAACACCAATTCGCCGCTCAAGCTCGACGTACCGATGATGGAAGGCATCATCCAGATGTCGAGCAAGGGCCAGGTGGTCATCGTGACGCCGTTCACCCTGTCGGGCGCCATGGCGCCGGTGACGATTGCCGGCGCGCTGGTGCAACAGAATGCCGAGGCGCTGTCCGGCATCGCTTTCGCGCAGATGGTGCGCAAGGGCGCGCCTGTCGGCTACGGCGGCTTCACCTCGAATGTCGACATGAAGTCCGGCGCGCCGGCCTTCGGCACGCCGGAATATATGAAGGCGCAGCTGGTCGGCGGGCAGCTCGCCCGCCGCTACAACATCCCCTACCGCACCTCCAACACCTGCGCCGCCAACACGGTCGACGCGCAAGCTGCCTATGAAAGCGTGTTCTCGCTGTGGGGTGCCATCCAGGGCGGCGGCAATCTGATGATGCATGCCGCCGGCTGGCTCGAAGGCGGCCTGCGCTGCTCCTACGAAAAGACCATCCTCGATATAGACCTGTTGCAGATGGTCGCCGAGTTCCTGACGCCGCTCGATCTTTCCGACGAGGCGCTCGGTTTCGACGCCATCCAGTCGGTCGGCCCCGGCGGCCATTTCTTCGGCACCCAGCACACGCAGGACCGCTACAAGACCGCCTTCTATGCGCCTATCATTTCGGACTGGCGCAATTTCGAGAGTTGGGCGGAGGCCGGGTCGCCGACGGCGCTCGAAAAAGCCAATCGCGTCTGGAAGGAGCGGCTGGCCTCCTATGAAGAGCCTTATATGGACCCGGCGATCCGCGAGGAGCTCAATGCTTTCGTCGACAAGCGCCGGGCCGAAGGCGGCGCCCCGACCGATTTCTGATCATCTGATGAGTAGTCGACCCCCACTCCGTCGAGCGTGCCGCGACACCAATACCCCCATCGACGGGGGTGAGGAAAGGCGCGCAACGATTCCAGTTGGCGCCCTTCCTTTCCCCCCGGAGAGGGGAGAGGTGGCGCCGCGAAGCGGCGACGGAGTGGGGGAAGCCGTTCATGAAACGCGCAGCCGCCGCAAAACAGGCACAACCCAGCGAGCGCGTAGCCTGCGGCAAGCAGGCAATCAGGCCGAAGCACTGCTTTGGCCTGAACTAAAGGCGCGCAAGCTTGGCGGCTATCGCTTTACGCGTCAGTTCTCCATCGGCGCCTTTTTTGCAGACTTTGTCTGCCGCGAAAAATGGCTTGTTGTTGAAGCCGACGGACAACAGCACGCCGGCAGTTCATATGACCGCCGCCGCGATGATTTCATGCGCGCCCAAGGCTACTCGATCCTGCGTCTTTGGAGCCATGACGTCCTGAAACATCGTACTTCCGTCTGGGAAACCATTCTTGCCGCGCTTGATGGCAGGCTGGCCGAAAACATCGCTGTATTCGATCTCCGCTTTGTTTTCGCGCCCCGCTCACTCGATTCAACCTCTTCAAAAACGGAACTATCTTCATGAAATCTCATGCAAAAGCGGTTGTTATCGGCGGCGGCGTCGTTGGCTGCTCGGTGCTCTATCATCTGGCCAAGGCCGGCTGGACCGACATCATGCTGATCGAGCGTTCGGAGCTCACCTCCGGCTCGTCCTGGCATGCGGCGGGCGGCTTCCATACGCTGAACGGCGATCCCAACGTCGCCAAGCTGCAGGCCTATACGGTGCAGCTCTACAAGGAGATCGAGGAGATTTCCGGCCAATCCTGCTCGCTGCACCTGACCGGCGGCGTCATGATGGCCGACACGCCCGAGCGCATGGACTTCCTTCGCCTCGCCCACGCCAAGGGCCGCTATCTCGGCATGGACACCGAACTGATCACGCCGTCCGAAGCCAAGGCGATGTTCCCGCTGATGGACGAGACGAATTTCGTCGGCGCTATGTGGGATCCAGTCGAGGGCCACCTCGACCCTTCCGGCACCACCCACGCCTATGCCAAAGCCGCCCGGAAGCTCGGCGCCGAGATCGTGCTGCGCAACCGCGTCGTCGAACTGACGCAGGAGGTCGACGGCACCTGGAACGTCGTCACCGAGCAAGGCACGATCAAAGCCGAGCATGTCGTCAACTGCGGCGGCCTTTGGGCGCGCGAGATCGGTCGCATGGTCGGCGTCGAGCTGCCGGTGCTGGCGATGGAGCACATGTATCTCCTGACCGAGCCGATGCCGGAGGTCGAGGAATTCAACAAGTCGACCGGGCGCGAGATGATCGGCGTGCTCGACTTCAAGGGCGAGATCTATACCCGCCAGGAACGCAACGGCATCCTGCTCGGCACCTATGAAAAGGCCTGCAAGCCGTGGTCGCCGGTCAACACGCCTTGGGATTTCGGCCACGAGTTGCTGCAGCCCGACATCGACCGCATCGCGCCGTCGCTCGAGATCGGCTTCAAGCATTTTCCCGGCATCGAGAAAGCCGGCATCAAGCAGATCATCAACGGCCCCTTCACCTTCGCGCTCGACGGCAACCCGCTGGTTGGCCCCGTGCAGGGCCTGACCAATTTCTGGTGCGCCTGCGCCGTCATGGCCGGCTTCAGCCAGGGCGGCGGCGTCGGCCTGGCGCTGTCGAATTGGATGGTCCATGGCGACCCCGGCTTCGACGTCTGGGGCATGGACGTTGCGCGCTTCGGCGAATGGGCAACGCTGCGCTATACCAACGCAAAGGTGCGCGAAAATTATTCGCGCCGTTTCTCCATCCGCTTTCCCAACGAGGAATTGCCGGCGGCAAGACCGGCGCAGACGACCCCGCTTTACGACACCATGCTCGCCAACAACGCCGTCATGGGCGACAGCTGGGGTCTCGAAACCCCGCTCTGGTTCGCGCCGAAAGGCTCGGAGCCGAAGGACGTCGTGTCCTTCCACCGTTCGAATGATTTCGGCGCGATCGGCGAGGAAGTGCGCGCCACCCGCGAGAGGGTCGGCGTCACCGAGATCGCCAACTTCGCCAAATACGAAGTCTCCGGACCTGGGGCCGAGGATTTCCTCAACCGGCTGATGACCAACCGCATGCCGAAGACCGGCCGCATCGTGCTGACGCCAATGCTGAACGAGTTCGGCAGGCTGATCGGCGACTTCACCATCGCCAAGGCGGGCGAAGAACGCTTCATGATCTGGGGTTCTTCGGCCGCGCAAAAATATCACATGCGCTGGTTCGAGAAGCATCTGCCGAAGGACGGTCCAAGGGCGTCGGAGGTGCGCATCCACCGCTTCGACCAGACGCTGGTTGGCCTCTCCATCGCCGGGCCGAAATCGCGCGACCTGCTGCAGAAACTGGTCGACGTCGACATCTCGACCAAGGCCTTCCGCTTCATGGATTTCCGCGAGATGGCGGTCGGCGCCGCGCCCTGCATGGTCAACCGCATCACCTACACCGGCGATCTCGGCTATGAGATCTGGATGGCTCCGGCCTATCAGCGTCTGGTCTACAAGGCGATCAAGGAGGCCGGCGAAGAGTTCGGACTTGTTGATTTCGGCATGCGCGCCCTGCTCTCGATGCGGCTTGAAAAGAACTTTCCGACCTGGTTCCGCGAGCTACGTCCGATCTACGGACCGTTCGAAGGTTCGATGGACCGCTTTATCAAGCTGGAGAAGAACGATTTCATCGGCCGCGAGGCAGCGGCCAAGGAACAGGCGGCAGGGCCGAAGCTGCGCCGCGTTTCCTTTATCGTCGATGCTGCGGATGCCGACGTCATGGGCGACGAGCCGATCTGGGCCAAGGTCGGCGACAAGGATTTCGGCACGGTAGAAAAGCCGCATGGCTATGGCGCGCCGCGCTTCGACGCGGGCGGCAAGGAAGTGCGCGGCTCGAACGCCGCTGAAGGCGCGTCTGCCGTGCGCGGTATTGTCGACGGCAACTGGCGCGTGGTCGGCTGGGTCACCTCCGGCGGCTATGCGCATTATGTCGAGAAGTCGATGGCGCAAGGCTACGTACCGGCAGTGCTTGCCGAAAACGAGAGCGGCGGGCTGTTCGAGATCGAGATCCTTGGACACCGGCGGTCGGCGCGCATCAACGTCGAGCCGCCCTTCGACCCGAGTGGCGAAAAGATGCGAACGTAGGTGCAGCCAGCCGGTCGCATTGTGCGGAGCACGCTCTTCATGCTAGCCCAGCCGGCAACTGTGCCGGCAGGGGCGATGAGACTTCCTTGAAGTACGACATGAAATGGGCCGAGTGGCTGGCCGAGGGACGGATCGGCCCCTTCCCGGCGGCGATCGTCATGGTCGCGGCTTATTTTGCCTTGCAGACCATCATACTGTCCCTGTTGAGCTCTTGGGCGGGAACCGGCGTCGGCATCGACGATGCGGAGCAGCTGATCTATGTACCGTATCTCTGGGCTGGATATGGCGGCTCGCAACCACCTCTCTACACCTGGATCAATTGGCTGGCCGCGCATGTTTTCGGCACCAGTATCTTCACGCTGAAGCTCGTCAAATACTCAGTGCTGTTCCTCGCCGCCTGCAGCGTGTTCGCCGCCATGCGGCGGTTCGGCTACACCAAGGCGACAGCGGCGGCGGCCATGTTCGGCCTGTTTACGATCCCGCAGGTCGTCTGGGAATCGCAGCGCGCTTTGTCGCATTCCGTCGCCGTCGTCGGCTTCTGCTCGCTGCTCCTGCTCACCATGGCCTATCTTCTCGAGCGGCGTAGCATGATTGCCTATGCGGCGTTTGGCCTGGCCACGGCGGCGGCAATTCTTGCCAAGTATAACGATGTCTTCCTCGTGGTGGCCCTTGTTGCGGCAGCGCTGTCGCTGCGCGAATTGCGCAGCGCCATTCTTGATCCAAAGTTCGCAATCAGCATAGCGGTCGCGATATTGGTGCTGGCACCAACCACCTATTGGAGCCTCATGCATCCCGCCGATTTATTGTCGAGAGGCGAGAAGTTCGGAATAGACCCGCAACAAGGGCGCATCGCGGCGGCCTTTGTCGGCGCCGGCAAGTTTGTCATGGGGACCTTCAATTTCGCGGTCTTGCCGGTGCTCGTTTCCGCGCTGGCCTTCGGGGTGGCGAAGTTCCGTTTCTCCGAGCGGCACCCGAAACGTCCGGCCAGGGAAATTCTGTTGTGGCGTAGCTTGGCGCTCGGCTTGGCCATGCTGGCAATACTTGTGCTGGCCACCGGCGTGACGGTTGTCAAGGACCGCTGGCTGCTGCCGGTCCTGTTCATGTTGCCGCTGGCCATCGTCGCCACTATGGAACGGCTGGCGCAGCGCGGCAGGAATGCGCAGCTCCTGGTGATCGCGGCTGGAGCGATCATCGCCGTGCTGCTCGCGCCCGCCACCTGGTACGTCCAGATAAACGGGACCAGTGGCCTCTCGCGCATGATCCGCGTGGATTACCCCGCCCTCTATCGCCAACTCACCGCGGACGGACCGGTGAAAACCGCAATATCCGACGGTGCATGGGTCGGAAACCTGCGGCTGGTCGACGAAAAACTGGTCGCACTTGACCAGGAAGTGCCTAATTTCGAAACGCTGATGCGGGAGCCGGCCGTACTCGTCTGGCTTGACCACGACGATCCGCGGCCGGTCATTTTGGACCAGCTCAAAGCGGCCGGCTATGAGCCGGACGGCCAACCGCGGCAAATCATGGTTCCGCTGTTGCGTGGCACCGACAAGTCCGCCCGGCCCGGCGCATTCGTCCGACTGAAGAGAATGGAAGGAGCCATGGCGCCCAAGGAAGGCGCTGGCGAAGGAGTCGAGGGTGGACAGGAATCCGACTGACCGGCCCCGTCATCATCGCAAGATCATGCCGTTCGAGCCGGAGGACTCGATCGATGCGCTGCGCAAAAAATCGCGCCTGAAGGCCGCTGAACTCAACCAGCATCTGCTGGGCTATGGTGCGCTGGCGGAAGCCGAGTGGCAGGCGGCGGGTATTGCCGCTCCTGACCTGCCCGCCATGCGCCGATACCGGCTCGAGCGCATCCGCGCCGAGCTGAAGCGCCGCGACTATGCGGGAGCCCTGCTCTACGATCCGGTCAACATCCGCTACGCGACCGATGCGACCAACATGCAGCTCTGGGTTGCGCACAATCCGACCAGGCATTGTTTCGTCGCCACCGATGGGCCGGTGGTACTGTTCGACTATTTTTCCTGTGAGCACCTTTCCGACCATTCCGGCGTCGTCGACGAGGTGCGGCCGGCGGTGTCGTGGGCGTATCTCTACAGCGGCGAGCTGACCGGGCAAAAAGTCCGCCGCTGGGCAGCCGGCATCGCCGAGCTGGTATTGGAACATGGCGGCGGCAATCGCCGTATCGCCATCGACCATATCAATCCCGAGGGCATCGAAGAGCTCGCCCGTCTCGGCATTTCGACCGGCAATGGCGAGGCGGTGATGGAAAATGCCCGGCTGATCAAATCGCCCGACGAGATCCTTGCCATGCGCCGGGCGATCGTCGCTTGCGAGGCGGCGATGGGCGAGATGGAGCAGGCGCTGAGACCTGGTATTTCCGAGAACGAATTGTGGGCCGAACTCCATCGCGGCAACATCGCGCGCGGCGGCGAATGGATCGAAACCCGGCTCCTGTCGTCGGGTCCGCGCACCAATCCGTGGTTCCAGGAGTGTTCGTCGCGGACGATCGAGGCCGGCGATCTCGTCGCCTTCGACACCGACCTGATCGGTCCTTACGGCTTCTGCGCCGACCTGTCGCGCACCTGGCTTTGCGGTGACGCGCCGCCGTCGCAGGAACAGCGTGACCTGTTTCAGATCGCTGCCGACCAGATCGCCCACAACACCGAGCTGATGCGGCCGGGCATATCCTTCCGCGATCTCGTCGAGGGCTCGTCGGTGCCGCCGGGAGACTGCTTCCCGGCGCGCTACGGGGTGCTCTATCACGGCGTCGGCCTGGCCGACGAATACCCGACATTGCCGCATGCCGGCGACTGGACCGACGACACGCCGGACGGCGTGCTTGTGTCAGGCATGGTGCTGTGCGTCGAGAGCTACATCGGCAGGCTTGGCGGCTACGAAGGCGTCAAGATCGAGGAACAGATCCTGATCACCGACACCGGCAACGAGAAGCTTTCGACCTATCCGCTCGACAATCGGCTGCTTGGGGGCTGAGCGAACCTAATGCATGTCGCGCAAAAGTGTGCAGCGGTTTTGCGATAACGACATGCGTAAAACAAGAATTTAAAGCGCGTCGCATGAGGCCGACCGGACGCGACGCGCTTTATGTGAGCGCCTCGATCGCCTCGCGCATCATGGCGACGATCGTTTCCGGCGTCCTGCTGGCCGTGATGAACGGCAATCCTTTGCGCCGCCTTGTCCAGCCGACGACCGTCATCTTCTGCGCTGCAGGCTCGAAACGCTGCGCCAGCGCCCAGCTCTCGCAGTCGATCGCCGCGACGTCGGCCCTGCCCTCGGCAACAGCAACAATCGAAGCGCGGTGCCCCCAGCTTTCGCTCAGCGCGGAAAAGATATCCAAACTCTCGCCCAGTGCTTGCAGGTCGCGTGTCGGCGCGATGATGCCCGACATGGAATCGAGGCTGTTGAAGGTGAAACGTTTGCCGCGAAGCTGATCGAGCGGAATGACGGCGCCGCCGTCGGCCGGCGACCTTGCCGGCGGTGCCTCGCCCGCCCTCATGACGATGGCGCTCGAATAGAGTTCGCCCTGTCCGCCCTCAAAGGCGTCGTAGCGCGGCTGGCCGACGAGGTGGACACGCTGCGACAGGCCGAGTTCCATCGGTCCCCAGCAGGTTTGCGCAAAGAGCAGCGCCGGGTGCAGCCAGAGCCGGTGAAAATCCAGTTCGTCCGGCGGCAATGTCGCCGGATCGGGCGCGATGAGTTTTCCCTGATCGTCGCGAATACCGCCAGGCACCGGGGGCAAATCGCCATTGCGGCGGATAATCGTCTCCGGCGCATCGATGCCTTTTTGTCTGAAAGCATCGCGCAGCCGCGCCCATTCTGCGTCGACCTCGTCCCGCGCTTCCGGCCAGTCGTACATCGGCAAAGCCGCAATGAATTCGCTCATGCCGGGATTTGACCGTTATGCAGGGAAATTGACAAGGTCAGGAAAGCGTTGCGGCAGCGCCTGCAATGCCGCGAGGATCATTCCTTCGGCGGCTCGGCGGGTACCGGTGCGCTGCCAAGCCCATTGAGGCTGCGTGCCCTGACGCGCGGCTTGAACGCGCGTCCTGGTTCCGGCATGCGCCGCAGCACGGGATGGACGATCGGTTCCTTCGCCTTGAAGGCATAGGCCTTGAGCAGCGCGAAATAGTTCGGATAGGCGTAGCCATTGTTCATCCGCAGCCACTCGTCGCGGCGGTCGCGAAACAGCTTCGGCAGCCTGTACCAGGCCACCGTCGGGCTCTTGTGATGGACGAAATGCAGATTGTTGTTGAGGAACAGGAAGGACAGCGGCGAGCGCTCGACGATGATCGTGCGGCCTTCCGGATGTTCAGACCATTGATGCTCGGCGTAGGTGCGGATCGAAATCAGCGACTGCCCAAGCCACACCGGCACCAGTATGTAGAGCCACAACGGCATGCCGAAGCCGAACTGCACGACAGGCAACACTACGGCGAGGCCGATCGCATGCAGCAGCCATGCCTTGCGGATGGAATTGTCGCCCGCGGCAACCTGCCTGGCGTCGTCGATGAAGAAGCCGATGCAGGAGAGCCACGGACCGAGCACCAAACGCCCGAGCATCGTGTTGTTGACCTTCAGCAGGAACTTCATAGCCGACGGCAGCTCTTCGTGCTGCCAGAGCGCCTTGTAATAGCTTTCGGGATCGTCGAGCGGATCGGTCAGGCGCTCGTCTGCATGGTGGCGCAGATGAATGGTCTTGAACCGGCGAAACGGCCAGACAAGGCCAATCGGCAGGAACACAACGGCTTCGTTGAGCCGCGCGTTCCGGGTTGGGTGGCCGTGCAGGGCCTCGTGCATCAGCGAGGATTGCAGCGCCGCAATCAGGGCCAGAAGGGCGAGCGCCAACAGCGGGTAGGATGGCCAGAGCAGAAAGCCGGTAGCGAGCCAGCCGCCGTAGCAGAAAAGTGCGAGAAACACCGTCGGCCATTCGATGGTCGCCGCGCCATGTCGCCTGTTGCCCATGCTCGTCATGCTATCGACCACTGCCTTCCAGTCGCCGGAACCCGTTTGATTCCTGACAGTATTGTGTCAGGAGCGTTGCATTGCTGCAACGCGATAAAGCGCACAAACTGTTGCGATTGCGCATTTTCAGCTGCATATGTTATGCATTGTGAACAACGCACCGGATTCATTTACGCCTGAAGCTCCGCGTTCGCGGCTTCAGCGCAAATTTTTCCTCCTATCGGGTAGGGTGGCGATTTGGACAAGCGCGACCTGTCGACGATCTTTCGCGAGCGCCTGAAAATGCTCTTGACAAGGTCCGATCTGAACCAGTCGGCCTTCGCCGCCGCGGTTGGCATCGACCGTTCGGCGCTGTCGCAGCTGCTCTCCGGCGCCTCGACCCGCCTTCCCCGCGCCGAAACGCTGCTCAACATCGCCGCCGAATTCAAAGTCTCGCTCGACTGGCTGCTCGGCCTCAGCCAGGACGAGGGCGTCACCGGTGAAATCCGCGAGAGCCTTGAGATCGAGGAGGCGCCGGACGGCTTCGACCGCACGCTGCTGGCTCGCTGGCATGCCGAGGCGGCGGGAACGAAAATCCGCTACGTCCCGGCCGGTATTCCCGATCTTTTGCGCACCGAGGCGCTTGTCGACTATGAAGCCGTCATCGCCAACAAGAGCCGCGAGGCACAGGCCGGCGAAACGCAGTACCGCATCGACTACAACCGACGGCCCGAAACCGACATGGAAGTCTGTATGCCGCGCCACACGCTGGAGATTTTCGCGCGCGGGCTGGGCGTGTGGGACCGCTTTCCGGAGGCTGACCGCCACCAGCAACTCCTGCACATGGCGACGCTGCTCGACGACCTTTATCCCACCTTCCGCCTGTTTCTCTATGACGGGCGGATGCGCTATTCGATCCCCTACACCATCTTCGGACCCTATCGCGCCGCCATTTACGTCGGCGACATGTATCTGGTGCTGAACGCGACGCAGCCGATCCGCATCCTGACCAGCCATTTCGACAATCTGATCCGTGCCGCGGACGTCAACGCGCATGAAGCGGCCAGCTTCACACGAAAGCTGGCGGAGATGCGATTTTGACCGGTTGCTCTCCGTGTCGACATTGACGGCACATAAAGAATTCTTTATATCCTTATCTCAGTTATTCTTCCGGGAAGGCGTATTTCACATGACCAATCCGATCGACGCTCTGCTTGCCGAAAAGGGCGTCCTGCTCGCCGATGGCGCCACCGGCACCAATCTGTTCGCGATGGGCCTTGAGGCCGGAGAGGCTCCTGAGCTCTTGAACGAGACCGCGCCCGACACCATCACCAGCCTGCACCAGAACTTTGTCGATGCCGGCGCCGACATCATTCTGACCAACTCTTTTGGCGGGACCCGCCATCGGCTCAAGCTGCACCATGCGCAGGACCGCGTCCACGCACTGAACAAGCGCGCCGCCGAGATCGCAAGCGCCGTCGCCGGCAAGGCCGGCCGCAAGGTGATCGTGGCCGGCTCAGTCGGCCCGACCGGCGAATTGCTGGTGCCGCTCGGCGCCATGACCTATGACGAGGCGGTCGAGGCCTTTGCCGAGCAGATCGAGGGCCTGAAGGCCGGCGGCGCCGAAGTCGCCTGGATCGAAACCATGTCGGCGCCGGACGAGATCCGTGCCGCCGCCGAAGCCGCCATCCGCGTCGGCTTGCCCTATACCTATACCGGCTCCTTCGACACCGCCGGCCGCACCATGATGGGGCTGCTGCCGAAGGACATCCACGGTGTCGTCGACGGCCTGTCGCAGACGCCGCTCGGTGTCGGCGCAAATTGCGGTGTCGGCGCCTCCGATATTCTCGCTTCGCTGCTCGACATGACCGAGGCGAAGCCGGAGGCGACGGTGATCGTCAAGGGCAATTGCGGCATCCCCGAATTTCGCGGTGCCGAGATCTACTATTCGGGCACGCCCGAGCTGATGGCCGATTATGTGCGCTTGGCCGTCGATGCCGGCGCCAAGATCGTCGGCGGCTGCTGCGGTACCTCGTTCCAGCACCTTGCCGCCATGCGCAAGGCGCTCGATGCGCACACCAGGTCGGATCGCCCGACCGTCGAGCAGATCGTCGAACGCATCGGCCCGATGCGCAACAAGCAGGCGACGGTCAACGTCGCCGAGACCAGCGAAGCCCGCCGCGAACGGCGCCGCGGACGCGCCTGACGCTTTCGGCTGCGACGCGGTCCGCGAAGCGGTGCAGCCACGAAAAAAGGCCGGCAAGGTTTCCCTCGCCGGCCTGCCTCACCCGCCCGTAGGCCGGTTCCCCCTGTCAGAACGATCCCATCTGAAAGAAACCGGCCATCATTGCCACTACCGGTTACCGCCGAGCGCCGAGGCAAGGCGCACAAGCGAGAGGAACTCGGACCGGTACCCAAACGGGTCGGCTCCTCTGGCGGCGGTGGCAATCTCCATGATCTTGTCGTAGCCGAACTTCGCGGTCGCATCCTCGTCGCGCAGCTTCTGGCCGAAGGCAGCGACGGCAACGGAGAAACGCTGGTCGGTGCTGGCCTGGTCGAACGACGCCACCTCGTTGGCTGACGTCACCGGCGTGGTGATCAGCTTCGAAGTGTCCTCGTTCGGCAGCTTGTAGCGGATTTTGACGAAGGCATATTCGTCGGCATTGGCGACACCGCCATTGTTCACCGAGGCCTGGCCATAGCGCAGCTGATCGATCTGTTCGCCGCCGCTGCCCTTAGGCGTGATCTCGTAGATCGCGGTGACCGAATGGCCTGAGCCGATCTCGCCGGCGTCGACGCGGTCATTGTTGAAATCCTCGCGGTTCAAGGCGCGGGTCTCGTAGCCGATCAGCCGGTACTCCGAGACCTTGTTCGGGTTGAACTCGACCTGGATCTTCACATCCTTGGCGATGGTGAACAGTGTCGAGGAGGCATCCTCGACCAGCACCTTCTCGGCCTCCGCCAAAGTGTCGATATAGGCGGCGGTGCCGTTGCCGTTCTGGGCGATGGTCTGCATCATCTGGTCGTTCAGATTGCCGCGGCCGAAGCCGAACACCGACAGGAACACGCCTGTCTTGCGCTCCTTTTCGATCAGCCGCTTCAGATCGTCGTCGTCGGTCTGGCCGACATTGAAATCACCATCAGTGGCGAGCATCACCCGGTTGATGCCGTCCTTGACGAAGGATTTCTGCGCCAGCCTGTAGGCTTCCTTGATGCCCGCCTCCCCTGCCGTCGAGCCGCCGGATGTCAGGTTGTCGATGGCAGCGAGGATCTTGTCCCTTTCCGAAGCCTTGGTGGGCTCCAGCACGGTACCGGCATCGCCCGCATAGGTGACGATCGAGACGGTATCGTCGGGTCTCAGCTTGTTGACCAGCAGCCGAAAGGCCGACTGCAGGAGCGGCAGCTTGTCCTGCTCGTTCATCGAGCCCGACACATCGATCAGAAAGACCAGATTGGCCTTGGGCTGCTCGGCCGGCTTCACGTCGAAACCCTTGATGGCGACATGCATCAGCCTGGTGTGCTCGTTCCACGGAGTCGGCATGACGCTGACGGTCGAGTTGAACGGCGTCGAGGCGGAGTCCGGGCCTTTCCAGTCATAGGGGAAGTAGTTGACCATCTCCTCGACGCGCACCGTATCGGCCTGCGGGATAAAACCTTCCTTCAGCGAGCGCCGGACGAAGGAATAGGAAGCGGTGTCGACATCGATAGAGAACGTCGAGACCGGGTCTTCGAGTGCGGCATGCACCGGATTGGTCTTGAAATCCTCGACCCGGTCACGGTTTTCCTCTCGCGGCAGCATCTGGTCGGCCGGCGCAGCGGCAGGCTGCTGTGCCATCAGCTTGGACTCGGCAACCGTGCCAGGCATGCGTCCGACCCGCGCGCCACCATCGACTGCCGGAGCCACGGAGTTTGCACCGCCATCCAGCGCAAACTCGCCGCTCTGCGCCGGTTCGGGTGCATTGCGGGTGAGCACATCCTGCTGCGTCAACCCGCCGACCGCGGTCGATTCCGCTTTCGGCGGCGATGTCGGCGCCACAAGCGCCTCGCCGGCGTCGCGGCTTTCGCTGTCGGCGTCCGCCTTCTTCTGCTTATCTGCTTCGGCAACAACCGGCGGTTTGACGGTCGCCGGCTTGTCAGCCAGCGTTTCGGTGATCTTATCGTCGCCGCCGAATTCGGGCCCGCCGAATTTGGATTCCCCAAGCATATAGATGGTGGCGTATCCGGCGATCGGCAGGGCAACGAGCCCGGCAATGGCCGGCGTGGCGAAGAGTTTCTTTTGCATGATTTCGCTCCAGAGCCTTTGTGCTCGCTCTGTGAGACGAAGCCCGCCTGCCGATCCTTGGGCGGCCGGTAAAGTTTTTTCTTCCATGTCATAGGCGCGCAGCGCGGCCTGGAGGGCACGCGCCTTTGCATCCGCGTCAGGCGCCGGTGCTGCGATATCGCGCAGCCTGTTCAGTTGCTTGTCGTCGACCATGGTCACACTTCCCCGGCTGAACGCATCAGCGTCTTCAACCGTTTCTTCGCCTCATGGATGTGCCAGGAAACCGTCGTCTCCGAGATCGCCATCGCCTCGGCGGCGGCTGCGTGGCTCAGCCCTTCGCCATAGACCAGCAGCACCGCGTCGCGCTGCTTGTCCGGCAGCTTGCGCACCGCTGCCCAGAGCGCCTCGACCGGGTCTTCCGCCTCGGACGAGGTTTCCCCCGAAATCAGCGCATAGGCGCCATAGGCCTCGGTCTTGGCCGTATCGCGGGCGGTCTTGCGCATCATGTCGCGCGCGGCATTCAGCGTCATGGTGTAGAGCCACGTCGTGAAGGCACCGCTGCCGTGATAGTCGCGGATCGCGCGGCCGAGCCGGACGCACACTTCCTGGGCGATATCCTCGGCGTCGGCCTTTTTTCCACACCACCGATAGGCGGCGCGATAGACGAAACCATAGTGCCTTTCGAGCAACTTGCCGAAAGCACCCCGGTCTCCGCCCTTCGCCCGTCCGATCAGTTCGGCGTCGGAGGCTTCGCTTTCGTCCAGCATCATCGCCATCATTTGCCTGTTGGACGAAGGCTAATGGCGGTTCCTTGGGGCGATGGAAAGAATTTTTTGGCGGGCAGTCACGTCGTAATGGTTGGCGCGCCTTGGCCGAGCGTCTCCGCAAACAGCATCGTCAGCCGCTTCCAGTGGCGTTCGGCGCCGGCTGCATCGAAGGCACTATGTGGAGCCGCCACGTTCACAAATGCGTATCGGGGTTGCTTTACGCTGGCTTTGTGCACAATTTCGCCGACTGCCTGCCATGCTATGGCGGCCTGAAGTGAACGGCGCGCTTCAATTTGCCAAGGGACGGAGCTCATATGTGGCTGACGGCATTCCTTGTTTTTTTCGCGGGTGTTTTTGGCGCCAATGGCGTCCCACATTTCGTGAGTGGGATAACCAAGGGTTCCTACCCGTGCGTCTTCGGTAACTCCGCCGTGCCCAATCTGATAGCCGGCTGGGCGAGCTTCGTGGTGGCAACCCTCTTCGCGTACGGGGCCAACTTCGCACAGTATCCCATCGTCTCGTTGGTCTCTGGTGCCATCGGGGTGCTGCTGATGGGTCTCTTTCACGCGGCGGGGCTGGCTTTCGGCCAAAAATCCTGAGATCGGAACGGTCGACGTCTTTGCGTGCAGCGGGGTCTTGTCTGGCTAGCGCGCGAATGCTGCCATGTGAAAGGCCTGAACCTCGGCCGGATAGCGATAATCGATGCCGTAAGGACAGGCGTTGCGATCAAGGCAGCCGCCGGTCCGGCAAGGTCCGCCGTTTTGCCCACGCACATGCGCCAGACAGGTTTCATGCACAAAACCATCCGCAGAATAAGCCGCGACCGGACAGGATTTCAGGCAAGGTTTTTCCAAACATGTGTCGCAAAGGTGAATCACGTCGCGACGTTCGTGGAGCGCAATCTCGTTCTCGAACAACAGCGCGCCGCGATAGGCATGCCAGAGCCCGTATTGCGGATGCATGAGGATGCCGAGCGGCGACGGCTTCAGCCCCTCCGCCTGCATCGCCCATTGCTGGAACGGCAGATAAGGCCTGTCGGACGGTGACACCGCGCGTGCCCCGAATTTTTCGGCCACAGCGCCGATCACTCCGCGCGACCATCTGTCGAGCGAATCGTCGATCGGCTGTGACTGTTTCTCCAACCAGCGCAGGAAGTGCGGCCAAGGTGCGGCGCCTGCCTGCCCCACCAGCAGGACGGATCTGGCGGCGGCGCCGGAGAGACCGGAAGGTGTCCCCTCACCGCCCGCAAAATTGAAGCCGCCGCGCAGGATGAGGCCGTGGGCGGAAAGCGCGGCCGCGATGGTTTCGACCATGCCGCGCTCGAGAATCATCCCTTCTTGTCCGGGTCGGAGAAGGCGCTCCGCCAGACTTCCTTGTGGATGATGTTGGCGACTTTAGCCCCGCCTGATTCGGGCTCCTTTCAGGTGAAGGCGTCGGCCATCGACGCCTTCTTCCTGGCGATGAAGTCCTTCAGCCCGTCGTCGATGCCCTGGTCGAGATAAGGCGCCTCGTAGCTCTCCAGCCAGCGGCGGGCGAGCTCGTTGGCGCGCTGCGGCGCGGTTTTTTCGCCTTCGGCCAGCCACTGCTCGTAGGAATTGTTATCGGCGATGTTGGAGCGGTAGAACGCGGTCTGGAAATTGGCCTGGGTGTGATCGCAGCCGAGGTAATGGCTGCCCGGACCCACCTGGCGGATGGCATCCATCGCCTGACCGTTTTCCGACAGGTCGACACCCTCGGAGAACTTCTGCGTCATGCCGAGTTGGTCGATATCCATCATGAACTTTTCGTAGCAGGAGGCGAGCCCGCCCTCGAGCCAGCCGGCCGAATGCAGCACGAAATTGGTGCCGGCGAGGATCGTCGAATTCAGCGTGTTGGCGCTCTCATAGGCCGCCTGCGCATCGGGGATTTTCGAAGCACAAAGCGAGCCGCCGGTGCGGAACGGCAGCCCGAGCCTGCGAGCAAGCTGGGCGGCGCCATAGGAGACCAGCGACGGCTCCGGCGTGCCGAAGGTCGGCGCGCCCGACTGCATTGAGATCGACGAGGCGAAGGTGCCGAACAGTACCGGCGCACCCGGCCGGATCAGCTGTGTGAACGACGCCCCGGCCAGAACCTCGGCCAAAACCTGGGTCAGTGTGCCGGCGACCGTCACCGGGCTCATCGCCCCGGCAAGGATGAACGGCGTGACGATGCACGCCTGGTTATGGCGCGAGTAAACTTTCAGCGCTCCCAGCATGGTCTCGTCGAAGACCATCGGCGAGTTGGCGTTGATCAGGCTGGTCAACACCGTGTTGTTCTCGACGAAATCGTCACCAAACACGATCTTGGCCATCGCCACCGTATCTTCGGCGCGCTCGGGCGCGGTCACCGAGCCCATGAACGGCTTGTCCGAATATTTGATATGGCTGTAGACCATGTCGAGATGGCGCTTGTTGACCGGCACGTCGACCGGCTCGCAAACCGTGCCGCCCGAATGGTGGATCGATGGCGCCATATAGGCAAGTTTTACGAAATTCCGGAAATCCTCGATCGTCGCGTAGCGCCTGACGCCGTCGAGATCGCGCACGAAGGGCGGTCCATAGACCGGCGCGAACACGGTCGCGTTGCCGCCGATCTGCACCGAGCGCTCGCCGTTGCGGGCGTGCTGGGTATAGACGGACGGAGCGGTCTTCAACAGCGAGCGGCAGAGGCCCTTGGGGAAATGCACCCGCTCGCCCTTGACGTCGGCGCCCGCCTCTTTCCAAAGCTGCAGTGCCTCGGCGTCGTCGCGGAAGATGATGCCGATCTCTTCCAGCACCGTGTCGGTGTTCTTTTCGATCAGCGCCAGGCCTTCCTCGTCCAGCACTTCATAGACGTTGATCTTGCGCTTGATATAGGTGAGCTGTGTACCGGGGCCGCCGCCCGAACGTGCAGCCCGGCGCGCTGCGGCGCCACCGCTGGCAGCGCGCCCGCGCCGTGCGTTTGACGCTTCCTGATCGACCGGCGCGTTCTCACTCATAATCGTTCTTCCCTGGCTTTCGTTCTGGCCTGATTTGCTTTGGCCGGGCTCTTGTTCCGGCCTGAAATCCATTTGCAGCCGCATATTGCGGTCTCTGGCCGGATCGTAGCCATGCACCTTATTCGAAACGGCCCGCCAGCGCCAACGCCTGTCGCAAAATCGACAAGAATTCCAAGAGATTTACGGTCGCTTTCGTTTTGCGGGAAGTCGCAAATCAGCTATGGACAACCGGCCCGCGCGGGTTAGGTAATGGCGCGATATTTTTAAGCTGCCGCGATAGTTGTAGCCGGCAAGGAGCCTGAGAAAAAATGGCCGACGACGAGATCATCCTTTCGGAACTCTCCGACGACGAGTTGGTGCAGCAGATGCACGACGACCTTTATGATGGGTTGAAGGAAGAAATCGAGGAAGGCACCAACATCCTTCTCGAGCGCGGCTGGGCGCCTTACAAGGTGCTGACCGAGGCTCTGGTCGAAGGCATGCGCATCGTCGGCGAGGATTTTCGCGACGGCATTCTGTTCGTTCCGGAAGTGCTGCTGTCGGCCAACGCGATGAAGGCCGGCATGTTCATCCTGCGTCCGTTGCTTGTCGCCACCGGCGCGCCGAAGCAGGGCAAGATGGTGATCGGCACCGTTAAGGGCGACATCCACGACATCGGCAAGAACCTCGTCGGCATGATGATGGAAGGCGCCGGCTTCGATGTCATCGACCTCGGCATCAACAATGCGGTCGAAAAATATCTCGATGCCATCGAAAAGCATCAGCCCGACATCATCGGCATGTCGGCCCTGCTGACGACGACCATGCCTTACATGAAGGTCGTCATCGATACGATGAAGGAAAAAGGCATTCGCGATGATTATGTCGTGCTGGTCGGCGGCGCGCCGCTCAACGAGGAATTCGGCAAAGCCGTCGGCGCCGACGCCTATTGCCGCGACGCCGCGGTGGCGGTCGAGACCGCCAAGGACTTCATGAAGCGCAAGCACAACGTCCGCGCTTCGGCCTGAGTCAATAAATTCGGCACCGACGAGAAAAGCCGCGCCTTGCAGTGCGGCTTTTTTATTCCCAAATGTTTGAAATCGTGCAGATCAGGGTTTCTTGACGGTATCGTCAACCGCCTTCGCAGTGGATTTGATATCCTTACCGACGCCGCGCACCGTGTTGGCGCAGGCCGAAACAGCCAGGGCGCAGGCGAGAATAGCGATTGGCGCAACGCGGAACAATTTCATGATTGGTGTCTCCCTCAGAATATAAATTCGCTGGACAGCAACGAAGATGGATTAGACTGGTTCCATGACTACCGCGCGAAAACAACAATCCGATCAAGGCGACAGGCTGCTCGTCATCGCCTGCGGGATGATTGCGCGCGAAGTTCTGGCGGTCAAGGAGCAGCTCGGGCTCGACCATCTCGACCTGACCTGCCTCCCGGCGGAGTTCCATTTCTATCCGGACCGCATTGCGCCGGCCATGGACAAGGCAATCGCCAAGGCCAGGGCTGACGGCTACAAACACATCTTCGTCGGCTATGCCGATTGCGGCACGGGTGGCCTGCTCGACCGGATCTGCGAGAAGCATGGCGTCGAGCGCATGGCCGGGCCGCATTGCTTTGCCTTCTACCAAGGCATGGATGCCTATGCGAAGGTTGCCGATGACGACATGATGTCGTTCTACATGACCGATTTCCTCTGCCGGCAATTCGATGCCTTCTTCATGAAGCCGCTCGGCCTCGACAAGCACCCGGAGCTGATCAAGGACTATTTCGGCAATTACGAGAAGCTGATCTACATCGCCCAGACCGACGACCCGGAACTCGACAAGGTCGCCGAAAAGGCGGCGAAAATGCTCGGCCTCGCCTATGAGCGCCGCTCGACCGGCTACGGCGACCTGACGAAGGAACTGGCTGGGGCCTCAGCCCTGGCCTGACACTTTAGGCACCGTTTTCTTCAGCTTCGAGCCCAGCGAGCACATCGGCAAAGCTCGTCTTGCAGACGAAATCCAGCCGGTCCCTCGCCCGGGACGCATCGTAGACCCGGTTGATCGACGAAAACATCGTCCAGCCTTTCTTCAAGTAGAGTGCCGGATAATCCGGAAAATAGCGCGCGACGATCGACGGTGCGTCGGCGATCAATGCCGCGCAATCGTCGGGCTGGAAAGGTGTCGGTGCCGAGATGATGAAGGTGTCGAAGCCCAATTGCGGCGCTTTCTCCAAGGCAGCGATGTGGGCGTCGGCAGCATCCTCCACCGTCAGCCGGCGAAACAACAGCTCATTGGCCTTGGTGTTGGCGTCCGACTGTTCGATCACATGCGCCATATCGTCTGCTTCGGGAAAGAAGCGGGCGGTGCGCAGTACGATCACCGGCAGGCCGAACTGGATATGGTAGAGCCGACAAAGATGTTCCGCCGCAAGCTTTGTCACGCCGTAGATGTTGCGCGGTTCAGGCGACATGTCTTCCGTTAGCCAAGCCGCCCTGCCGGGCAAGCCGGCGCGGATGGCCTGGGTAATCATCAGCGATGTCGTCGACGTGAAGATGAAGCGCTGAACGCCGAAAGTTGCCGCCGCATCGAGCAGGTTGAGCGTGCCGCGCACATTCGTCTCGACGAAATTCTCGTTGCGATGATGTTCGATGTCAGGCTTGTGCAGCGCGCCACTATGGATGATGGCCTCGATGCGGTTCTCCTCGACCGCCCTCATGACCAGGTCGCGATCGGCGACTGAGCCGACGATTCGCGTTTCCGAGGATGGGACGGGATCGAGGCCAGTGACGTCATGGCCGAGAGTCCGCAGGCGTGGCGCCAAGGCCCTGCCCAGCCAACCCGACGATCCCGTCAGCAAGATCCGCATTCTTTCCACCTCGTTTCTGCTGTCGATGCTCAAGCAAGGATGACAGAGCGCGGCGAAACATTAAGGTATGCGCCAGACAAGAAAACAGGCTGCTCCAGTCATCAAAAGGGAAACGCCACCAATGATCGCTCGCCTTATGTTTGCCGTAGCAGCTGTCCTCTGCTTGACGTTGCCCGCGTTCGCCGATGGCGAAGTGCAGAAGCTGATCACCGCTGCCGACAAGGCGCGCCTCGACAAATATGGCGAGACGCGCAAGGCAGCGCTTGACGAGGCGAAGGCCGGCGATCCCGCCGAGGTCAAGCAGCTCGACGCCTTGCTGGCAAAGCCGCTGGTTTCCTTCTCCGACAAGGACCTGACCGGCAATTGGCAATGCCGCACCATCAAGGCCGGCGGATTGAGCCCGCTCGTCATCTATGGCTGGTTCAAATGCAAGGTGAGCGACGACGGTTCCGGCTGGAGACTGGAAAAGATCACCGGTTCGCAGCGCACCAAGGGCCGCTTCTTCGACGATGGCGAGAAACGCGCGATCTATCTAGGTTCCTTCTACGTCAACGACGATCCGGCAAAGCCCTACGGCAGCGGCCCGGAAAGCGATCAGGTCGGCTATGCCTTCCGCCACAGCGCCAGCGAATGGCGCATCGAGTTCCCGGCGCCCCACTACGAATCGAAGCTCGACATCCTCGAATTCAAGCGCTGAGCCCGCCCCCGATCACCAAGGGTTAACCCGGTCAACCTAGCATTCGCGCACAAAGAACAGCTCTTTGCGGGGGTCGCGAAGCATGGCACGGTCGAAAACAAACCAACGGCCGATCGTCGTCGTCACCGAAGGCGGCCCGCATATCTGGGCGATCGTCAACGCCATCGCCGACCACCTCGCGCCTGTCAGCGTCATCCTCGAAACCCCTGAATCCAAAAGGCAATTGCTTCTCGGGCGGGCGCGGCGGCAAGGCTGGACCTCGGCCATCGGTCAACTCGGCACGATGATGCTGACCCGGCTCGGCAAGCGCTTCTTCGCCGGCCACGCAGCACGGCTCGCCGCCGAGCAAAAGCTGCAAACCGAACCGAAGCCTGGGCAAAAGATCGTCCAGGTCTCGTCGGCCAACGCGCCGGAGTGCCTGCAGGCGATCGAGAAAATCCAGCCGGGTGTCGTGCTGCTCGCCGGCTGCCGCTTGCTGTCGCGGCAGACGCTGGCGAAAATCCCTTGCCCGGTCCTCAACTACCATGCCGGCATCGCCCCGAAATATCGTGGCATGAACGGCGGCTATTGGGCGCTGGCTTCAGGCGATGCGGAAAACTTCGGCACCACCGTGCATCTGGTCGACGCCGGCGTCGACACTGGCGGGGTGTTGCGGCAGGCACGCGGCAAACCCCAACCTAGCGACACTATTTCAAGCTACGCGTTGCGGCAGGCGGCATTCTCGCGCGACATCTGCGTCGAGGCGGTCAGGGATGCGCTGGCCGGCAAGCTCGGCACGGTCGATCCCGGTCTGCCTTCGAGACAATGGTATCATCCGACGGTCTGGTTCTATCTCTGGACCGGGATAAGAAACGGCGTCTGGTGACACGCGCGCCGATTTACCCGACAGCCACCCGCCGCTAACATTGCATCATGAGCGACATCGACCACCGCACCATCATTGCCGGTCTTTCGGTTGAGGAACGTCGCGACCTCACCGCCCGGGTCGACGGGCCAGGCATTGTCCGGCTGGCCGTCCATGGCGGGCTGGTTGTCGTGCTGGGCGCACTGATCGCCGCCCGCATCCCGTTCTGGCCGCTTCTCGTCTTGCCGCAGGGGATCCTGATCGTCTTCTTCTTCACGCTGTTGCACGAGACCATCCATGAAACGGCGTTCAGAACGGCGTGGCTCAATCGCGCTGTTGCCGCCGTGGCCGGCTTCTTGATCCTGCTGCCGCCCGCATGGTTCCGCTATTTCCATTTCGCCCATCACCGCCACACCCACGACCCGGACAACGACCCCGAACTGATGGCGCCGAAGCCGGAGACCATCAGCCAATATCTGCGCTATCTGTCCGGCGGCCCCTATTGGATAGGCATGGCTCGTGTGATCGCAACCAATGCGGCGGGCCGCAACCGCGACGGCTTTGTGCCGGAAAAGGGCCGCGGCAAGGTGGTTATTGAAGCGCGGCTGTTCCTGATCGGCTATGCGGTGTTGCTGGCCGCATCGCTCGCCGCACAGTCGGCGCTGCTGTTGTGGGTCTGGATCGTGCCGGTGCTGGTCGCACAGCCGTTTTTGCGGGCCTACCTGCTGGCCGAGCACGCATTGTGCCCGCATGTCGCCAACATGCTCGAGAACACCCGCACCACCTTCACCACAAGGCTGGTGCGCTTCGTGGCTTGGAACATGCCGTACCATTCCGAGCACCATTCCTATCCGGCCGTTCCCTTCCATCGCCTGCCGCGCTTCCATGAGATCATCGCGGAGCATTTACGCACGACCGAACGAGGTTACGTGCGCTTCCACAGGAAACTGGTCGGCAGCTTC
Source organism: Mesorhizobium sp. M0894 (assembly GCF_040319725.1). Lineage (NCBI taxonomy): Bacteria > Pseudomonadati > Pseudomonadota > Alphaproteobacteria > Hyphomicrobiales > Phyllobacteriaceae > Mesorhizobium > Mesorhizobium sp. M0894. The sequence goes on along the minus strand of NZ_JAMYOG010000004.1, from coordinate 353,626 downwards.
GATGGCCGCGCCGGCTGACCAGTGCTGGAAGAGACTCCGCTTTCAGCCGCAGCCGTCGATTGCGTCGCTTTTGAAGGCCCCCGCGTCGTCCCATAACAAGCAGCCCAACAGCGCTTCCGGCAATGCTCGAAACCACTGCATCGGCCCAAAGGATCGGAATCGATCTTCGGAGGGCACGATGCAGCGGAGTTAGGTGGTAGAGCATCGTTTGTGCGTTCGATTGGACGCGCGGCGCTCTCCAGGAGCAGGAATTCATGGCCGATCTGATCGTCGTCTACTGGCGCGACATCCCCGCCCAGGTCATCATCAAGAAGGGCCGGCAGAACGCCAAGCGCGAACTGCCGCTGCGCTTCACCGAGGCGATCGACATGTGCGCCATGCGCACCGGCGCCGGCGGCACCGACGACTATCTTGCCGAATGGCGCAAGGCAGAGCCCGTCCCAGTCAGTGACGATCTTGAAGTCGAGGCCGAGAAGGCTCTTCAGGAGCTCGATGCGAAATACGACCGTGAGCGGCTGGTCGCTCTGGTCAAGGCGGGCGGCAAAGAAAATGTCTGATCCCCAATCAATGCCGGCGACGACGGCTCAAGGCGGCGTGACCCAGGCGACAATCGTCAAGAAGGCGGCGCCGAAATCCGACTACAAGCCGGCTGACGTGTCGCCGCAGCGGCGCGTGCAGCGCTCGTTTGCGGTGCGGCTTTGGTCGGTGCGGCATTCGCGGCTGCTCGAGTGGTTCTACGCCAAATTCGCCGACATGTTCCTGACTCTCCACCCGCTATGGAAAGGCATCGGCTACAGCCGTGTCGAAGGGCCGGTGAAATTCGTCGAGAAGCGCGTCAAGGGCTTCATGTTCGACTGCCGCATGTGCGGTCAGTGCATTCTTTCCTCGACCGGCATGTCGTGCCCGATGAACTGCCCTAAGCAATTGCGCAACGGCCCTTGCGGCGGTGTGCGCGCCAACGGCAATTGCGAGGTCGAGCCTGATATGCCTTGCGTCTGGGTCAAGGCCTGGGAAGGCTCGCAGAACATGGTGCATGGCGACAAGATTTTGGACGTGCAGAAGCCGGTGGATCAGTCCTTGCGCGAAACCTCCGCCTGGCTGCGGGTGACCGCGCAGGCCGCGGCCGCCCGCAATGCGGCCCAGAATACTACGAACACCGGAGCGTCGGCATGATCGGCCGTCAGCCAGACGAGAATCCGGCCGGCATCCATTTGCCGCTCGATCCCCTGCCCGGTCACACCTCGCGCGGCCGGCTTGAGCGGGTCCTGCGGCGCGGCGAGTTCGCAGTGACGACCGAGCTCAATCCGCCCGACAGCGCCGATCCGGAAGACGTCTACAACCGCGCCAGGATTTTCGACGGCTGGGTCGACGCGATCAATGCCGTCGACGCTTCCGGGGCCAACTGCCACATGTCGTCGGTCGGTATTTGCGCGCTGCTGACCCGCATGGGTTATGCCCCGATCATGCAAATCGCCTGCCGCGACCGGAACCGCATCGCCATCCAGGGCGACGTGCTGGGGGGTGCCGCGATGGGTGTTGCCAACATGCTGTGCCTGACTGGCGACGGCGTGCAGGCCGGCGACCAGCCCGGCGCCAAGCCGGTGTTCGATCTCGACTGCATGTCGCTGCTCGAAACCTGCCGCATCATGCGCGATAACGGCAAATTCCTGTCCGGCCGCAAACTCACCACGCCGCCGCAGCTTTTCCTTGGCGCGGCCATCAACCCGTTCGCGCCGCCGATCGATTTCCGGCCGTATCGGCTGGGCAAGAAGATCGCCGCCGGCGCGCAGTTCGTGCAGAGCCAGTACTGCTTCGACGTACCGATGTTCCGCACCTACATACAGAAGGTCCGCGACCTCGGCTATACCGAGAAATGCTTCATCCTGTGCGGAGTCGGGCCGCTGGCCTCGGCCAAGACGGCCAGATGGGTCCGCTCCAACGTGCCGGGCATTCACATTCCCGATCAGATCGTCAAGCGCCTGGAAGGCGCTCAGGATCAGAAGAAGGAAGGCAAGCAGCTCTGCATCGACATCATCAATGAGGTGAAGGAAATTCCAGGTGTGTCCGGCGTCCATGTGATGGCCTATCGCCAGGAAGAGTATGTCGCCGAGATCGTCGACGAGTCCGGCGTGCTGAAGGGCCGCCGGCCGTGGAAGCGCGAAATCCGCCGCGACGACCAGCTCGTTGCCGACCGGCTCGACCACATACTGCATGACGACCTCACCGAAACCCAGGTCGACATGGTCAAGACCGCGCATTGACAGCGCGAATCGTCAGCATTCGCTTGATCAGAAACAGATAACGATATAAAGAACTCTTTATATCACGATGGAGAGATTTCATGACCCGGACCATCGTCGCCTCGGCGACACGAGAAATCATCATCGGCTTCGATCAGCCCTTCTGCGTGATCGGCGAGCGCATCAACCCGACCGGCCGCAAAAAGCTGGCCGCCGAAATGATCGCGGGCAATTTTGAGACCGTCATCAGGGATGCGCTGGAACAGGCCGCCTGCGGCGCAACCATGCTCGACGTCAATGCCGGCGTCACCTCGGTCAACCCGAACGAGACCGAACCCGGCCTGCTGGTGCAGACCCTGGAGATCGTGCAGGGCCTGGTCGACCTGCCGCTGTCGATCGACTCCTCGGTGACCGCGGCGATCGAAGCGGCGCTGAAAGTCGCCAAGGGCCGACCGCTGGTCAACTCCGTCACTGGCGAGGAGGAAAAGCTCGAGGCCATCCTGCCTCTGGTCAAGAAATACAACGTTCCGGTCGTCGCCATTTCCAACGACGAGACCGGTATTTCGATGGACCCCGACGTGCGCTTTGCCGTCGCCAAGAAGATCGTTCAGCGCTGCGCAGACTTCGGTATTCCGGCGCATGACGTGGTCGTCGACCCGCTGGTCATGCCGATCGGCGCGTTGGGCGATGCCGGCCGCCAGGTGTTTGCACTGCTACGCCGCCTGCGCGAGGAGCTCAAGGTCAACACCACCTGCGGCCTCTCTAACATCTCGTTCGGCCTGCCGCACCGTCATGGCATCAACGCCGCCTTCATTCCGATGGTGATCGGCGCCGGCATGACCTCGGCGATCATGAACCCGGTGCGGCCGCAGGAAATGGAAGCGGTGCGTGGCGCCAATGTGCTGAACGGCACCGATGAGAACTGCACCAACTGGATCAGGACCTACAAGGATTACAAGCCTGCCGAAGGCGGCCAGGCCGTTGCCGCCCGGACGCAGGTCAACGCGCCGGGCGATGGCAATGGCAATGGCGGACGCAGGCGCGGCGGCCGCGAAGCGCGGATGGCCCGGGGTTGAGCCATGGCTTGGCCGACACGATATGGGGCTTAGGACTGGGGAGGAACCGAAACACTGCGGCATCGCTGCCGCGGCCAAGACCTGAGCAGCGTAGAAAGTAAAGTCTGGAACGTATGAACTCTCCCGTCAACATCACCGATCCGCTCGTGCTGTTCATGCCGTCTGGCAAGCGGGGGCGGTTTCCGGTCGGCACGCCGGTGCTGGATGCCGCGCGCCAGCTCGGTGTCTATGTCGAGAGCGTGTGCGGCGGGCGTGCCACTTGTGGGCGTTGCCAGATTGAGGTGCAGGAAGGCAATTTCGCCAAGCACAAGATCGTTTCCTCCAACGACCACATCTCGCCCAAGGGCGCAAAGGAAGAGCGCTACGAGCGCGTTCGTGGGCTGCCCGAACGCCGCCGCCTGTCCTGCTCGGCGCAGATTCTCGGCGATCTCGTCGTCGACGTGCCGCAGGACACCGTCATCAACGCGCAAACCATCCGCAAAGACGCCGACACCAGGGTCATCGCCCGCGATGCGGCAATCCGCATGTGCTATGTCGAGATCGAAGAACCCGACATGCACAAGCCGCTCGGCGACCTCGACCGCCTGAAAATCGCGCTGATGAAGGACTGGGGCCTCAAGAGCCTCGATTTCGATTTCCATCTGTTGCCGCAGGTGCAAGGCATTTTGCGCAAAGGCAACTGGGCAGCGACCGCCGCCATCCACAAGGACACCGACAGCGAGACCGCACGGGTCATCGCCTTGTGGCCAGGCCTCAAGAACGAGGCGTACGGGCTTGCCTGCGATATCGGCTCGACCACGATCGCCATGCATCTGGTGTCGTTGCTATCGGGCCGCGTCGCCGCCTCGTCGGGTACATCCAATCCGCAGATCCGCTTCGGCGAGGATCTGATGAGCCGCGTCTCTTACGTGATGATGAACCCGGACGGCCGCGAAGGCATGACAGTCGCCGTGCGCGAGGCCATTTCGGGCCTCGTCGACAAGGTCTGCGCCGAAGGCAGCGTCCAGCGCAACGACATACTGGATTCCATTTTCGTCGGTAATCCGATCATGCACCATCTGTTCCTCGGCATCGATCCGACCGAGCTCGGCGGCGCTCCCTTCGCGCTAGCGATCTCCGGCGCCGTCCACATCAAGGCATCGGATATCGGCCTGAAGCTCAACCAGGGCGCCCGGCTTTATATGCTGCCTTGCATTGCCGGCCATGTCGGCGCCGATGCGGCGGCGGTGACGCTGTCGGAGGGGCCGCACCGCCAGGACGAAATGATGCTGATCGTCGATGTCGGCACTAATGCCGAGATCGTGCTCGGCAATCGCCAGCGGGTCGTGGCGGCATCCTCGCCGACCGGCCCGGCCTTTGAGGGCGCGGAAATCTCCGGCGGCCAGCGCGCCGCACCGGGTGCCATCGAGCGCGTCCGTATCGATCCCGAAACGCTGGAGCCCAAATATCGCGTCATCGGCTCGGAACTCTGGTCCGACGAGCCGGGCTTCCTCGACAGCGTGCAGGCGACCGGCGTCACCGGCATCTGCGGCTCCGGCATCATCGAGGTAGTCGCCGAGATGTATCTCGCCGGCGTCATCTCCGAGGACGGTGTCGTCGACGGATCGCTGAGCGCCCGCTCGCCGCGCGTCGTCGCCAACGGCCGCACCTTCTCCTATGTGCTGAAGGAAGGCGGGCCCAAGATCACCATCACCCAGACCGACGTGCGCGCTATCCAGCTTGCCAAGGCCGCCCTTTATGCCGGCACCAAGCTTTTGATGGAAAAGCAGCACACTGATCATGTCGACCGCATCCACTTCGCCGGTGCATTCGGCTCGTTCATCGACCCGAAATACGCAATGGTGCTGGGCCTGATCCCGGATTGCGACCTCGACAAGGTCTCGGCCGTTGGCAATGCGGCCGGCGCCGGTGCCCGCATGGCGCTGTTGAACCGCGGCTATCGCCGCGAGATCGAGGAAACCGTCAGCAGGATCGAGAAGATTGAGACGGCCCTGGAGCCGAAATTCCAGGAGCATTTCGTCTACGCCATGGCGCTGCCGAACAAGATCGACCCGTTCCCCAAGCTTTCGGCGGCGGTCAAACTGCCGCCGCGCAAGACGGTGAGCGAAGACGGCATTGCCGGCGACGCCGCCCCGCGGCGGCGTTCGCGCGAAGGCCACGCCGCGCGGCGCGGGCGGGGATGACTCGCCCCCGCTAGGCCTGTCATACCTTCCATTTTCATTTGTATGCAAATGTTTCCAGATCGCGCCGATCTGGAAACGAAATCGCGTTTTCGTGAAATCCGCCAGATACATAGGCGGTGCATTTAACCGGCATCGAACGGCAGGCAGAACCAGTTTCCGGCCACCGCAACGCTCCAAAGGAGATCAAGATGTCGATGTTCGAAAGCCTCGGCCGCTATGGTGCGGCCTTCAAGAAAGCACGCGAAGCGCGCAAGTCACTGCGCATCCTGAACAACCTGCCGCCTGAGATCCAGAAGGACATTGGCTGGCCGGTGTCGCCGCGATCGAGCAAAAAGCAGCTTTCGGTCGGCTGGGGCATGCAGCGCGGATGAAATTCACCGACAAATGCAAGCTGCTCGGTATTCGCCGGGGCCGCAATGCGGCTCCGGCTGCACCCAGCAATTGGCTGCGCGGCGCATTACTGCCCCGGCGTTGAGCTGCGCCGCTGGGCCAGGGACTCCATAGGCCGGACACTTTGTCGCCGGCCGGGATCAAACCACCGTGTTGAGATCGCATAAATCTTGACTTTTTTGGTGGCGACACAATCTTCGAAATAGTCGGGGGTTCTCTTAGTCGGCTCAGCCGAAGTCCGTGTATCTGTATGCCCAGCCTCAAAAGCCACGTCGTGTCGTTCGTCCTCAGGTACAGCCGCAAGAAGGCGTTTTCCAGCCCGGAGAACCTGCAGCGCTGGATCGCCTATGCGCGCAAGACTGAAAACCATCAGCCGCCTGCGTCGCTGCAGTCGCGCCTGGAGATCACAACCCGCACGATCAGCGGCTTCCCCGTCTACGAGATCGCGCCCAAGGCTGGCGAGCGGAGGCGGATTCTCTACCTGCACGGCGGCGCTTACGTCTTTGAAATCACACCCTATCATTGGCGGCTGATCGCGGACATGGCCGACCGTCTCGGGTTCGGCATCACTGTGCCGATCTATCCCATTGCTCCCGAACACGATTTCCACGCCATGTTCGGCATGGTCGGCGCCGTCTACCGCCAGATGTTCGGCGAAACCGGGGCGAATGACATCATCTTCATGGGCGATTCCGCCGGCGGAAACATGGCCGTCGTGCTGACCATGATGGCTGCGCAAGACGGCCTGCCCTTGCCATCACGCCACGTGCTGATTTCGCCCGGCCTCGACGTGTCGCTCGCCAACCCAGAAATGTATGAGGCTGAACGCAACGATCCGTGGCTGGGCATTGCTGGCGGCCGCGAGGCGATCCGGCTTTACAGCGCCGGTATAGATCCCACCGACTGGCGCATCAGCCCGGTTTACGGCGACCTGTCGGTGCTGCCCAAAACGTTGCTGCTGACCGGTTCACGCGATCTGCTCACCCCCGACAATCTGATCTTCGCTGAAAAGGCACGCGCGGCCGGCGTCGAAATTGAGGTCGTCCACGAGCAAGGCATGTTCCATGTCTGGCCGTTGATCGACATGCCGGAGGCGCGACGCGCGCGGGACAGTATAGTGGCCTTCTTGACCAACGAAACTGACAGTTATCATGCCACGGCAGGCGTGTTGTCGCTGCAGAGGACAGACCGCGACGGAACCCCTCGCGATCTGGTTGCGCCGCTCAGGTCGTAGTTTGGGTCAGAACTTCCCAGTTTCCCTGAACATCTCAAACGTCGCGCGGATATGGTCGGCGACTGCCTTCACCGGCGCGCTGGCGTCTGGCGTCACCACCATGGCGAGATTGTAGGTGCCGATGTCAGGCATACCGTCCTTCGGGCACAGCTCGACCATGTCACTGCCGAGGAACGATTTCGGCAGCGGCGCGACTGCAAGATCCGCCATGATCGCGGCGCGCTGGCCGGCCGTGTGTGCGCTCATATAGGCGATGCGGTAGTTGCGGCCCTCGCGGCCAAGCGCCTCCAATGCCCCTGCCCGCCAGGCACAGCCCTCTTCCCACAATGAGACCGGCAGCGGCTCGCGCAGATGCGCGCAACCGCCCTTGGCACCGGCCCAGACGATCGGCTCTGTGAGCAGCACTTCGGCGCCGATCGCGCTGGTCTTGTAGGAGTTGGTGAGCAGCGTGATGTCGAGCGCCCGGTCGTCCATGCGCCGGCGCAAATTGACGCTCTGGTCGATGGTGACGTCGACTGCGATCGATGGATGCGATTGTGCGAACCGCTTCAGCACATGCGGCAGCACACGTTCGCCGTAATCGTCCGGCGAGCCGAGCCGCACCACCCCGACAATGTCTGGAATGATGAACTTCGACACCACCTCGCGATTGATCGACAGCAGCCGGCGCGCATAGCCGAGCAGCATCTCGCCATCGGTGGTCAGCGTCACCGAACGGGCGTCGCGCGCGAACACCGAGCGGCCGAGAATGTCCTCCAGCTTCTTGATCTGCATGGAGACGGCCGACGGCGTGCGGAAGACCGCATTGGCCGCAGTGGTGAAACTGCCGGTCTCGGCGATTGCGACGAAAGTGCGCAGAACATCGAGATCGAGCAGCGGCAGTGGATGATTGAGTGGGGCGTTCATGGGGAGCGACCTTCAATTTTTCTGATGCAAACCATCATTCCATTTCGTTTGATTGAACATCAGTTTGGGAGGATAGTCAACTCCATCGAAGGCAAGACACGTAGAAGTGGTCCCGAAACAACCATGACACGGACCTGCAATCGACACGAAATGAAGCTGAAACAAGCCCGGTGTACCGCCTGACGCTGCAAGCGCCGGGACAATCCCGGCCCAACGCGAAGGAGAATGAGATGTCTATCCTGTCATCCATCGGTCGGATCGCGACCGAGTTCAGCGAGGCCCGTGCCCGCTACCAGACGGAACGCGCCATCCGCGCGCTGCCGATTGAACTGCAGAAGGATATCGGCTGGCCCGAAGCTGCCGATGCCAAGACTGGCACTCGCCATGGTGTGGGATCTTGGGCCGGAGCAAAGTAACCGTGTGTATCAACAGCTGAAGGCCTGCCGCGCAGATCAGCCCGGCAGGCCTTTTTGTTTGTATTCAAATGATTTCCCCGAGCCATGTCGCCGCCGCATGACGCATATGAGCAAGTCGCATAGCAGCCCGCGCCGGCAATCAACACGTTGTAAATAATCGTAAATCCTGGGCAGAATGCCCAAATTTGTCGCATTCCGTGTCGCTTTTCATATCAAGTGCTTCGCTTTTGCGATTTAGTTTCCCCTCACCTAAGCCTATATCATCATCAACAAACGAGCTGCCCCACTCCATCAAGCGAAGGCGACCCGTCTGAGCAACCGAATGGAGATGATCATGAAGCTTTTTGCCCGCCTCTTTGCCCGCCGCGAAATGAACCTGACGACCGCGCTCGAGCGCCAGCGCCTGGCTAACACCATGCCTGGCCAGACCGGTGCCATGGCCGCCGCGCGCCTCGGCTTTGTCGCCTGAAACAGCAAATCTTGGCAGAAGCAGCCTAGCGCTGCTTCGAAGTCGATCCAGCGCCGCTTCGGCTTTGCCGAGGCGGCGTTTTCGTGTGCGCAGACTGTTCGGCTCGTTTGGACAATCCGGCGGCACGTTGTGCCCTTCGCCGCATAGCGATTGCCCATTTGCGACCCATGTCGCAAATAAAGTCTTTCCGTTGCCATCTAGCCAATTGACAGGAAACGTTTTTCCTGATGTCGCTATGCTGATCGCGACATCCTGTTCGCGCCATTGCAGCGTGAGGATCTACCCGTGAACGTCGTAAAGCACCCGATCCGGCGATCGTTTGTATTCTTCCTGATCCCCGATTTCACCATGATCGCCTTCGCGACGGCGCTTGATCCGTTGCGTTCGGCCAACCGCATGCTCGGCTATGAAGCCTATCGCTGGCGGCTCGCCAGCATCGACGGCAAGCCGGTGCGCGCCTCGAATGGCGTCGAATGCGCCGTCAACACCTCGCTGGAGGAAGAGCGCAAGAAAATGTCCGGACCGGACCGGCCGAACATGGCCATCGTCTGCAGCGGCATCAATGTCGAGCGCTACCAGAACAAATCGGCCTTTGCCTGGCTGCGCGAGGAGTACAATCGCGGCGTTGCCGTCGGTGGCCTGTGCACCGGCGCGCATATCCTGGCCGCCGCCGGCCTGCTGTCCAACAAGCGCTGCGCCATCCATTGGGAGAACCTGCCGGGCTTTTCCGAGGCGTTCCCCAAGGCCAATGTCTTCGCCGACCTCTTCGAGATCGACCAGAACATCTACACCTGCGCCGGCGGCACCGCCGCGCTCGACATGATGCTGAAGCTGATCGGCGACGATTTCGACGAGAGCCTCGTCAACCGCGTCTGCGAGCAGGTGCTGACCGATCGCGTGCGCAGCCCGACCGACCGCCAGCGCCTGCCGCTACGCGCCCGTCTCGGCGTGCAGAATTCCAAGGTTCTGACCATTATCGAGCTGATGGAGGCCAATCTCTCCGAGCCGCTCTCGCTGATCGAGATCGCTGACCATGTCGACCTGTCGCGCCGGCAGATCGAGCGCCTGTTCCGCACCGAGATGGGGCGCTCCCCTGCCCGTTACTATCTGGAAATCCGCCTCGACCGCGCCCGGCACCTGCTGATCCAGTCGTCGTTGCCGGTGGTCGAAGTGGCAGTCGCCTGCGGCTTTGTTTCCGCCTCGCATTTCTCCAAATGCTATCGCGAACTCTATGCCCGCTCGCCGCAACAAGAACGCGTCGACCGCAAGCAGCTTCTGGCGGCTTGATCCGAGCCATCAGCTGAAGAAAGTCCACAGAGTTAATGCGCTTCGGCCGTGCGCATTGCCTCGACGCGGATGTCTTCCGTCAGCCGCGCCTTCAGTGCCGAAAACTCCGGGCTGGTCTTCAGCGTATAGTGGCGCGGATGCGGCAGGTCGACGGCAACGTCCGACTTGATGCGGCCGGGCCGCGCCGTCATCACCACCACGCGCGACGCCATGAAGATCGCCTCCTCGATGTCGTGGGTGACGAACAGCACCGTCTTTTGCCGGCGCTCCCAGATGCCGAGAAGCAGTTCCTGCATCAGCCCGCGGGTCTGGTTGTCGAGTGCGCCGAACGGCTCGTCGAGCAGCAGGATCTCCGGATCGTTGGCCAGTGCCCGGGCAATCGCCGTGCGTTGCTGCATGCCGCCGGAAAGCTGCTTCGGCCAATGGTTCTCAAAACCTTTCAGACCGACCAGATCGACATAGGACGCGACGATGTCGCTGCGCTCGCGCTCGGCCATTCCACGTTCGCGCAGGCCGAAGGCGATGTTCTCGGCGACCGTCAGCCACGGGAACAGCGTATAGGACTGGAAAACCATGCCACGGTCTGGACCCGGCCGGTCCACCGCCTTGCCGTCGAGCAACACGCGGCCCTCACTCGGCGCTTCGAGGCCGGCGACGATCCTGAGCAGCGTCGATTTTCCACAGCCGGACGGCCCGAGGATGGTGATGAAGTCGTTGGCGGCGACCGCCAGATCGATCGGCATCAGCGCCTGGACCGGTTGCCCGCCGCCGACACCGGCAAACGTGCGCGAGACGCCTTCAATAAGAAGCTTGCTCACGCCAGGCTCCATGGAAACAGCCAACGGTTGAGCGCCTTGAAGGCGAAATCGGACAACAGCCCAATCAGGCCGATGACGATGATGCCGAAGATGATCTGCCCCGTCGCCAGCCGCGATTGGCTGTTGATGATCATGTAACCGATGCCCGACGACGAGCCGATCAGCTCGGCGACGATGACATAGGTCCAGGCCCAGCCGAGCACCAGGCGCAGGGTCTCGGCAATCTCCGGCGCATTGGCCGGCATGATCACGCGCCGCACGATGCCGTTGTCGGACGAGCCCAGCGTGTAGGCCGCCTCGACCAGGTCGCGCCGTGTGCCGCCGACCTTGACCGCGATGATCAGAATGATCTGGAACACCGAGCCGACGAAGATCACCAGCAGTTTTTCGAGTTCGCCGACGCCCGCCCACAGGATGAGCAGCGGGATGAAGGCCGATGCCGGCAGATAGCGGGCGAAGGAGACGAACGGCTCCAGGAACGCCTCCACGGGCTTCCAGGCGCCCATCACGATGCCGAGCGGGACGGCAACGATGGCTGCCATCAGAAACCCGCCGAAGACGCGCCAGATGGTGATGAGGATGTCGAGCCAGAAGCGGTCCTCGACCAGCAGCCGCCAGCCGTCTCTCAGCATCGAAAGCGGATCGGCAAGGAAGATGCGATTGACGTGGCCGCCAAGCGTGATCCACGCCCAGAACGCCACGAACAGCACGAAGAACGAGATGCCGAGCACGGTTCGAATGCCGGGCGAGACCGGATGCAAGGGGCGCGGCATCGTCAACCGTCCTTTGATCTGAATGAAAAAGCGGCGGCGCAGGGCACCGCCGCCGGGCGACAATCCTGCCGGTCAGTCGGCGACGGCGCTGGTGTCGGCCAATGTCGAGACGTCGGGCGCTTCCTTGATCAGGCCCATCTGCAGCAGAAGCTCGCCGGCGGTCTTGGAAAAGTCCTGGAACTCCTTGGTGAAGAACTGCTTGTTTTCGGCCTTGTCGGCCCATTTCAGGTATTTGGCCGACTCTTCGAACTCCTTGGCCGACTGCTTCACGTCGGCGCCCATGGTCTCATAGGATTTCGCCGGATCGCTCTTGATCAGGGCGAGTGCCTCGAAATAGCTGTCGGCAAGCGCCTTGGCCGCATCCGGATTGGCCTTGAGGAACTCCGGCGTGCAGCCGACCGTGTCGAGCACCATCGGATAGTCGAGAGTGGTCACAAGGATATGGCCCTGGTCGGATTTTTCGCGCACCGCCGAGATGAACGGCTCGTAGGTGACTGCCGCATCGTTCTGTCCGGCAAGAAACGCCTGCGCCGCCGCATCCGGCTCCAGATTGACGACCGTCACGTCCTTGGTCGACATGCCGTTCTTGTTGAGCACCCAGGCCAGCATGAAATAGGGCGACGTGCCCGGCGCCGATGACGCAACCGACTTACCCTTGAGGTCGGCAACGGTCTTGATGTCGTTGCGGGCGACGATGCCGTCGGCGCCGTAGGACTTGTCGAGCTGGAATATCTGCTTAGTCGTCACACCGTTGGCGTTCCAGACCAGCCAGGTCTCGACCGTGGTGGCGGCGCATTGCAGGTCGCCGCTGGCGATGGCGAGCGGCCGGCTGGCTTGCGGCACCTTCTTCAAGGTGACGTCGAGGCCATGCTTTTCGAAGATGCCGGCCTGCTTGGCGAGCGTCAGCGGCGCAAAGCCCGTCCATCCGCTGATGCCGATGCTGACCGATGTGGCGGCTATCGCCGGCGCGCACAACCCAGCGGCAAGCGCCAAGCCTGTGGCAAGAATTCCGATCCTGTTCATGTCGGTTCCCCTTTTTTGTTCGGATGGGAATTGTGTCACAGACGCCCGCAGGCTTGTCAATGAAGCCGATGCTGCACTGCGGTATGTGGCCGCCGGCAGCAAACTTCGCCATTAGCGGCTGTTGTACATCCAGCTGCGGTCGCGCCACATTTTTTCGCCGACCAGGCAGTCGGTGACGGGGATGTCCTGTGCCAGCACCAATGGCGGATGCGCCGCCTCTTCCGTCGCTCGCTGCGGCGAGGCCGGACCGGCAAGCTCCAGCACCAGCTTGCGGCGGATGGCCTCCGGAAACTGCGTCCAGTCATTGACCGGGATCATGAAGGAACCTGGCCCACCGATGACGCAATCGCTGTAATAACGGTCGAGATTGTTGACATCGTAAGCGCTGCTGAACCCGCCGCCCTTGGTCATCAGCGGCAGGCCGTTGACAGTGATGCCCTGCTTGATCACGGCGTCGCGGGTGATGTCGACAGGTGCGCCCTGGTTGTTGGGGCCGTCGCCCGAAATGTCGATCACCCGCTTGACGCCCTGGAAGCCGCTTTCGGCGAACAGATCGCTGGCGAATTCCAGCGCGCCGGAGATGGAGGTGCGCCTGGCACTGGCCGGCGGATGAGCGGAAAGCTGCGCTGCCAGCCGCTCGGCGTCGGCACGGTTGGCGATTACCGTCCACGGCACAACGACCTGCTGCCAGGTCGCGCCTGCCCATTCGACGTAGGTGACGGCAATCTTGCCGTGAGCGCCGTCGCCGATTGCCTGCAGCACGTCGTCGTGCGTCAGCGCCGCCGCATAGCCGTGGCGCTGGATTTCGAGCTCGTCGGGCGACATGGACAAGGACACGTCGACTGCCAGCACCAGTTCGACGTCAACCGGCTCGGCGGCGCGGGAGATTGCCGCCGGCCATAGCACCGACGCCAGCGCGGCGGCACCCGAGACGAGATGTCTTGCACAGGCAAAAGCAGACATGCCGCACGGTAAGCTAAAATCGACGACCGACAAAGAGGAAAGCCCGGCCGAGAGCGCGGCTGTTCCAGTCACGTTTTTGCGAGCACGTCTCTAAGTTCAGCTGCGCGGATTGAGGTTCTCCGGGTCGTAGAGCGGCCTGTAGCCGACCGCGGCCACTTCGACCGGGTATTTCTCGCCGAAATATTCGACGCTCAACTTGCGGCTCTCCTGGCAATAAGCCCAGGGCAGGTAGGCGAGCGCGATATTCTTGCCGAGGGTCGGACCATAGGCCACCGAGGTCGTGAACGACCGACGGCCGAGCTCGTCGACCAGCGTCTCACCGGTTTGCGGGTCCATCACCGGCATCGTGCCGACCGGATAGCGGGGAACGCCGTTGGAATCGGTATTGTCCGTCATCACAAGGGTGCAAAGCATGGCCGGCTGATGCGCCCGGGCGCGATATTCCAGATGCTTTGCCTTGCCGCAGAAATCGGCCTCCTTGACCTTCGGCCGGGCAAGATCAGCCTCCAGCAGATTGTACTCGGTCAAGAGATCCGCGTTCTGCAGGCGCAGGCTCTTCTCCATGCGGCGGCTGTTGGCATAGGTCTCGACGCCAAAGGCCATTACGCCGGTCGACCGCAGGGCGTCCCAGACGGCCAGGCCGTCCTCGTAGCGCATATGCAGTTCCCAGCCTTGCTCGCCGACATAGGAGATGCGGAAGGCGGTCACGTCCTTGCCGGCGATCCTGACAGGCTTGATGGCGGCAAAGGGAAAATTCTCCGGCGTCAGTCCGTCGGGATTTTCCACGACCTTGCTCAATGCCGCCCGCGCATTCGGACCCCAGATGCCGACGGTCACGTACTTCTCGGTCACGTCGGTGACGGTAACGTCGAAGCCTTTGTCTTCTGCCGTCCGGCGCATGTACTGGAAGTCGCGCGGTCCGGCATCGGCGCCGTCGATCACGCGGCAGCGGTCGGCCATGCGGATGACGGTCAGGTCGGCGCGCACCATGCCTTCCTCATCGAGGAAATGGGTATAGATGCCCTTGCCGATATTGCCGTCGCCGCCGATCTTTGCCGCGCACAGCCATTCCATCAGCGCGACGTGATCGGGGCCTTCGACGTCGTACATGGCGAAATGCGACAGGTTGACGATGCCGCAATCCTCGCTCATGGCGAGATGCTCGGCATTCGAGACGCGCCAGAAATGGCGGTTGTCCCACTCGTTTTGACGCATCGGCACCCGGTTGCCGTATTTCTCGAGCAAATGCTCGTTGGCGGCGTAGCCATGGGCGCGTTCCCAGCCGCCGAGCTCCATGAAATAGCCGCCGAGTTCCTTCTCGCGCTCCCAGAAGGGCGAGCGGCGGACATTGCGGGCCTTGGAGAAGGGTTCGCGCGGATGCACCGCCGGGTTGTAGACCTTCATCGCCGTTTCGGTGCAGCGGTCCCAGATGAACTGCTCTTTCGTCTGGTGCGGATAGAAGCGCGAATAGTCGATGGCGTGGTGGTCGATCGCCGTGCGGCCGTCCGTCATCCAGTCGGCGATGAGCTTGCCCATGCCCGGGCCATCCTTGACCCAGATGGCAACGGCATACCAGAGGCCCCTGACCTTCTGGCTTTCGCCCATCGACGGGCCGCCGTCCGCCGTCACCTGCAGCAGGCCGTTGAAGGAATGGCTCTCATTGTAGCCCAACTCGCCCAGGATCGGCGTCAGTTCCATGGCGCGCTCGAGCGGCGCCATGATCTGCTCCATGTCGAGATCGCGCTGCGACGGCGAAAGCCGTGCCTCGTTTTTCTCGAGAATGTCGCGCGGATGGCAAAGGCGCGGATTGGTCTCTTCGTAGTAGCCCCACTCGATCTGCCCGCCTTCGGCCGTCTTGGGATCGCCGGTATCGCGCATGTAAGCCGAGTTGCCCTGGTCGCGCAGCAGCGGCCAGCCGATCTCCTTGCCGGTGCCGGCGAACTCGGTGTACGGCCCGAAGAAGGTAAGCGGATGGTCGATCGGCATCACGGGCAGGTCCTCGCCCGCCATTTCCGCAATAAGCCGTCCCCAGATTCCGGTGCAGACCACGACATAGTCGGCTTCGATAGTGCCGCGGTCGGTCACCACGGCCTTGATGCGGCCGTTCTCGATGACGAGCGACTTGGCGGAGGTATTGGCAAACGCCCTGACTTTGCCGGAGGCTTCCGCCTGGTCGACCAGCTTGCCGGCGACCGTCTGCGAGCGCGGGATGACGAGGCCGGCGTCGGGATCCCACAGGCCGCCCTGTACCATCTGTTCTTCGATCAGCGGGAATTTTTCCTTGATCTCGGCGGGATCGATCAGGCGGGCGCGTGTGCCGAAGGCCTTCGCCGAGGCGATCTTGCGCTTGATCTCCGCCATGCGGGCGTCGTCGCCGACGCGGGCGACCTCGAGGCCGCCGATGCGCGCGTAATGGCCCATCTTTTCGTAGAAATCGATGGAATAGAGCGTCGTCCAGCACGACAGGAAATCGTGGCTGGTCGTGTAGCAGAAGTCGGAGGCATGCGCCGTCGAGCCGATATCCGTCGGGATGCCTGATTTGTCGATGCCGACAATATCGTCCCATCCGCGCTCGATCAGGTGATGGGCGACCGATGCGCCGACGATGCCGCCAAGCCCGACGATGACGACCTTCGCCTTTTCCGGAAACCCTGCCATTGCCCGCGACTCCAAGATGCTATTGCGCCAGACTATAGGGCGGCGCCGCGCCGCGCTTGCAGCCTGTTTGCGACATCGCCAAAAAAGCCCGCGCCACCAGCCCGTCGAATGCAGTTAGACCTACGCCTTCGCCCTGCTCAGTACGAAGGCGCTGCTAGAGCCCGTCCTGCGCAGCTTCGAAGAAAAGTGCATACCTTCATCGCCGATTACCGGAAGCAAATAAAAGGCCGGGCGTTTGCCCGGCCTTCAAAAAATCATGGCGTCGACTTTACTTGATGCGCGCGACGCCGCCCGAGATCTCAATGGTCTCCGAACCGGTCAGCGCCTCGAGGTCGCCATTCGGCAAGGTAACAAAACAGCCGCTCGGGCAAAATTCCACGGTTTCGCCGGCGGCCAGCGCCAGCTCGGTCTTGCCGCCGCCTTCGGTCACGATCAGCGTGCGGGTCTCAGCGTCCTTGTTGACCGCGCTGGCGGCATGGGCCGAACCGCCCACGGCCAGAAAAGCGATGGCGGCGACGAGAGACTTCCACATTTTGCAGTATCGGTGTTGCCACCGCCTCTGTTGCATTTTGCAAGGCATTCTCGCCGTTTGCAGGTGAGCTTATATGCAATGCAAGCTGAACGGCAACTGAATGCCGCATTCATGCCGCAATTGGTTTCCGAAGGCTTGAAGGCAAGCTCCAAACAGCTAGTCAGGATCAGGCTTCCGCACCTTGCGTCCCGACTTGGCGAGACGTTTCGCCTCCGCCACTGCCAGTGCTTTTGCTTGCTCTCGCTCGGCGAATTCGACTTCGATCTTGTCGTCGTCGATCGGCCACGCCTCGTGCTTTTTGGTCTCGACGACGGCGCGCGGCGCCGACGGAATTTCGATATGCTGGTCGGCGAACACATCGAAGATTGCAAAGCGGATGTCGTTCTGGACGATATTGCCACTAAGAACGTCTGCCAGGAACACGCGAATCTCGAATTCGAGCGCGGCCGGGCCGAAATTGGAAAACAGCACAAAGGGTTCCGGGTTCTTCAGCACCAGCGGATGGCTGCGTGCGATCTCCAAAAGGACGCCATGCACGTGCTTGACGTCGCTACCATAGGCAACGCCGACCTTGATGTCGACGCGGCCGAGCTTGTTGCGGTGCGTCCAGTTGCCGACCGCATTGTTGATCAGGTTTGAATTGGGCAGGATCACCGATTGCCGTTGGAACGTCTCGATCTCGGTGGCGCGCACGCTGATCTTCTTGACAGTGCCGCTGATGTCGCCGGCGACGATCCAGTCGCCGACCTTGAACGGCCGCTCGGCCAACAGGATCAGGCCCGAGACGAAGTTCGAGACGACATTCTGCAGGCCGAAGCCGATGCCGAGGGACAGCGCACCGGCGACCAGCGCGAGGCTGGAGAGGTCGATGCCGGCGGCCGAGATGCCGACCAGTGCCGCGACGGCGACGCCGGCATAGCCGACCGCCAGCCGGATCGAATTGCGCACGCCGGTGTCGACGCGGCCGCGCGCCATCACCGAGCCGTCCAGCCATCCCTGGAACCAGCGCGTCAGGAAATAGCCGATGATGAAGACAACGACGCCTGAGAGGATGCCGGTGATCGAGATCGTCACCGAGCCGATGGTCAGCCCCGTTGCCAGCTTGTAGGCCCAAGCCTGGATGTCGCCGGGCTGGAAGCCCCACGTCAACAGGATCAGCGGCAGGAACACCAGCACGATCATCACGTTGATGGCGACGCTGACGACCAGGCCGAGCTGGTCGAGCGCGGTCGGCTCATAGCTTGAATTGGCGGATAGCCAACGGCCGATCGAGCTATTGGCGAAGCCGCCTTCCTCGCCGATCGCCCGCGCCGACAGGAAGCCGATATAGGCGGTGACCAGGATGGTGCCGGTGATCACGACCTGCACCGAGACGAACATGGCAAGGCCGATATAGCCGAACAGCGCCGACGCGATGGTGAACAGCCCCAGCGCCACGGCGGTGTAACGCAGCCACGCCGGCCACGGCCGCCAGATCCCGTCGGCGGCCTTGAACGGCTTCAGCAGGCCCATCAGGATCAGGATGACGCCGACGATGATGGTGGCGACAAAGCTTCTGGCGATGGTCAGCGACAGCGGCGAGCCCATCTTGTCGTTCACGACCGACAGGAAATAATTGATGCCGATGGCGACGGCCATGGCCGTCGTCAGCCGCACCAGCCAGCGCGCCGGGCCGGTTTCGACAGGGATCAGACGCCAGTTCGGCAGTCGCGGCTCAAGCGCCGCATTGGTCAGCCGGTTGACGCAGAACACACCCGCGACAACGGCAGCCAGCGCATTCAGGAAGATGCCGATATCGCCGCGCAAGACGTTGTAATAATTGAAAAAGAAAATGGTCGAGGCAAGGAAGACGCCGACTGCCAGCGTCGGCAGCAATGTCGACCAGAACGCCACCGACAGCCGGCTGAGATAGGAGGGATCCTCCACCGA
The DNA here is from genome assembly GCF_040319725.1 of Mesorhizobium sp. M0894. Classification (NCBI taxonomy): domain Bacteria; kingdom Pseudomonadati; phylum Pseudomonadota; class Alphaproteobacteria; order Hyphomicrobiales; family Phyllobacteriaceae; genus Mesorhizobium; species Mesorhizobium sp. M0894. The sequence goes on along the minus strand of NZ_JAMYOG010000004.1, from coordinate 334,729 downwards.
GGGGTCCGCTTCGAACACACGGCCGAACAGGCGCCGCCCGCCGACGAAAAGCACGGCGGCCAAGGCAAGCGCCATCAAGGCCGCGGCAAGAACGGCCTGGAACTTGAACTTGAAGGCAAAGCTCAGCCAGGACGACACCGCCTTGTAGAAACTGGTAAATTCGTTGTTGGCATCGGAAATGACCTCCGGGCTCAATGCATCGGACAGCACGTAGCGCTTGGTGAGCTGGTTGCGGAAAAGCTCGCTGCGCATATTGCCGATCTTCTCGATCAGCCCGCTGATGCGGATCGACAGGTTTTGCGCCGTGGCGATGACGGCATTGATCTCGGCTTTTTCGGAGGCCAGCGCCTGGCGTTCGCCGGTCACGATATCGGGCTCGGCCGGCTGGCCCGCGGCCGGCGGCGGGCCTAGCTGCTCTAGCCGGCTGTTGATCTCGCTCAGCCGCGGCCGGAAAGCGAGCGCGCTGTTGAGCGAGGCACGCGACATTTCTTCCAGCTGCAGCCGAATATCGACAAGGCTGGCGTCATCGTCGCCGTCCTGCTGGAACTTCGTTTCGAGATTGTCGGTCTTCGTCATCAGGTCCTGGAGGATTTTCTGCTGATCACTGACCAGTCCCGCGGGCGCCTGGCCAAGCCCTTGCGCCACCGCTCGCAACGAAAGCGGCGCCGAGGCGACAAGCATCAGGACCAGAACGAAGCGGAGCAGTCGGAAAAACATGATTGTCTGGCGACTCACGGGCGATAAGGCGTTCTAAAGGCCCGCTCTTGGTAAAGACCGACATATCTGGGGGCAAGCCGTCCCTGACGGCCCGCTTTCGAAGTCGGCCATATCCAATCGAAGTCGGGGAGTCGAAAAGCGATGGCGCAATCTTGGCTTTGCGTTGGCCGCCTGCTCTATAGTCTGCCGCCAAGCCTGAAATGGATGACAATAAGAATGGCGGAATATTCGGCCTTTTCGCTTCTCAAGAACGCGCTGACCGGAAACAAGGACTGGAGGCCGGCCTGGCGCAAGCCCGACCCGAAGGCGTCCTACGATGTCATCGTCATCGGCGGCGGCGGCCATGGCCTGTCGACCGCTTACTATCTCGCCAAGGAGCACGGCATCACCAATGTCGCGGTGCTGGAGAAGGGCTGGCTCGGTTCCGGCAATGTCGGCCGCAACACGACGGCCGTCCGCTCCAACTACCTGCTGCCCGCCAACACGCGCTTCTACGAACATTCGATGAAGCTGTGGGAGAACCTGTCGCATGACCTCAACTATAACGTCATGTTCTCGCAGCGCGGCTGCCTGAACCTCGCCCACACACCTGCTCAGCTCGACGACTATGCCCGGCGCGGCAACGCCATGCGCCATCTCGGCGTCGACGCGGAACTGATGACCACGGCGGAGATCGCCCGCCTGGTGCCGGCGCTGGACGTCTCCGCCACGGCGCGTTTCCCGATCGTCGGCGGCCTGATGCAGCGACGCGCCGGCACCGCCCGCCACGATGCGGTCGCCTGGGGATATGCGCGTGGCGCAGATCGCCGCGGCGTCGACATCATCGAAAACTGCGAGGTCACCGGCTTCCTGCGCGACGGCGACCGTATCACCGGCGTCACGACGACGCGCGGCGAAATCCGCGCCAAGAAGGTAGCGGTAGCGGTGGCCGGCAGCACCGGGCGGGTCATGCGGCTTGCCGGCATCGAGACGATGCCGATCGAGAGCCACGTGCTGCAGGCCTTCGTTACGGAATCGCTAAAACCCTTCATCGATACGGTCCTGACCTTCGGCATGGGCCATTTCTATATGTCGCAATCGGACAAGGGCGGTCTTGTCTATGGCGGCGACCTCGACGGCTACAACAGCTACGCCCAGCGCGGCAGCCTGCCGATCGTCGATGAGGTGATGAGCGAGATGCTGGCGCTGTTCCCGGGGCTCGCCCGCGTCCGCATGCTGCGCTCATGGGGCGGCGTCTGCGACATGTCGATGGACGGCTCGCCGATCATCACCACCGGCCCGCTGCCGGGCATGTATCTCAATTGCGGCTGGTGTTATGGCGGCTTCAAGGCGACGCCGGCTTCCGGCTGGTGCTTTGCCTGGACCATCGCCAAGGACGAGCCGCACGATCTCAACGCGGCCTTCACACTCGACCGCTTTTACCGTGGCATGGTGATCGACGACAAGGGCCAGGGCGCCACACCCCGGCTGCATTAGGCCATGATCCCGAACCGCAGGTCCGCGTCAGCGAAAAGTGGAAACCGGTTTTCGGACAAGATCATGGTCAAACGAGAAGTTTAAGAGATCCATGCTCATCACCTGCCCCTATTGCGGCCCGCGCGACGTTATCGAATTCACCTATCAGGGCGACGGCAATCGCCAGCGCCCACAGCCCGCGTCGCAAAACCTCGACGCCTGGAACGCTTATGTCTACGACCGGCTGAACCCCGCCGGCGACCACAATGAGATCTGGCAGCATTCCGGCGGCTGCCGCGCCCATCTCAGGGTGGTGCGCAACACGCTGACGCACGAGATCTCCAGCACTGCCTTCGCGCGCGGCGACCACAACTCGGTTGCGCGGCACAGGGCCGAGGACAAGTCATGAGCCCGCGCCGTACCGAGACCGGCGGCCGCATCGACCGGCTGCGGACCATCCGCTTCACCTTCGACGGCGCGCCTTATACCGGCCATGCCGGCGACACGCTGGCTTCGGCGCTGCTGGCCAACGGCGTCACCCTGTTTGGGCGTTCGTTCAAATATCACCGCCCGCGCGGCGTGCTGACTGCCGGCGTCGAGGAGCCAAACGCGCTCGTGACTGTGTTGAGGGGCGAGGTTCGCGAGCCGAACATTCCCGCCACCATGGTCGAGATCTATGACGGGCTGGCCGCAATGAGCCAGAACCGCTTCCCCTCGCTTGCCTGGGACGTCAATGCCATCAACCAGCTCGGCGGCAAGCTTTTGTCGGCCGGCTTCTACTACAAGACCTTCATGGGACCCGTGGTCGGTCCGCTGAAGGGCACGCGCTTCTGGATGTTCTGCGAGCATTTCATCCGCCGTGCCGCCGGCCTGGGCAAGGCAGGCACGGCTCCCGATACGGCGCGCTACGAACGCATGAACGCGTTTTGCGACGTGCTGGTGGTCGGTTCCGGCCCGGCCGGGCTGATGGCCGCCAGGGCGGCCGCCGATCAGGGTGCACGCGTCATCCTGGCCGAGCTCGAGCCGCATTTCGGCGGCTCGGCCAATTGGTCGGGCGAGACGATCGATGGCATGCCGGCCGCCGACTGGGCGGCGCGCGCCGCCGGCCAGCTCGAAGGCCATGACAATGTTCGCCTGCTGCCGCGCACCACCGTCTGGGGCTATTACGACGGCAACACGCTTGCCGCGATCGAACGCGTCACCGACCATAAGGAAACACCGGACAAAGGCGAGCCGCGCCATCGCTACTGGACCATCCGCGCCAAATCGGTGGTGCTGGCCACCGGCTCCCTGGAGCGTCCCTTGGTCTTTCCTGGCAATGATCGGCCAGGCGTGATGCTGGCGCATGCGGCCGAGCGCTATGCCAATGAATATGGCGTGCTGCCGGGTCACAGGGTCGCGCTGTTCACCAACAATGACAGCGCCTATCGCGCAGCACTGGCGTTGAAGAAGGCCGGTGCCGCGGTCGTCGCCATCGTCGACGCGCGCCCAGAGCTTTCGAGCGAAATGCGCAAGCTGGCCGGCGAGACCGAAGCCGAGATCTTTTCTGGCCACGCGGTGATAGCCACCGAGGGCGGCAAGGCGCTTTCCGGCTTCAAGGTGCAGCGCTTCGACATGGCCAGTGGTGCGCTTTCCGGCGATGCGCGCAGCATCCACGCCGATTGCCTGCTGATGTCGGGCGGCTGGTCGCCGACCATCCATCTGGCCAGCCAGGCCGGAGCCAAAGCGGAATGGAACGAAGCGTTACAAGCGTTCCTGCCGCCGAAACCGACAACACGGCAATGGATCGGCGCCGGCGCCTTCACCGGCAGTTTCTCCACCGCCGAGGCGATCGCCGAAGGTCGCGCCGCCGGCCTTTCCGCTGCGGGCGCAACAGCCACGCCGGCGGCCTTGCCTGCCGTCGGGGCAGCACCTGGCGATCCCGATCCGGCACCGGTGTTCGAGATCAAGGCCGCAGGAAAAAGCTTCGTCGACTTCCAGCATGACGTGACGGCCGACGACGTGCGTCTGGCACACCGCGAAGGCTTCGTCTCGGTCGAGCATCTGAAGCGCTACACCACGCTCGGCATGGCGACCGACCAGGGCAAGAGCTCCAACATACCAGGCCTCGCCATCATGGCCGAGGCGCTGGGCAAGCCGATCCCGCAGGTCGGCACGACGCGCTTTCGTCCGCCTTTTTCGGCGGTGTCGATCGGCTCGCTTGCCGCCGAACGCTTCGGCGATCTGAAGCCCGAGCGGCTGACGCCGATGCATGACTGGCACGTCGCCAACGGCGCCACCATGTATTCGGCCGGCCTCTGGTACCGGCCGATGATCTACGGCCATCCCGGTGAAACGATCGAGCAGGCCTATGTGCGCGAGGCGAGAGCCACGCGCGAGAGCGCCGGCATTGTCGACGTCTCGACACTGGGCAAGATCGCGGTGCAAGGCCCGGACGCGGCGGAATTCCTCGACCGCGTCTACACCAACATGTTTTCGACGCTGGCCGTCGGCAAGGCGCGTTATGGGCTAATGCTGCGCGAGGACGGCCTCGCCTTCGACGACGGCACCACCTGGCGGCTTGGCGAGCAGGATTTCCTGATGACCACCACCACCGCCAATGCCGGCAAGGTAATGCAGCATCTGGAGTATTTTCTCGACGTGATCTGGCCGGAGCTGAAGGTCCACGTCACCTCGGTCACCGACCAATGGGCCGGTGCCGCCATCGGCGGGCCGAACGCCAGGCAGATATTGGCTGCTTGCGTCAGCGGCACCGCTGTCGACAATGCCGCCCTGCCCTTCATGGGCATCGTCCACGGCGAAATCGCCGGCGTGCCGGTGATGATCTGCCGGCTGTCCTTCTCCGGCGAAATGGCCTTCGAGGTCTATTCCGGCACCGGTTACGGCACCCATGTCTGGGAGGCGCTGATCGAAGCCGGCAAGCCGTTCGGGCTGGTGACCTACGGACTGGAGGCGCTGGGCACCCTGCGCATCGAGAAGGGCCACGTCACCGGCGCCGAGATCGACGGTCGTACCACGGGGCGCGACCTGCATCTCGACTGGATACTGTCGAAGAAGAAGCCGTTTATCGGTTCGGCGATGATGGATCGCGAGGGGCTGATCGCGCCCGACCGCCTGGAACTCGTCGGTATTGTTTCGCTCGACAACCAGCCGCTAAACGGCGGCGCACACATCGTCGAGGAGCTTGACGAAGCCAATCCGCACGGCTCGCTCGGTCACATCACCGCTTGCTGCTATTCGCCGGCGCTCGGCAAATATATAGCGCTTGCCTTGGTCAAGGGCGGCAAGGCGCGGCGCGGCACGCGCGCTTATGTCTCCGACCCGTTGCGCAACCGGTTCGGGCCGGTCGAGATCGTCTCCAACCATTTCTTCGATCCGGACGGGAGCCGCATGCATGGTTGAGCGCCAATCACCGCTTGAGCCGGTGCTGCATCCAGGCTCGCATGGCAATTTCGAGCACGGTGTCGAAATCATCCTCTCCGAAACCAGGCCGGGTTCGATCCTGCAGCTCGCCGCCTGGCCCGGCCAGGAGAAGGCGTTGATGGCCGGCATCCATGCGGTCACCGGCCTGGCTCTGCCCGACGGCGCCGGCGGCGGCGTCACGGACGGCGTCAGATCGGTGTTCGGCTTTGCGCCGGGAAAGTTCACAATGGTCGATGAGGCCGAGGGATTGGCGTCGGCCTTTGCCGACGTCGTCACTCCGGCTATCGGTACGGTGACCGACCTTTCGCACGGCCGCACCGCGATCCGTATCGCCGGGCCGAAGGCCGAGTGGGTCCTGGCAAAATTCTTCGCCATCGACTTCGCGCTGCCGGCCTTCCCGATCGGCGCCGGCCGCTCGACCATGCATCACGACGTCTTCGCGCAGATCCAGCGCACCGGCGCCGATCAATTCGACATTTATGTGTTCCGCTCGTTCGCACGCTCGTTCTGGAAGGCGCTCTGCCACGCCAGCGAGGAAGTCGGTTACGAAGTGCAGTAGCTAGACGGCGCGTCGTCACCCTACTCCGCGAACGTAACCCACTCTTCCAGCGGCGCGCGGTCGGTGCGGAAGGCATTTTCGGGCTTGGACGTATCCTCATGGCCGAGCGCCATGCCGCAGACGACGATCTCCTCGTCGGGGATGTCGAGCACCGGCCTGATCTGCCGGTGATAGGGCGCGAAGGCGGCCTGCGGGCAGGTGTGTAGGCCCCTGCCCCGCGCCGCGACCATGATGTTCTGCAGGAACATGCCGTAATCGATCCACGACCCTTTGTTCAGCCGCCGGTCGACGGTGAAGATCATGCCGACCGGCGCATCGAAGAAGACGAAATTGCGGTCGTGCTGGGCGCGCATCCTGTCGACCTCGCGCCGGCCGATGCCGAGCACGCCGTAGAGGCCGAAGCCGTTGGCCCGCCGTCGCGTCAGATAGGGTTCGAAGAACTGGTCAGGATAGTAGCGGTACTCGTCCCACTCCGCCTTTTCGGCGCGGATGCCCGAACTGAGAATGGCGTCGGTGATGCGCTGCTTGACCTCGCCCTTGGTCACATAGACCTTCCAGGGTTGCATGTTGGTGCCTGAAGGCGCGCGCGCGGCAACGGCGAGAATATCGCGGATGGTGTCGTCATCGACCATGTCAGGCAAGAAGGCGCGTACGGACCGGCGCGAGGTGATCGCGTCATCGACGATCGCCGCCGCAATCCGGGAGTTGTTTTCCAGCATGGGCCGTCCCTTTGCGCATAATCCTGGAACCCGGCTTTTCCGGAAAGGATCATGCGCCGACTAGAAGTGATGGAGCATCCTTGCGAGTTTCTATGAACGCTCGACGCCCTATCCGCCTCGACCGGACGCCCCACTCGCCGCTCGTGTGCCGAGCCTTTGCCTGAACCGTCAAAATGGCGCAAGTAAATCTTGTGGGTTCATGAAAATCATCTTGATTTTTTCACAGACCTGCGGTCACATGAAATTTGCTGGGAATTTTTCATCGAGACAGGGATGGCTTTGCCCTCAACCGCCGCAACACCGGAACAAGATAACGGCGAACGGCTGCTGGCCGGCGACATTCGCGCGTTGCGCAAGGCGCGCGGCCTGACGCTTGCCGAAATCGGGCTGAAGCTCGGCCGTTCCGTCGGCTGGGTCAGTCAGGTCGAGCGCGGCCTGTCGATCCCGTCGCTCGGCGATCTCAGGGCCTTCGCCGAATTGTTCGGCGTGCCGGTCAGCCTGTTCTTCAGCCATGACGTGCCTGTCGAGACCGAACGCGGCGTGGTCGTGCGCGCCGGCAACCGGCGCACCCTTGGCACAAGCGATTCCGGCCTGGTGGAGGAGCTTCTGTCGCCGGATCTCGGCGGTAGCTTCGAGATGCTGCGTTCGGTCTTCGCCCCCGGTGCCGAGCTGAAGACCGAGGCCCGCCGGCCGACCGAGGAAGCCGGCTACGTCGCGTCCGGCAGCTTCGACATCGAAATTGCCGGCGTCTGGCACCGGCTTGGAGCAGGCGACTCCTTCCGCTTTGACGGCAAGCCGTTCCGCTGGCGCAATCCTGGAGCGGAACCGGCTGTGGTGATCTGGGTGGTTTCGCCGCCCGTCTATTGATCTGGAGAAGAACATGGCCAGTTTGCCGACCACGGCACGCGTGGTGATCATCGGAGGCGGTGCCGTCGGCGCCTCCTCGCTCTATCATCTCGCCAAGGCGGGCTGGACCGACTGCGTGCTTCTGGAGAAGAACGAGCTGACTTCCGGCTCGACCTGGCATGCCGCCGGCAACGTGCCGACGTTCTCCTCGTCATGGTCGCTGATGAACATGCAGCGCTATTCGACCGAGCTCTATCGCCGGTTGGCCGACGAGGTCGGCTATCCCATGAACTATCATGTCACCGGCTCGCTCAGGCTCGCCCATACGATCGAGCGTATGCAGGAATTCCAGCGCGCCAAGGGCATGGGCCGCTATCAGGGCATGGACATCAATGTCGTCGGCCCCGACGAGATCAAGCGCCGCTACCCCTTCATCGAAACGCATGAGCTGAAGGGCGCGCTCTACGATCCGAGCGACGGCGACATCGACCCGGCGCAATTGACCCAGGCGCTGGCCAAGGGCGCGCGCGACATGGGTGCGAAGATCATCCGCTTCTGCCCGGTCACCGGCGTGCGCCGCGAGAACGACGAGTGGGTGGTCGAGACGCCGCAAGGCGAGATTCGCTGCGAGATTGTCGTCAACGCCGCCGGCTACCGCGCCGCCGAAGTCGGCAGGATGTTCGGCCGCGAGGTGCCGATGATGGTGATGAGCCATCAATACATCCTGTTTGAGGAAATCCCCGAACTGGCGGCGTGGTCGAAGGAACAAGGCAAGAAGCTGCCGTTGCTGCGCGACGTCGATACGTCCTATTATCTGCGCCAGGAAAAGAACGGCATGAACCTCGGCCCCTATGAGCGCAATTGCCGCGCCCATTGGGTCGGCCACAACGACCCGATGCCGGACGACTTTTCGTTCCAGCTGTTTCCCGACGACCTCGACCGGCTGGAACATTACCTGGCCGATGCCGTCGCCCGCGTGCCGATCCTCGGTACCGCCGGGCTGTCCAAGGTCATCAACGGGCCGATCCCCTATGCGCCGGACGGCAACCCGCTGATCGGCCCGATGCCTGGCGTGCCCAACGCCTTCGAGGCCTGCGTCTTCACCTTCGGCATCGCCCAGGGCGGCGGCGCCGGCAAAGTGCTGGCCGAGTGGGTGACCGAGGGCCAGACCGAATGGGACATGTGGTCCTGCGATCCACGCCGTTTCACCGCCTTTGCGTCGGCGCCGGATTACTGCGTCGCCAAGGGCATGGAGATCTACGGCAACGAGTATGCCATCCAATTCCCGCGCCACGCCTGGCCGGCTGGGCGCGACCGCAAGCTGTCGCCGCTCCACGGCCGCATCAAGGCGCTCGGCGCCCAGTTCGACGCCTATAATGGCTGGGAACGCGCCACCTGGTATGCGAAGCCAGGCGACGACATCTCCGAACAATCCACGCTGACCTTCCGCCGTGACGGCCCCTGGCAGCGTCGTGTGCGCGAGGAATGCCTCGCCGTCTGCGATGCCGCCGGCATTCTGGACCTGCCGGGATTTTCCCGCTTCAATCTAGACGGTTCGGGTGCCGCCGAATGGCTGAGCCTCCAGGTGACAGGCCTGGTGCCGAAACCCGGCCGCATCGGCCTCGTCTATTTTGCCGACGACAAGGGCCGCATCGTCACCGAAATGTCGGTCGTCCGCCACGACGAAGACCTGATGACGCTGATTACTGCCGCGGTGGCGCAATGGCATGATTTCGAATGGCTGAAATCGCGCACACCGAAGGACGCCACATTCAAGCTGGTCGACAGGACGGAGGAATACTCCACCCAGATCCTCGCCGGCCCCAACTCGCGAAACATCCTCGCCGAACTCTGCGCGGCCGACCTCACCCAGCCCTGGCTGACGCACCAGGAGACCAGTATCGCCGGACGTTGGGCAAGGCTGGTGCGCGTGTCCTTCGCGGGCGAACTCGGCTGGGAAATCCACAGCAAGGTCGACGATACCGCTGTCATCTTCGACGCTGTCTGGGCGGCCGGCCAGAGGCACGGCCTGAAACCGTTCGGCATGTACGCGCTGGATTCGCTGCGGCTCGAAAAAGGCTACCGCACCTGGAAGGGCGACCTGTCGACCGACTACTCGATCCTGCAGGGCGGGCTGGAGCGCTTCGTCAGATGGGACAAGCCCGACTTCCGCGGCAAGGCGGCGCTGCAGAACGAAAAGCAGCAGGGCATCAAGAAGCGCTTCGTCACGCTGGTCGTCGAAAATCCCGGCGACTGCGACGCACCTTACATGTCGACGCTTTGGCATGACGGCCACATCGTCGGCGAGACGACATCCGGCGGCTGGGGTCATCGCATCGACAAGTCGATCGCGCTCGGCATGCTGCGCGCCGACCTCACCGAGCCGGGAACCGCGGTCGAGGTCGAGATCTTCGGCGAACGTTTTCGGGCGATCGTGCAGAAGGATGAGCCGTTATGGGATCCGACGAACGAAAGGCTCAAAGCATGAAGAAAGTCATCCTCACCGATGGCGGCATGGGCCAGGAGCTGGTCCGCCGCAGCAGCTCCGAGCCGACGCCGCTCTGGTCGGCCAGGGTGCTGATCGACGAACCGGATCTGGTGCGCGACCTGCATGCGGAATTCATCCGCGCCGGCGCCCGCGTCATCACCATCAACACTTATTCCGCCACGCCGGAGCGGCTGGCGCGCGAGGGCGCGGAAGAGCTGTTCAAGCCGTTGCAGAAACGCGGCATCGAACTGGCAAGGCAAGCGCGCGACCAGGCCGGCGACGCAGCGATCGCCGGCTGCCTGTCGCCGCTGTTCGGCAGCTATGCGCCGGCGCTGACGATATCGTTCCAGGATACACTCGATATCTATCGCCGCATCGTTGCCGAGCAGGCGGACGGCGTCGATCTGTTTCTGTGCGAAACCATGGCGTCGGCCGAAGAGGCGCGCGCCGCCGTCACCGCGGCATCGGAAAGCGGCAAGCCCGTATGGGTGTCGTGGACGCTTGCCGACCACGGCACGCCGCGCCTGCGCAGCGGCGAAGCCATTACGACGGCGTCGAGCGCTCTTGACGGACTGCCCGTCGCGGCCCGGCTGATCAATTGCTGCCGGCCCGAAGCGATCGCTGCAGCGCTGCCCGGACTGATCGCTCTCGGCGGTGCGGTCGGCGCCTATGCCAATGGCTTCACCTCGGTCGAGGCGCTCAAGCATGGCGGCACCGTCGAAGTGCTGCACGCCCGCCACGACCTCGATCCGGACGCCTATGCCGGCCAGGCGATCGGCTGGGTCGAGGCCGGCGCCGGCATCGTCGGCGGCTGCTGCGAAGTCGGACCGGCCCACATCGCCGCCTTGCGCGACCGGCTCGAACAGGCCGGCTACGAAATTTCGGGAGTAGCATAATGCCCAGGCCATCATCGCGCATTTCCGGCATCGTGCCTTCGGGCAAGGATGGCTGGGAGGTTCATTCCGCTGCCTGGGCGCGCAAGCAGGCCGGCGAGGACATCATCATGCTGTCGGTCGGCGACCATGATTTCGACACGCCGAGCGAGACGATCGAAGCCTGCGTGACGGCGGTCCGCGCCAGCAATCACCACTACACCCCACTTGCCGGCGTTCCGCGGCTGCGCAAGGCGATGGCGGCGGCCTCGACGCTCTGCACCGGTGTTGCGACCAGCCCCGACCAGGTCATCGCCACGCCGGGCGGGCAGGCCGCGCTTTACGCAGCTATTCAAGCTGTTCTCGACCAGGGCGACCATGCCATCGTCGTCGCGCCCTATTACGCCACCTATCCCAATACCTTCAGCGCGGCGGGCGCCGCGTTCAGCGTCGTCGAGACACCTGCCGAAGATGGCTTTCAGCCGCGCGCCGCCGAGATCCGCGCCGCACTTCGGCCGAACACCCGCGCCATCCTGATCAACACGCCGAACAATCCGACCGGCGCCGTCTATTCGCGCGAGCGGCTGGAAGATCTGGCGCAGATCTGCCGCGAGCATGACCTCTGGCTGCTGTCGGACGAGGTCTATTGGACGCTTGGCGGTGGCGAGCACGTCTCGCCGCGCTCGCTGCCCGGCATGGCAGAACGTACGCTGGTCATCAATTCGATGTCCAAGAGCCACGGCATGACCGGCTGGCGTATGGGCTGGCTGACCGGGCCCGAGGAGATGATCTCGCTGCTGACCGACCTCAATCTGGTGATGACCTACGGCCTGCCGGCCTTCATCAGCCTGGCTTGCGCCGAGGCGCTCGAAAACGGCTACGGCGTCAAGGAGATCGCCGAGCGCTATGCCGCAAGGCGCGCCGTCGTTCTCGATGCCATGCGCGGCATGAACGACGTCACCGTGCGCGGCTCCGAAGGCGGCATGTACGTCATGCTCGACATATCGGCGATCGAGCCGGACGACGAGAAATTCGCCTGGGCCTTCCTCGACCAGGAAAAGGTCGCCGTCATGCCCGGCTCGAGCTTCGGCGAGGCCGCAGCAGGCCACATCCGCTTCAGCCTCTGCCAGCCTGAGGCGGTACTGATGGAAGCTGCCACGCGTCTGCGCCGCTTCGCCTCCAGCTATCGCCGTGAGGCCGCATGAACGCCCCGCCCGCCAAAACCATTCCGACCAAGGCCATTCCTCCCAAAGCGAGGGCGGTCATCATCGGCGGCGGCGTCTCCGGCTGCTCGGTAGCCTATCACCTGGCCAAGCTCGGCTGGACCGATATCGTCCTGCTCGAGCGCAAGCAGCTGACATCGGGCACGACATGGCACGCCGCCGGCCTGATCGGCCAGCTGCGCGGCTCGCAGAACATGACGCGGCTGGCGAAATACTCGGCCGACCTCTACGTCAAGCTCGAGGCCGAGACCGATGTCGGCACCGGCATGCGCCAGGTTGGCTCGATCACGGTGGCGCTGACCGGGGAGCGCAAGCACGAGATCTATCGGCAGGCGTCTCTCGCCCGTGCCTTCGATGTCGACGTGCGCGAGATTTCGCCAGGTGAAGTCAAGCAGATGTATCCGCATCTCAATGTATCCGATGTGGTCGGCGCCGTGCATCTGCCGCTCGACGGCCAATGCGACCCCGCCAACATCGCCATGGCGTTGGCCAAGGGCGCACGTCAGCGCGGTGCGACGATCGTCGAGAACGTCAAGGTGACCAAGGTGCATACCAAGGCAGGCCGCGTCACCGGCGTCTCCTGGGCGCAGGGCGACGAGCAAGGCACGATCGACACCGACATCGTCGTCAACTGCGCCGGCATGTGGGCACGCGAACTTGGCGCCCAGAACGGCGTCACCATTCCGCTGCACGCCTGCGAGCACTTTTATCTCGTGACGGAACCGATCCCCGGGCTCTCCCGCCTGCCGGTGCTGCGCGTGCCCGACGAATGCGCCTACTACAAGGAAGATGCCGGCAAGATGATGCTCGGCGCTTTCGAGCCGGTGGCCAAGCCGTGGGGCATGAACGGCATAAGCGAGGAGTTCTGCTTCGACCAGTTGCCGCAGGACATGGACCATTTCGAGCCGATCCTCGAAATGGGCGTCAACCGCATGCCGATGCTGGCCACCGCCGGCATCCACACCTTCTTCAACGGCCCAGAGAGTTTTACCCCCGACGACCGTTATTATCTCGGCGAGGCGCCGGAGCTTTCCGGCTACTGGATGGCGACCGGCTACAATTCGATCGGTATCGTCTCCTCCGGCGGCGCCGGCATGGCGCTGGCGCAATGGATCAATGACGGCGAAGCGCCGTTCGATCTCTGGGAGGTCGACATCCGCCGCGCCCAGCCGTTCCAGAAGAACCGCCGCTATCTCAAGGAGCGCGTCTCCGAAACGCTCGGCCTGCTCTATGCCGATCATTTTCCTTACCGGCAGATGGCAACCTCGCGGAACGTGAGGCGTTCGCCGCTGCACGAGCATCTGAAGGCGCGCGGTGCGGTGTTCGGCGAGGTCGCCGGCTGGGAGCGCGCCAACTGGTTCGCTAGGCCCGGCCAGGAGCGCGAATACCGCTATTCGTGGAAACGGCAGAACTGGTTCGACAACCAGCGCGAGGAGCATCTGGCGGTCCGGAACAGCGTTGGCCTGTTCGACATGACCTCGTTCGGCAAGATCCGCGTCGAGGGTCGCGACGCCTGCGCTTTCCTGCAAAGACTCTGCGCCAACGACATGGACGTGGCGCCGGGCAAGATCGTCTACACCCAGATGCTCAACCAGCGCGGCGGTATCGAGAGCGATCTGACCGTCTCGCGATTGTCCGAAACAGCCTTCTTCCTCGTCGTGCCGGGCGCCACGCTGCAGCGCGATCTGGCCTGGCTGAAAAAACATCTTGCCGACGAGTTCGTCGTCATTACCGATGTGACCGCTGCCGAAGCGGTGCTTTGCCTGATGGGCCCGGATTCGAGGAAGCTGATCCAAAAGGTCAGCCCGAATGATTTCTCCAATGACAACAATCCGTTCGGAACGTTTCAGGAGATCGAGATCGGCATGGGCCTGGCCCGCGCCCACCGCGTCACCTATGTCGGCGAGCTCGGCTGGGAGCTTTATGTCTCGACCGATCAGGCCGCCCACGTCTTCGAGGCGATAGAAGAGGCCGGCGCCGATGTCGGTCTGAAGCTATGCGGCCTGCACACGCTGGACTCCTGCCGCATCGAAAAGGCGTTCCGGCATTTCGGCCACGACATCACCGACGAAGACAATGTGCTGGAGGCCGGCCTTGGCTTCGCCGTGAAGACGGCCAAGAGCTATTTCCTCGGCCGCGATGCGGTGCTGAAGAAGAAAGAAACCGGCCTGTCACGCCGGCTGGTGCAGTTCCGCCTGAACGACCCCGAGCCGCTGCTCTTCCACAACGAGGCGATCCTGCGCGACGGCAAGATCGTCGGTCCGATCACCTCGGGCAATTACGGCCATCATCTCGGCGGCGCAATCGGGCTTGGCTACGTGCCTTGCAAGGGTGAGAGCGAGGCGGATGTGCTGTCGTCGTCCTACGAGATCGAGATCGCCGGCGAGCGCTTTGCCGCCGAGGCCTCGCTCAAGCCGATGTACGATCCGAAGGCCGAGCGAGTGCGGATGTAGCTCAGAACGCATCCATCTCGGCCGCGACCTTCGCCACGAACCTCGTCCGCCTCTCGTCGGTCGATAGGTTCATCGAGTACTGCGCGAGGTAGGAAACCGACCCGCCAGGCTTGATGGTCGCACGCAGCACCCGCTTGACCAGCTTGCGCGGCGGGTCGCCCATCAGCATGGCTCGGAACCGACTGCCGCCATAGGTGGCGACCGCGGCGACCTTGCGAATGTTGTGCAGCGACGGCTGCACCTTGCCGTCAACCAATTTGAACGACACGCCGGGCAGGAAGACGCGATCGAAAAAGCCTTTCAGAATGGCCGGATAGCCGAAGTTCCACACCGGAAACGATAGCACCAGCGCCTCGGCCCGCAGCAAGCGCTCGACGTAAGCCGCTGCAGGATCGCCGTCACTGCGCGCGTCGTGATAGGAGAGCCGTTCGGCCCGCGTCAGCCTGGGATCGAACCCCTCGGCATAGAGATCGCAATCGTCGACGGCATGGCCGGCGGCCTTCAGCCGCTCGACGATGGTCCGGTGCAGACCGGCATTGAAGCTGGTCTCGACCGGATGAGCGTAGAGGACGAGGATGTTCACCCAAGTCCTCGCAGGTCGGCGCGAGGCACCCCCCTCTGCCCTACCGGGCATCTCCCCCTCAAGGGGGGAGATTGGCGGTTCCATCGTCTCGACCATCTTCCAACGTCGTCAACTGGCGAAAGCGATACCGACAGCCGATCTCCCCCCTTGAGGGGGAGATGGCTGGCAGGCCAGAGGGGGGTGTTCAAGCGCAAACCTCTCCTCAACCCGTCTTCTCCAGCCCCTTGAACAGGAACGACTTGCCTGAGCGATAATCATAGTCCGGGTTTTCCCAGGCGATCATCTTGCCCGGATTGAGCAGCCCTTGCGGGTCGGTCTCACGCTTGAAAGCCAGTTGCACTTCATCCGTCCGCTTCATGCCGCCTTCTTCCAGCGTGTAGCGGTGCGGGTTGAAGATCCAGCAGCCATTGTCTTCGTGGATGCGGATGATCTCGTACAGCCGCTCCGCCGTGGTGAAGCGCACCAGCGGCAATCCGGCGATGCCGATGGCGCCATCGAAGCGGATAAATTCGAGATGCGCCGGCACCTCGTCGCCGAAGCGTTCGACCATCGCCTTGACGTGACCGAGGTGGTCCGGCGACGGGTAGCGGGTCTGCAGATAGGTGATCGTCGGGTCGACCCGGATGGCGCGCAGCGTGGTGTGGTTCCAGGTCAGCTCATAGGCCGGCGGCAGCCCCTTGAGATCGGCCTCCTTATCGGCGCGAAAGACGATCTCGCCCTTAATGCGCGCAGTGAAGGCGAGGAAGGCATCCATCGCATGCGGCGCGATCATCAGGACGACGATGCTTTGGCCGCGCCGGAAAAACCGCTGGTGGCGCTTGAAGTAATCGTAGGGGATGGGTGCTGCTATCGGCGTGATCAACTTCGCCAGGATGCCGTCCTGGATGGCGAGATCGTTGCCGAAGCCGGCCGCATCCATGAAATCGTCGAAGCCGACGATGACGTCGATCCAGTCATAACTGGCGGTTAGCGGCATCTCGACTTCGGTGATGATGCCGTTGGTGCCGTAGGCGTGCATCACTTTCAGCACGTCCTCGCCGGTGAGCTCCATGACGCGGGGCTGTGCCTCCATCGTCACGGTCCTCAGCCGGATGACGTTGCCGAGGTCGCGCAAGCCGCCCCAGCGGATCGAGCCAATACCGCCGGAGCCGCCGGCGACGAAGCCGCCGATCGATGCCGTGTTGTAGGTCGACGGCGACATGCGGAGCTCCTGGCCGGAATGCGCCCGCGTCGCCTTGTCGATGTCGGCGAGCACGGCGCCGGGACCGGTGACGACACGACCGGGCGCGATCGCCTTGATCGCGTTCATCTCGGCGAGATTGAGCACGACGCCGCCGGACAGGGGCATCGCCTGCCCGTAATTGCCGGTGCCGCTGCCGCGCGGCGTCACCGGCACGCCATGCCGGTGGCAGGCGGCGAGCACGCGGACGACCTCGTCTTCCGTTTTCGGCGTCACGATCAGGTCGCCGGTGACATGCTCGAGCTGCTGCTTCAGCACCGGGCTGTACCAGTAGAAGTCGCGGCTCTTCTGCTGGACGATCGCCGGATGGTCGTCGACCTTGAGGCCGTCCAGGTCGCGCTTGAGCGCCGCAATATCCATCATTCCACCATCAGATCATCGAGTTCGGCATAATCGGGCAGCTGGCGTTCGATCGCCTGGCCGTCGCGCACCACGATGCGATCCGATTCGGGCCGCGACAGCAATTCCGTCCAGCTTCGCCCCTTGAAGACGACGAAATCGGCCGGCCCTCCGGCGGCAAGCGTGCCGAAACCATCGAGCCGCATCACCTTGGCCGGCGTCGCTGTCACCGCTTGCGGCCAGTCAGCGACGGGATGGTCGAGATGCAGGATGCGCGTCGCCGTGCGATAGACCTCCAGCATGTCGAGATCGCCATAGGCGTAGAACGGGTCGCGCGTATTGTCGGAGGCGACGGCGACGGCAATGCCGCGCGCCTTCATCTCGTGCAGCAGCGTCACCCCGCGCCAGCGCGGCGTGGTGTTGTCGCCGCGCCGGTCCTGCAAATAGAGATTGCACATCGGCAGCGACACCACCGCCAAGCCGGCCTTGGCGACCTTGTCCAGCGTGTCGAGCACGTCAAGGTCGGGCTGGCGCGCCAAAGAGCAGCAATGGCCGACCAGGATGTTCCCGTCAAAACCGTTCCAAAGGGCGGCTTCGGCAATCTTCTTGAGCGAGATCGCCGAGACATCGTCGGTCTCGTCGGCATGGAAATCGAGGTCGAGGCCATGCTTGATCGCCTGCGCAAACACCTGGTCGAGCAGTTCTTCGAGGTCCGGCACCATGTAGGTGACGACGCCGAGCACGCCCTTGGCGGCAGCCACCCGCTTGGCCAGCCTCTCGAACCACTTCCTGTCGCGCACGCCCTCGATGCCGAGCAGGCAGGCCGCCTGCAGCTCGATGCGGCCGCGCCATTTCTCCCGCATCGTCTCGAACACCGGCCAGGAGATCTCTTCCTGCGGGGCGACGCTGTCGAGATGCGTACGCAGCGCCTTGGTGCCATGCGCATAGGCAGAGCGCAGCGAAAAATCCATGCGGCGGGCAACGTCGTCGGCGCTCCAGTGCGCCGCGCGGTCGGCGCCCGTTGCGTTCAGCGCGCCCATGAAGGTGCCGTCCGGGTTGGGCTTTCGAGGCCAGATATGGCCCTTGTCGATATGGGTGTGGCAGTCGACGAAGCAGGGCAAGACGATCCGGCCGCCAAGGTCGATGGCGCCTGCCTGTGCGTTGGATCGATGCGCCGTAATCCCGGAGATCTTGCCATCGGCGATGGCGATATCGGCGAGCCCAAACCCGTCGGTATCGAAGGCTCCAGAAAAGCCCGGCGTCAGTGAGGCATGAAGCCGAACCTTGGCGAGATGGTAGGAACCAGAAGCTGGTATCAAGGCGGCGCTGTCCACCATCACCGCTCCTGCCTCAGTGCGCTCTCGTGCCAGCGCCGCAAAATGAGATGCGAAATCAGCGACAGTACCAGGAAGATCAGGATGCCGGTCAGCGAGATCAGGATCAGCGCGGCGAACAGCCTTGGTGCGTTGAGCCGGTAGCCGGCCTCGATGATGCGCGAGGCGAGGCCGGACGACTGGCCGGTGGCGCCGGCGACGAACTCGGCCACCACCGCGCCGATCAGCGACAGGCCGCCGGCGATCTTCAGCCCGCCGAGGAAATAAGGCATCGCCGCCGGCAGCCGCAGATAGCGCAATTGCTGCCAGCGGGTGGCACCGTTGAGCTTGAACAAATCGCGCAGATTGCGGTCGACGGAATTGAGGCCGAGCGTGGTGTTGGAGAGGATCGGGAAGAAGGCGACGATCCAGGCGCAAAGCAGCAGCTTTGTCGTCTGGTTGTCGACATAGATGTTGATCAGCGGAAAAATCGCGACGATCGGCGTCACCTGCAGCACGATGGCGAACGGAAAGAACGACATCTCCACCCATTTCGACTGCGCGAACAGCACTGCCAGCCCGACGCCGCCGATGACGGCGAGAAGCAGGCTCAAGAAGGTGATCCTGAGCGTCACCAGCAGCGAGGAGAACAGCAGCCCGGCATCGTCGTGCAGCGTCTGCAGCACCACGCCGGGACGCGGCAGGATATATTTCGGGATGTCGTTCCAGACGCAGACGCGGTCCCACAGCCAGATCGCCAGGATCATGATCGCCAGCGGCAGCAGCCACCTGCCGATGCGCTCGAAGCGCTCCTGGCGAACGCGACGCGCCTCCTCCGGGTCGAGCGCCAGGACTTGTTCTTCAATGGCCGTCATGATGCGGTCCGGCAGTTGAGTTGATGGCGCCGATCAGCACGTCGGATGCCTGGCGGCAGAGCGCGGCATAATCGGGCGAGGTGCGAAACGCCTCGTCGCGCGGATAGGATGCATCGACGGCAAGCTCGGCAAACACCCGGCCCGGCCGCGCCGCCATGACGACGACGCGGTTGGAGAGGAAAACGCTTTCGAAGACGCTGTGAGTGACGAAAACGACGGTAAAACGCTCATCCTGCCATAACTCCAGAAGATCGTTGTTGAGCTTGAAGCGGGTGATCTCGTCGAGTGCGGCGAATGGCTCGTCCATCAACAGAATGCGCGGCTTGGTCACCATGGCGCGGGCAATCGAGACGCGCATCTTCATGCCGCCTGATAATTCGCGCGGCACGGCATTCTCGAAGCCGGTCAGGTGAACCCGCGCCAGCATCTCCATCACCGCCGGCGCCGCCTTGGCCCGCGACACACCCTTCAGCCGCAGCGGCAGCCAGACATTGTCGAAGACATCGGCCCAGGGCAGCAGCGTCGGCTCCTGGAAGACGAAGCCGATATTCGAGCGGTCGCCGATATTTGAACGATCGAGGGCGCCGCTGCCGCGCCAGTCGAGCACACCCGAGGTCGGCGTCGACAGGCCGGCAATCAGCCGCAGCGCCGTCGACTTGCCGCAGCCCGACGGTCCGAGCAGGCTGAGGAAATCGCCTTCCCGGATCGTCAGCTCGACATTGCTGAGCGCGGTGACGCCGTTGGAAAACACCTTGCCGACGCCACGCAGCGCCAACAGCGTCGGCCCCGATACGCTTCCTGGCTGTTGCGCCACTTTCTCCAGCTTCACGGCCTACTTCTTCAGGTCGAGCCCGACGCTCTTGTTGACGAAGGCCAGCGTGTAGGCCTTCTTGATGTCGATGCCCGCCGGTGTTACCTTGGCCTTGACCATCTTGTCGTAAAAACTCTGGATGCGCGCATCGGTCATGGCGCCGATGCCGAGCTTTTCGCTGTCGCCGGAATCGACCACGCCGAACTTCTTCAGCTGCTCGATCGAGAAGGCGATCTGCTCATCCGTCATGTCCGGATTTTCCTTCTTGATCATCTCGTTGGCGGCCTTGTTGTCGCCGTAGAGATAATTGTACCAGCCCTTGGCCGAGCCATCGACGAAGCACTGGACCACCTCGGGCCGCTTGTCGACCGTCTCCTGCATGGTTTCGACCGTCGTTGCATATGTGTCCCAGCCATAGTCGGCCAGCAGGAACTGGTTCGGCGTGAAACCGCCCTGCTTCTGGACGGCGAATGGCTCCGAGGTGACGTAGCCCTGCTGGATCGACTTCTTGTTGGCGATGAACGGAGCCGGGTTGAAAGTGTAGGGCACGCGTTTTGCGGCATCGAAGCCGAGGTCGGTGACCATCCACTGGAAGAAGGTCTGCGCACCTTCGTCGCCGAGGATGTACTGGTCGGCGTTCTTCAGGTCTTCCCATTTGTCCAGCCCCTGGCCGGGATGGGACATGATGACCTGCGGGTCCTTCTGGAAGTCGGCGGCCACGACGCGCATCGGTATGCCTTGCTGCACGGCATCGAAGGCCGACAGCAGATTGCCGCCCATGTAGAAATCGATCTTACCTGCGAGCAGCAGCGGCCGGCCGCTGACCTGTGGGCCGCCCTGCATGATCGTCACGTCGATGCCGCATGCGGCATAGGTACCATCCACCACGGCTTGGTAGTAACCGCCATGTTCCGGCTCGGCCAGCCAGTTGGTGCCGAAGGTGACTTTTTCGTTCGCTGCCGCGGCAAGCGTACCTGCGCCAAGCAGCACGATCACGCCCGCCGAAATCTTGAGTCTTCCGTACATCCACACCACCCTTTGTTCGCTCCGGCGCATCACGCGCCGGGCTCGACACCATTGTTTCAAGAAGCAAGACACATGCCACCGGCGCGTTGCGTCGGGACCGCCCGCTTGTGCAATGCCCGCCTGTGCAATGGCGGCGCGAAGGCCGGACGGGTCATGCTGTACGGAAGGCATCGTGCCTATTTTTTGATCGCCTGTCCACAATCGCCCTCGTGACATGCACCGCCATCTTGATGCCCGCCTACATCCAGCTTTACGCTGCCGTGAACGGAGATTGCCATGTTCAAATTTCTCACGCCGAAGTCGATCAAGCCGCCCTTCGCCCGCTACAGCCATGGCGTCGAGCTGCCGCCCGGCAAGCGGCTGGTGCTGTGTTCGGGCCAGGTCGCGATCACAGCGGACGACCAGATCCCCGAGGAGGCCGGCGCACAGGCCGAGCTCTGTTTCCAGAACATAGCGGCGATTCTCGGCGAGGCCGGGCTCGGCCTGTCCGACATCGTCCGCATCAACGCCTACGTCACCGACCGCGCCTTCCTGCGGCCCTATATGGAGGTTCGCGACCGGCTGTTCGCCAGTCCGGCGCCGGCCTCGACGCTGATGATCGTGTCCGGCTTTGCCCGGCCGGAGTTTAAGGTCGAGATCGAGGTCATCGCGGCGGGTTGAGGAGCGCTGGCCAGCGGCTGGAATCGACAGGCCGATGATCTCAAGTTACACGACAAAGGTTGGTGCCGCCCCTCATCAAGCGCGCATCCAGTCTCTTCGAGGTAAAAAATGGCCGGAACAAAAAAACGCGTATGGTGGGGTGACTACCGGACCACCGAATACGCGACCGTCGATCCTGAGGCGACCATTGCCGTTCTGCCGCTGGCGGCGATCGAGCAGCACGGGCCCCATCTGCCGGTTTCGACCGACACCTCGATCATGAACGGCATGCTGGAAACGGTGATCGCGCGCCTGCCCGGCGATCTCGACATCCGCATCCTGCCGGTTCAGGCGGTGGGCAAGTCGAACGAGCATTTGCATGCGCCCGGCACCCTCACTCTGCCGGCGACGACCCTGGTCGAGGCGTGGACCGAACTTGGCCTGTCGGTCGCACGCGCCGGCGTCCGAAAACTGATTGTCGTCAACTCGCATGGCGGCAATGAGGAGATCATGGGCATCGTCACCCGCGAATTGCGCGTGCGGGCAAAGATGCTGGCGGTAAAGACCAGCTGGCAACGGTTTGGCCGGCCGGCCGGCATGTACACCGACCTCGAAGACCGCCACGGCATTCATGGCGGCGACGTCGAGACCTCGCTGATGCTGCACTTCCGGCCCGACCTCGTCGACATGGCCAAGGCCGATAATTTCGTGTCCAAGGTCGCCCGCGCCGAAAAGGAATTTTCGCTGCTGCGCCACACCGGAACACACGCCTTCGCCTGGATCGCCAGCGACCTCAACCCGAATGGCGTGGTCGGCGACGCCAGCATTGCAACCGCCGAAAAAGGCCGGCTCACCGCCGAGCATCAAGCCGACGGCTTCATCAGCTTGCTGAAGGACGTGCGCAAGGCAAAGCTGGCGGATTGGCTGCGTAACTAGCCCTCGATCCTCAGCGCAAACGGCGTGCCCTCAAACGCTTCGGCGCCGCGCCCGATCGCCTCGATGGCGCGGCTCATGCGGCCGTCGCGCTCGAGCAGTGCGTCGGCAATTGCGATCAGCCGCGGATTGGGTGTCGCCGTGGGCGACAGCGCGCGCAGCGTCTTGGCCAGTTCGGCTTCGTCGCGCTTCGGCGCCAGCGCTGCCGCGATAATGTAGGCCGAGGCGGTCGACCGGCTGATGCCGGCATAGCAATGCACCACCAGCGGCCGCGAGCGATCCCATTGGCGGGCGAAATCGAGCAGGTTCAAGACATGCTCCTCGCCCGGCATGGTCATGCCCTCCTGCGCTACCGCAATGTCGTGCATGACCAGGTGCAGATGGTTTTCCCTGGTGATCGAGGCCGGCCGCATCACCTCCGTGCCGGCAGCGAGCAGCGAAAGCAGCCGCCCGGCCCCGGTCTTCGTCACCGTTTCCTCGACTTTGGACAGCGAGCAGACATGGATCATTGGATCGTTTCTCCCTTGGCATCATCGTCGCGCCGCGAGGCCCAGCCGGCAAGCGCTGATTCGAGCCGCCGCCATTCTTCGTCGGCTCCCGGTAGGCCGGCGCGCAACACATCCGGCCGGTCGGCGAAATGCCGAAGCAGGATGCCGCGCTGGCCGAGCACCGAAAACAGGCGGGCGGCGTTCGCCAGCCTGATATAGCGGAACAGCGCGGTGCCAGCGGCGACAGGCACGCCGAACCGGCCGAACAGCGCATCGAGCCGTGCGGCATCCTCGGCCAATCGGCGCCGCATCCCGGCCTGCCAGCCGGTATCGGCAAGCGCCCTTATGCCATATTCGAGCGCCGGCCCGGAAATCGCCCATGGCCCGAATTGCGCCTGCAGCCGCTCGACCGTCAGCGCGTCGGTCAATGCAAAGCCAAGCCGCAGGCCGGCCAGGCCGAAGAACTTGCCGAACGAGCGCAGCACGACGATGCCGCCCTGGTCGACGTCGCCAGCGAGACTTTCGCTGCGTGGGCCGACATCCATGAAGGCCTCGTCGACGACCAGCAGCCCGCCTCTGGCGCGCAATTTTGCGGCAAGTCGAAGCAATCTTTCGCGCTCGACGACGCGCCCGTCCGGGTTGTTGGGATTGACGACGACGGCAAGGTCGGCCGCCGCCAAGGCTTCGAAATCATCGACTTCAGCCGCCGCATGGCCGGCGATCGCCGCTGCCCGCCGATGCTCGGCATAAGTCGGCCCGAGCACCAGCGCCCTGCCCGGGCTGACCAGCGAAGCGACGCGCGGCAACAGGATCTGCGTGCCGGGCGCCGCTGCGACATTCGCCGCCGATGGAGCGCCATAGGCGCTTGCCGCGACTTCGGCCAATTCGCGGGCACGCGCTGCTTCCGGCAATCGCGACAGGGCGGTGGCGGGCAAATCGAAAAGCGGGTAGGAGTGCGGATTGATCCCGGTCGAGAGGTCGACGAAAGGCAGCGGCGCGTGAGGGAAAAGCGCCCTCGCCCGGCCAAGGCTTCCGCCGTGGTCCACTGCCGCCGTCACTCCATCAAGAGACTTCATGTCGATCCTGATCACTTTCCTGTCGCTGGCCATCGAACTTGTACTCGGCTACCCGGCCCAGCTCTTCGATGCCATTGGCCATCCCGTCACCTGGTTCGGCAGGCTGATATCCTTTCTCGACGGCAGGCTCAACCGCGCCACTGATTCCGACGCCCACCGTCGCCGCTGGGGCGTGCTCGCGCTGCTGGTCATCGTGCTGGTGCCGGCCGCCCTCGCCTTCTGGCTCGAAACCATGCTTTGGAGCATTCCCCTCGGCTTGTTGGTCATCGCAATCCTGGCGACGTCGCTGCTGTCGCAGAAGAGCCTGGCCGAGCATGTCGAAGCGGTGGCCGACGCCCTCGACAGCGGCGGACTGGACATGGGCCGCATTGCCGTCTCGCGGATCGTCGGCCGCGACCCGGAAAAGCTCGACAGGGCCGCTGTCTGCCGCGCCGCGATCGAAAGCCTGGCCGAGAATTTCTCCGACGGCGTCGTCGCGCCGGCGTTCTGGATCGGCATTGGCGGGCTCGCCGGCGGCGTCGCCTACAAGGCCGCCAACACCGCCGATTCGATGATCGGCCACCGCACTCCGCGCCACGAAGCCTTCGGCTGGGCGGCGGCGCGCTTCGACGACTGGATCAACCTGCCGGCGTCGCGGCTGACGGCGCTGCTGATCGTACTCGCCGCTTGCCTGGTCAAGGGCGCCGACGCCAAAGCCGCCTGGCACGCCGTGCGGCGCGATGCGAAAAAGCACCGCTCGCCCAATGCCGGCTGGCCGGAAGCAGCGATGGCCGGTGCGCTCGGCCTGGCGCTCGCCGGCCCCCGTTCCTATGACGGCGTCATGGTCGAAGACGCGTTGATGGGCGAAGGCGGCCGCCGCGATGCCGAGAGCACCGACATCCGGCGGGCGCTGAAACTCTACCGGGTCGCCGACTTGCT
Organism: Mesorhizobium sp. M0894; assembly: GCF_040319725.1. NCBI lineage: Bacteria > Pseudomonadati > Pseudomonadota > Alphaproteobacteria > Hyphomicrobiales > Phyllobacteriaceae > Mesorhizobium > Mesorhizobium sp. M0894. Next base: position 309,733 of record NZ_JAMYOG010000004.1, on the reverse strand, counting down.
GCTGATCGGGCTGTTCGGGGTGGTCGCAGTGGTCGTTATCTTGGCGTGACCTGCGCTCGAGATCGAGCGGAAACAAAAAACCCGCCAAGCGGCGGGTCGTTGGAGCCAGTTAGCACCATACCCAGATTAGTAGCATAGCTGCCGGCACAAAGCAAGAACAAAATTGCTGTGCCCAAAGAATAATCGCCCCAGCTTTGCGCTTCTCATTCCCTGCCTTTGACGTTCGGGGTTGGCGAAATCCGAAGCGCCATCCAATCTCCCCCCTCGTGGGGGAGATGTCCGGCAGGACAGAGGGGGGCGCGAAGGATCGCCAGCCTCTTGACCGTTCACCTGCTAATGACGGTCTGACGACGTAGTTGTCTCCGACTGACAGGCCGAGGGACAGTGCCCCCCTTTGCCCTGCCGGGCATCTCCCCCACAAGGGGGGAGATCGGCAGCTTCGCCGGCGCCGCCTGCTCCGAAACGCCCTTCCCCGATCGCCAAACCCCTCAGAACTCTATCCCTTGCTGCGCCTTCACGCCGGCGGAGAAGTGGTGCTTGGTCACGCCCATCTCGGTGACCAGATCGGCTGCCTCGACCAATACCGGCTTGGCATTGCGGCCGGTGACGACGACATGCAGGCCCTCGCGACGCGCCTTCAGCGCTGCGACCACCTTTTCGAGGTCGAGATAATCGTAGCGCAACGCGATGTTGAGTTCGTCGAGCACCACGAGGCTGATCGACGGCTCGGCCATCAGCTCGAGCGCCTTGGCCCAGGCGGCCTCAGCGGCCGCGATGTCGCGCTTCAGGTCCTGCGTTTCCCAGGTAAAGCCCTCGCCCATGGCGTGCCAGACGACGCGGTCGCCGAAGCAGGCAAAAGCATCCTTCTCGCCGGTGTGCCATTTGCCTTTGATGAACTGGACGACGCCGACGCGCTTGCCGTAGCCGAGCATTCTGAGCGCCAGCCCGAAGGCGGCCGTGGTCTTGCCCTTGCCCGGACCGGTGTTGACGATCAACAGCCCTTTCTCGACCGTCTTGGCTGCAACCTCGGCGTCCTGCACCGCCTTGCGCTTGGCCATCTTCGCGCGGTGGCGTTCCTCGTCCTTGGGATCGATGTGGTCGGTATCAGCCATGTCATTTCACCCTGAGCGGCAGCCCCGCCACCATCAAAAGCACGGTGTCAGCGACGGCGGCAACGTCCTGGTTCAACCGGCCGGCCGCGTCGCGAAACCGTCTTGCCAGCGCATTCTCCGGCACGATGCCCTGGCCGACCTCGTTGGACACCACGAACCAGGGTCCACGCGGCCGCGACAGCACATCTGCCAGCCTTCGGCATTCGGCCTCGACATCATGTTCCGCCAGCATATGGTTGGTCAGCCACAGCGTCAGGCAATCGATCAGCACCGGCTGGCCGTCAGGCAGTGCCTCGATCGCGCCGGCAAGGTCGAGCGGCGCCTCGATGGTCGTCCAGCCGGGGCTGCGGCGCGAGCGGTGCAGCGCGATCCGTTCGCGCATCTCCTCGTCATAGGCTTGCGCCGTCGCGATATAGCTCCATGGCGCCGGACAGGCACTCACCAGCCTCTCGGCATGCACGCTCTTGCCGGAGCGCGCACCGCCGATGATCAGGGTCAGCGCCCCGGCAGCGCGGTCAGGCAAAGCTGTCGTGCAGGCTGGTCGCCGTGCCGGTGAAGCGGCCGCGCACCACGCCGACGACCGCGCCGAGCACCAGCCAGAACACCAGATTGGTCAGCGTCACCGCCACCACGAACTGGTGGTGCAGGCCTTCCGGGATCGCCGTCTCGAAGCTGTCGGGCTGCGGCGCGCCAACGAAATGCGGCGCTAGGATCAACGCCACCGCAAGGATCGCCAGCGGCAGCGATCTGCGGAAGGCGAGCAGGCCGAGACCGGCGGCGGTCGCCACCACCGTTGCCCACCACCAGATCTGGCGTTGGACAAGGTCGGCCGCCGGCATCGCCGGCAGTTCCGGCGGCAGGCCGAGGCCGGGCGCCAGCGTGAACACGGCAAAGCCGGCAAGCCCCCAGAACAGGCCCTGGCGCCAATTGCCGATGCCGCCGGCGAACTCCGAAACCGCAACCAGGACCAGCGCGAAGCCGATGCCGGTGACGATATTGGCAACGACGCTGAAGGCAAAGCGTTCGAAACCGTCGGCCGGCGCCCAGCCTTCGTCCTCAGCCGGAGCCATTGCTTCAGCCGGTGCCGGCGCGGCGCTGCTCATAGCCATCGTGCCCGTGGCGGCCGGTGCCGCAGGTGCGGCGGCATGGTCATGGCCGCCGCCGGCCTGTTCGTAGACTTCCGCCTTCAGGATCAGCGGCACCGTGGCATAGGCCTGCATGCAGGCGAGAACGACGCCGGCCACGAGCCCTGCGATCGCCGCGATGAACACGACGTTGCGAAACAGTGTCATGATGTCAGCCCCTTGTCAGTGGCAGGGAAAGCCCATCGAGTGGCGATAGTCGTGGGCGGCATTGTGGACCGCATCGATGTGCGAGAAGCCGACAAAGCCCATGACGAAAATGCCGAGGAATGCAGCAAGCGCCAGCTGCATGAAACGCGACTGCGAGGAGACGGAAGCGCCGAGCGAGACGGAAGCGGTATTCATGTCTTGTCCTTTCGCCCTCCACCCGAGGGCATAGAAGTCAGTTTCCTGTCGCCGGCAGGTCTCCTGGCTCGCGGATCAGCGCCCTTCCCCACCTTCCCGAAGAAAATCTTCAGTGGCATATGGAGAGGACTACCGCACACAGTTGCGGGGGCAGCCACGGCATTGGGCAAGAATTTCGCCCGCACCGCATTCCCTCTTGGTTCCAAACGGAACCGACGACATCAGCGACTATAGGCAGAATCGCCGCGCCCGGCAAACCAAATTCCGCCGGATCGTGTGGCGAATGCGCCGCCTCGCCAAGCTCGCCGGCCGGCGCCGCAATTGACAATTCTCACAGCCGGGTGTCGGCTGGCGGATGGGGAGGAAGCCGGCATGCAACCCAGCCCGAATGAGCGCGGTCCCTATAACGGCCTGACGCGGGCCGAGCCGACGCTGCCGTCATCGGCCTATTGGGACATCGCAGGCTATCAGCGCGATCTCGAGGCCATCTTGTATCGCAATTGGCTGCTGGTCTGCCGCGAGGCCGACCTTGCCCATCCGCTGGCTTTCAGGACGTTTCGCATAGGCACGCAGGAGGTCGTCGTGCTGCGCGACGAGACCGGCGAATTGCGCGCCTTTCACAACACCTGCCGGCATCGCGGCTCGCAGCTTTGCCAGCAGAGCGAAGGACGGCTGAAGGCGCGGCTCATCACCTGCCCCTACCACGCCTGGTCCTATTCGCTGCGCGGCGATCTGGTGCGCGTGCCGTCGAAATCGCTGCCGGACGGTTTCGACAAGGCCGATCATCCGCTCTACCGCGTCGCGCTTTCGGTGTGGCGCGGTTTCGTTTTCGTCAACCTCGCGCAAGACGCTGCCGGTTCGGCTGAAACATCCTTCGATCCGGCATCCGGCAACCTCGCCAACTGGCCGCTGGAAACGCTGCTGAGCGGCCATGTGCTGCGCAAGGTTATGAACTGCAACTGGAAGATATTTTGGGAGAACTTCAATGAGTGCCTGCACTGCCCCGGCGTCCACAAGGACCTGTCGCGGCTGGTGCCGATCTATGGCCGCGGCCTGATGGGCCGGCACGACGACCCCGAATGGGCGCGCCACGCCGACAATGACGCGCCGGAATTTGCCGGCGGCTTGCGGGCCGGGGCCGAAACCTGGTCGCGCGACGGGCGCGTCCACGGCTCGGTCTTTTCGAGCCTGACGCCGGCCGAGCGTGCTGCCGGGCAGACCTATGCCACCAACTTGCCGTCGATGTTCGTCGTCGGCCATGTCGACTATGTCAGGACCGTGCGGCTGGTGCCGCTTGGGCCGGAGCAGACCGAACTCACCGCCGAATGGCTTTTTTCGCCCGAAGCGCTCGTCGATCCGGCTGCGGATATCGACAACATCGTCGCCTTCGGTACCCAGGTGCTGGAGGAAGACGCTGATATCTGCGAGGTCAACCAGAAGGGCCTGCGCTCGATGCGCCATAAGGCCGGCGTGCTGATGCCCGAGGAATATGATTTGCACCGCTTCCACAACTGGGTGCGCGAGCGGCATGCGGCGCTTGAACATCAAAGCGATTTGGGCAGATAGCGCCAAGTGACGAAGCCGCAGACCGCCGCCAGCAGGCCGAGCGTCGCGAAAACCGCGCCCAGGCCGAAGAACGCCAGCACCACTGAATAGACCAGCGGCGGCGTCAGCTCGGAAAAGTCGAGATAGGTGCGGTAGACCGCCGCCATCTGCGTCCGCTCATACGAGCGCACCGAGCGCATGAACGCGGTCGAGCCCAGCGCATCGAGCGCGATGGTGAAGAAGGCACCGCAAAGCAGCAACGCGCCGGTGACGAGCGGCGCGGCCTCGCCGACGGCGCCGGCCGCCAGCAGCGTCGCCGACATGGCGAAATAGGCAAACGTCATGGTGCGCCGGCCGCCGAAACGCTTTCCCGCCCTGCCCCAGAAGATGGCCATGAACAAAAGCGCATTGCCGGCCGAAACCAAGAGGCCACCGGCGAGCTCGCCCTCGCCGGTGATCACCATGAACAGCGGCCCATAGACAAAGAACGTCGTCCAGAAGCAGGAACGGCCGAAGGCGATCAGCCAGGCCAGCCTCAGCCTTGGCTGCGCGACGAAGCGGCCGATATTGGCCAGCGGATTGACCGGCCGCGTCTTGCCCGGGCGGATCGACGGGTTGTCGCCAAGCCGGTAGGTCCAGAACAGCGCCAGCAGGGCCATGGCGAAGGCGGCCACCGCGCTATGCGCGGCATAGATGCCGAAACGCGTGTAGAGGAAAATGCCGAGCGTCGGCCCGGCGGTCCAGGCAAGCATCGACCACGCCATGCGCAGCGACTCGGCCTGCATGAAATCGGTCTTGCGGATATGGTCCATGATGTAGAGGTTGAGCGTGATCGCCAGCGCGCTGGCGCCGATGACGCGGCAGAGCATGCCGACCGTTTGGCCAGCAAGCGTATGAGTGACGAAGAACAGCGAGCCGACGGCCAGCAGGCAGGCACCGGCGGTATAGACCCAGCGCCGGGCAAAGCGCCGGATCAGCATCGGCATGAACAGCGTCGCCGAGAGGCCGAGCATTGCCACGACCGTGTAGAGGATCGAGACGGTCTGCTCGTTGTGCAGGATCTCATAGGCCTGGATTGGGATGACGCTGGAGACGGTGGCGCGCGCGAACGATTCGACCGCATAAAGCGAGGCGAAGGTGCGTGCATCCGCCGGCCGCAAGGCCGCAAGCCAGATAGGATGGCGCACATGGGTAGCCATTGCTTTCCCCGAAGCAGAATCGCCCAAAGCAGGGTTGGAGCACAAATCTGCCGCGGCGATTCCTGGCCGGGTAACAGGAAACCGACGCCTTCACGGCAAAAAGCGAAGCCGGCCAAAGGCTTTCCGGCTCTGGCCTAAAGCGAGTTCTAATGCTGACCCGCGCCAACGTGACGCGAGGACTGCTTCTTTTGACGGTGGCAACCGTGATAGTCGTCTTGCCGGGGCTGAACCAAGACAGCGAGACCGATGAGCATCGCCACGCCGACCACCGCCGTTCAGGATCAACCGAAGGCGAAGCGCATCGCCGCCATCGACATCGCACGCGGCATCGCTTTGCTTGCCATGGCGAGCTATCATTTCACCTGGGATCTCGAATTTTTCGGCTACACCGATCCCGGCCTCACCGCCTTCGGCTGGTGGAAAATCTACGCGCGCTGCATCGCCTCGAGCTTCCTGTTCCTGGTCGGCGTCAGCCTCTATCTCGCCCATGGCAAGAAAATCCGCTGGACAGGCTTCTGGAAGCGCTTCGCCATGGTTGCCGGGGCGGCTCTCGCAATATCGCTGGTCACCCGAATCGCCACGCCCGACGGCTTCATTTTTTTCGGCATATTGCACGAGATCGCGCTCGCCAGCCTGCTCGGCCTGGCGTTCCTGCGGCTGCCGGCGCTGCTGACACTGCTTGTCGCGGCGTTTGTCATCGCGGCGCCCTTCTACCTCAGATCCGAGGCCTTCGATCATCCGGCTTTGTGGTGGGTCGGTCTATCGGCGACCAATCCGCACTCCAACGACTATGTTCCGCTGCTGCCCTGGTTCGGCGCCGTGCTTGCCGGCATCGCGGTTACCAAACTCGCCGCCACCTCCGGCGTGCTGACCCGGCTGTCGGCCATGACGCCAGGCCGCTGGGCAAACCCGCTGGTCTTCATCGGCCGGCACAGCCTTGCCTTTTATCTGATCCATCAGCCGCTGCTGATCGGCTCGGTCTGGCTGTTTTCGCAATTCATGCCGGCGCGGGTCGAAAGCAGGGAGGTGAACTTTCTGAAATCCTGCCAAATATCCTGCGAGCAGGCGCGCGACACCGAGTTCTGCTCCAGCTATTGTGCCTGCATGCTGGACACTCTCCAGGGCGAAGCCTCGCTTGACCGGCTCTACAGCAACGACCAGTCCCCGGAGTGGAAGGCGCATATTGGCGAGCTCGCCGGCACCTGCACCGCCCAAACCGAGACGGCGGAACCGAGAACGCGCTAATCGAGGGAGGACAACAATGACCGACAGTCACCCGAAACCCGTGCAGCAAAATCCTGGGCAGCCGAAGCTGGGGCACATCCCATGGCCGCCGCTGATCTATGTCGCCGCCATCATCGTCAGCGTCGCGCTAGGGTTTTTCTATCCACTGCCGTGGATCGGCGATCTTCTCGGCGACATCCTGTTCGCCGCCGGCCTTGTGGGGTTGGTGGCGGTCGCCGCGCTCTGGTTCACCGCGATCCGCACCATGATCCGCGCCAAAACGACGCTCAACCCCAACGGCGTGCCGGACCATCTGGTGACCACCGGACCCTTCGCCGTCAGCCGCAACCCGATCTACCTCGCCAACACATTGCTGCTGGTCAGCCTCGCCTTTGTCTCGGGGATCGCCTGGTTCCTGCCGCTCGCGGTCATCGCGGCGTTCCTGACGCAGAAGCTGACGATCGAGAGCGAGGAGAAGGTGCTGACGGCCAAATTCGGCAAGAAGTACCGGGACTACGCCAAAAGGGTGCGGCGCTGGATTTGAGCCGGGGCTGACACCGCGCTTACGTGGTGACGCCGAGTTCAACCAGCCGCTCGACGCAGGATTCCTCGGCCTGGTCGAGCTCGGCCAGGGTCTCCTCGAGGTCGCGGCGTTTCTGGCGAAGATCCTCGCGCTTTTCCTCGATGCGCTTGATCATCAGCTTGAGTTGGCCGACCTCGCCGGGCGGCTCCCTGTACATCTGGATGATTTCGCGGATCTCGTTGATCGAGAAGCCGAGCCTCTTGCCGCGCATGATCTGGCGGATGAGATGCCGGTCCGACGGACGGAACAGCCGGGTGCGGCCGCGCCTTACCGGCTGCACCAGCCCTTCGTCCTCGTAGAAGCGTAACGTCCGCGTCGACACGTCGAATTCGCGGGTCAGCTCCGTGATCGAATAATATTCCCGCATCGTCACTCCAATGCCCCGGCCACGCCGCGAGTTCCAACTGGTCGGCGCCGCCGGCGCCCAGGCGCGTACCAGAATCGGCGGACAAGGCACCTTTCAAAGCCTCGCATGGCATTTACGTAAAAGTCAATTGAGGTGCCGTTCAGCCTACGCCGAACCACCATGTGGCAAGCCCGAGAAAGGCAAAGAAACCGACGACATCGGTGACCGTAGTGACGAAAACCGCCGAAGCCACAGCCGGATCGATCTTGAAGCGGTCGAGCAGCAGCGGGATCAGGATGCCCGCCAGAGCCGCCACGAACATGTTGATGATCATCGCCGCCGCGATGATGCCGCCGAGATTGCGATCGTGGAACCAGGCAGCCGCGACGATGCCGATCAGGATGGCGAAGATGATGCCGTTGATGAAGCCCACCCCGATTTCGCGGCGGATGATGCGGCCGGCATTGTAGATATCGAGGTCCCTCGTCGCCAGCGCCCGCACGGTGACGGTCATGGTCTGCGAGCCGGCATTGCCGCCCATGCCGGCGACGATCGGCATCAGCACCGCCAACGCCACGATATGCTCGATGGTGCGGTCGAACAGGCCGATCACCGAAGCCGCGAGGAAGGCCGTCAAAAGGTTGACGAGCAGCCACGGCACACGCGAGCGCGAAGTCGAAAGGATGCTGTCCGAGAGTTCTTCGTCGCCGACGCCGCCCATGCGCAGCAGATCTTCCTCGGCCTCCTGCTGGATGACGTCGACGACGTCGTCGATGGTCAGCACGCCGACCAGCCGCTCGTTCTCGTCGACGACGGCGGCGGACAGAAGATCGTATTGTTCGAATTCGCGTGCCGCCTCCTCCTGGTCCATGGTGGCCGGGATGGCATGCCTGGTCTCATGCATGACTTCTTCGACCTTGACCGAGCGCTTGGTGCGCAGGATCTGGTCGAGGTCGATGGCGCCGAGCAGCTTGAAGCTCGGATCGATGACGAAGATCTGGCTGAAACGATCGGGAAGGTTGTTGTCCTCGCGCATGTAGTCGATGGTCTGGCCGATCGTCCAGAATGGCGGCACCGCGACGAACTCCGTTTGCATGCGGCGGCCGGCGGTCTCTTCGGGATAGTCGAGCGAGCGCCGCAGCCTGATCCGCTCGGTGAACGGCAGTTGCGACAGGATCTCGTCCTGGTCCTCCTGGTCGAGGTCCTCGAGGATGTAGACGGCATCGTCGGAATCGAGCTCCTGCACCGCCTGGGCGATCTGCGCATTGGGCAGATTGTCGACGATGTCACGGCGGATCGCCTCGTCGACCTCGGTCAGCGCGGAGAAATCGAAATCCTTGCCCAGCAATTCGACCAGGGCGCGGCGCTGTTCCGGGTGCAGCGCCTCGAGCAGGTGGCCGAGTTCCGACTGGTGCAGATCGTCGACTTCGCGCTTCAGCGTCAGCGTATCGCGATCGGCGATCGCGGCACCGATCTGGGTGAGAAACGACGACAGGATGACGCCGTCCTCGTCATAGATGTCGGCGCGGCGCTCCTCGGTGGCCCTGGTGCCGGTCATGTGTTCGTCCTGGCCTTCCACCAGCGCCTCCCGCTATCGGATTTCCGGATAAGGTGCCAGTCAGGTCTAGACCATGATCCTGAAAAGTGGAAACCGGTTTTCCGAAAAGATCATGGTCAAACACAAAGATGGAGCGGCGGCGCGATTGGCTTGAGAATCGGCCTCTCCGTGCGCAACGGACGGATATCAGACGACCTTGCGAGCTGCCGGTTGCCCAAGATTGATAATTCAAGATTGATAATTAGAGCATTCTAATTTATCATCTCTATAATTACCGGTAATAAAGGGAGGGTGTTTATGGGGAAGTATCTGTTTACCAGCCTTGCGCTGGTTTGTTCGGGAATACTTTTGAACCCGATTGCCGCCGATGCAAAGGCCTTCAAATCTTTTCAGGGCAAGGAATGCAAGCCTGACTACAAACGGCTTTGCCCAATGACACCGATCGGCAAATGCGACCTTCAGAGCATGATCGAGCAGTTGTCACCCGCCTGCAAGGCTTTCGTCGAGAAGCACCGGTAATCCAGCTGTGCCATCGCCGCCGACCAACCGCCGGGTAGTCCGCGACAACGCCAGGTGTGGTTTGCCCCGGTCGGGGAATCGGTCGCTCAACAACATTAGTCCCGGTGGTCGGGCAGAACGGCATATGCTGCACCGGGAATGAGGCGAGGCCGACGCTGCGACGGCCTCGCTGGATATCGGGCTTAGAGGCCTGCCGATCAGGCAGCGTAGCGTTTGGCCTTAGCCGCGTAGGCGCCCGTGAACACATCGAATGCCTTGTCGAGCGGCACCTCCACGGTCACCGACTTCCTGACCGGTGCGGGCTTGATCATAGTCCTCATTTCCTCTTCTCCTTGCTGTTGTCGACTTCCCGTTTGAAGGCGTCGAGCGCATCGCCCCACATGCGATCGAGCCAGGCGCGCATCTCGCCGAGCCCATGCGGGTCGAGATGATAGATATTGCTGGCGCCCTTGGGCTCGGCACGGACCAGTCGGGCTTCCTTCAGCACTTTGAGGTGCTGCGATACCGCCGGCTGCGAGACCGGAAGCACCCGCGTCAGATCGATGACCGAGCGCGGCCGATCGGCGATGAGCTCGAACACCTTGCGGCGTGTCGGATCGGCCAAGGCCACCATTCCTGCGTAATCATAAACCATGACTTATGATAAGCTAAAACTTATGATAGGTCAACCGAGGGAGTGGCGGGCCTGTGTTTAAGCAACGGGCCGGTTCGGCCCGAGGCTCCGGGGTAATTCCTTCGCGCGGGGCATGGGCAGCAATGCGGATGCAAGATTGCTCAGGGAATCAATCCACCGCATGCGAGCCGGCAGGTATCGACCACCGGGGAAAAGTAAACCTGACGGCAAGGTTTTTACCTTATCGGTGTATATGTCTCTCCGGCGAAACATTAAGAACGGGTAAATTGGCTTGGCCCTAACTACGGAAGCCTCTCGCCACAGGCCCTCAGCCATATGGCAATTGCGCCTCTCCTTGTTTATGGCAATGTACGTGTTAGGTGCATCTGCACTATATCCAGAAGTATTCCGTACATCAGCCCTAATCTATTCTCACAAGTTTCTTATTGGCATGCCGGTCTTGTTTATCGGTGGCGTCTGTTGTGCCGCGCTCATCCATGGCCGACGGCAACCGGTTCGCTACGCCCTGGATTTGGTTCAAGGGCGCTGGCGCGGCTGTCTGTTGGTGCTGCTGTTCTTCTTTGCCAGCTTGACCGCGTTCTCCACCTACAAGATCGCCATCCCGTCCGTCGTCCCATACTATGCCGACCACTGGTTAGCCGACGCTGATGAATGGTTGCACGGGATGCCGCCGTGGGAGATCGCCCATAAGCTCGACAGCAACGGGTGGTCGCTCGTCGTCTTCAACAGCTATGAAGTCATTTGGTTCTACCAGTGGTTCGGCACCATCCTTTTCGTGGCGCTCTGGTCGGACGAGATTGCGCGCATCCGCTATCTCAGCGCGGCAGCGCTGACGTTGTGCATCCTCGGAACTGTCTTGGCTTTGGCGCTGGCATCGGTCGGGCCGGTTTACTACCACCAGTTTGTTGGCGTGGATCGCTTCCACGGATTGAATGCCGCCTTGGACAGACTGGACCATAATTACATGGTGCGGGAACCCGCAGCATATCTCCTGATGGCTTACCGGAGTGGCCGGCCAAGCCTTGGCGGCGGCATCTCGGCCATGCCAAGCATGCATGTCGCCTTTGCCGCACTGAACGCCTATTTGCTGTCCTCGATCAATCTCTGGCTGGGCGCTCTGGGTTGGGCGTTTGCAGCCCTGATCCTGTACGGATCGGTGTACACTGGATGGCACTATGCCCTGGACGGCTACGTATCGATCGCTGCTGTATCTGTGATCTGGTGGGCAACCGGACGCCTGGTGCGCGAATAATTATCCACGCAAACCGCATATATGGCTGCGCGCCGATGGCGTTTTCGCATCGGCCAAACTCGCGATCGCAGGCAAAAAAGCCTCGCGCCTGACAAAGACGCTCTTTGCCGTGCTCGAACTCAACGGGGCGCTTTCGAATTTAATGGTGCGGTCGAGAAGACTCGAACTTCCACGGGTTGCCCCACAGCGACCTCAACGCTGCGCGTCTACCAATTCCGCCACGACCGCACGTGGTAGGAGCCAGAACGAACCGGCCCGCGGCGTGTAGCAAATCGTTTCCGGTGAAACAAGTGCGCGGCCAGCAATAATCGGCCGGATATCGGCTTAACTCTGCAAAGCGCCGAACGTGCCCGGAACTGGACGTTTGTACCGATTGCCGCCATATGAGGGGCGAGACGAGATATCATGACAGAACGCAGCCAGATCGCCACGTCGTTCCTGCCCTCGCCCGGCTCGGCGCCGGTCGAATGGCGCATTGAGCCCGGGCTCACCGCCTATCCCGATGCGCTCGCCGTGATGGAGGCGCGCGCCGAAGCAATCCGCAGCGGCGCGGCTGGCGAGATGGTCTGGCTGGTCGAGCATCCGCCGCTCTATACCGCCGGCACCAGCGCCCGTTTCGAGGACCTGATCGAGCCGGACCGCTTCCCGGTCTTTGCCGCCGGGCGCGGCGGCGAATACACCTATCATGGGCCGGGCCAGCGCGTCGCCTATGTCATGCTCGACCTTAAGCGGCGCCGCGAGGATGTCCGCGCCTTCGTCGCGGCACTCGAACAATGGATCATCGGCACGCTGGCCGCCTTCAACGTACGCGGCGAACGCCGCGAGGACCGCGTCGGCGTCTGGGTGGTGCGGCCGCATCGCCCCGCTTTGCCCGACGGCTCGGTCGCCGAGGACAAGATCGCTGCCATCGGCATCAGGCTGAGGCGCTGGGTGAGCTTTCACGGCATTGCCATCAATGTCGAGCCGGATCTCGGCCATTTCAGCGGCATCGTGCCGTGCGGCGTCCAGGATCACGGCGTCACCAGCCTCATCGATCTCGGCCTTCCCGTAACAATGGCCGATCTCGACCTGGCGCTGAAATCAGCCTTCGAAGATGTCTTCGGCCCGGCAGCGCCTTTGCAGGTCGAGGCGGCTCGCAAAGTCGGCTGACAGGACCTCACTGAAGACCGTAGTCCTACGCTGCGCCCCTCGCCTCCGCGAAGAACGGGTCGTCAGCGTTCGAGCCATGTCTTTCAGCGCATCCTCACATCGCGCCGATCCAGATTGCCATGGAAATGAGGAACGTGCTCATGCACACCAGCGAAACGACATCCTGAACAAGATCGGTCATAACTCTCTCCTGTTGTTAGTATGTTCGTATTTTGTTCTAATTTTGTTCGAATGTCAACGATCGCAATCCCGGCATGGCCGGAATTGCGTGCGGTCAATTTCGGCAGGGTTAAGAAAGGGTTGAGAGGCAGATTGCCGACGGTTTCGGGCCGAGAGCGCGCACGAAAAATAGCGGACGGCGCACGCCAGTTCGCAGGCCGGCATCACCTCGGTCTTAGCACACCCTAAAGCGGGACGACCTTGCCGTCGGCAAGCGTCACGCGGCGATCCATGCGCGAGGCAAGCTCGTGATTATGGGTGGCGATCAGCGCCGCCAGGCCGGATTGCCGGACCAGCGCTGCCAGCGCCTCGAACACATAGGAAGCAGTCACCGGGTCGAGGTTGCCGGTCGGCTCGTCGGCCAAAAGCACCAGCGGTGCGTTGGCGACGGCGCGCGCAATGGCGACGCGCTGCTGCTCGCCGCCGGAGAGCTCGGAAGGGCGATGCTGCGCCCGCTTGCCGATCTGCATGTAGTCGAGCAATTGCGCCGCCCGCTCGGCCGCCTCCTTGCGCGCCAGCCCTTTTATCAGCTGCGGCATCATGATGTTTTCCAGCGCCGAGAATTCAGGCAGCAAATGATGGAACTGGTAGACGAAGCCGACATCGTTGCGGCGGATCGCCGTGCGCTCGTCGTCGGAAAGCCGGCCGCAGGCGCGCCCCGCCAGGATCACGTCGCCGGCGTCCGGCCGCTCCAGCAGCCCGGCGGTGTGGAGCAGCGTCGACTTGCCGGTGCCCGACGGCGCCACCAGCGCCACCATCTCGCCACGCTTAAGCGAAAAATCGGCGCCGTTCAGGATGGTCAGCTTGCGCGGCCCCTGCACATAGTGCCGTTCGACGCTCTTCAGCTCGATAATGGCCTCGGCCATCATTCGTACCTCAGCGCTTCGACCGGATCGAGCCTGGCCGCCCGCCACGCCGGAAACAGTGTCGCCAGGAACGACAGCGCCAAAGCCATGAGAACGACCGAGATCGTCTCGCTGGCATCCATGCGGGCCGGCAGCTGGCTCAGGAAATAAAGCTCGGGATTGAACAGCCGCTCGTCGGCCAGCCAGGAGAAGAACTGGCGGATGCGCTCGACGTTGAGGCAGATCAAGATACCGAGCAGCACGCCGGCGATGGTGCCGACAACGCCGATCGCAGCGCCTGTCATCAGGAAGATGCGCAGGATCGCGCCGCGCGTCGCTCCCATGGTGCGCAGGATGGCGATGTCGTGGCCCTTGTCCTTCACCAGCATGATCAGGCCCGAAATGATGTTGAGGGCCGCCACCAGCACGATCAGCGTCAGGATCATGAACATGACGTTGCGCTCGACCTGCAGCGCGTCGAAGAACGTCTTGTTGCGTTGCCGCCAATCGACAAGGCTGATCGGCCGCTGCGCCGCCTCTTCGACCTTCGGCTTCAGCGCGTCGATATTGTCGGGATTGTCGGTGTAGATCTCGATCGTCTGCGCCCGGCCGTCCATGTTGAAATAAAGCTGCGATTCCGAGAACGGCATGTAAACGATGGAGCTGTCATATTCCGACATGCCGACCTCGAAGATCGCGGTGACCGGATAGCCCTTCATGCGCGGCGTCGTGCCGAGCGGCGTGACGTCGCCCTCGGGCGAGATCAGCGTGATCGTATCGCCAAGCACAAGGCCGAGATTCTCGGCCATGCGGCTGCCGATGGCGACGCCCTCGCCGGTGTCGAAGCCGACGATCGAGCCCTCCTTGATGTTGTTGGCGACGATGGTGATCTTGCCGAGGTCCTCGCCGCGTATGCCGCGCACCAGCGCGCCGGTGCCGCCGCCGACATTGCCTTGCGCCAGCACCTGCCCGTCGATCAGCGGAATGGCGTATTTGACGCCGGGCACGCCGTTGATGCGGCCGGCGACCTGGGCATAGTCCTCCAGCGGCATGTCGAGCGGCTGCACGATCAGGTGCCCGTTGACGCCGAGGATGCGCGTCAGCAGTTCGGCGCGAAAGCCGTTCATGACCGCCATGACGACGATCAGCGTGGCAACGCCCAGCATGATGCCGAGGAAGGAGATCGAGGCGATGACCGAGATCACCGTCTCCTTGCGGCGCGAGCGCAGATAGCGCCACGCAACCATACGCTCAAAGCCGGAAAAGGGTCCTGCCCCCGAAGGTTTGGCTGCTGCCGCTTCGTTCATGCGGCGGCACCGAAACGCTTTTTCACGTCGCCGATCGGCAGCGTCTCGCGCTCGCCGGTCCTGCGGTTCTTGATCTCGACCTCGCCGGCTGCGACGCCGCGCGGCCCCACGATCACCTGCCACGGAAGTCCGATCAGGTCGGCGGTAGCGAACTTGCCTCCCGGCCGCTGGTCGGTGTCATCGTAGAGCACCTCCTTGCCGGCGGCGGCAAAGGCGGCATGCAGCTCGCCGCAGACGCGGTCGCATTCGGCATCGCCAGCCTTCATGTTGATCAGGCCGACGTCGAACGGCGCCACCGCTTCCGGCCAGATGATGCCGTTATCGTCATGGCTGGCCTCGATGATCGCCGCGACCAGCCGCGACGGACCGATGCCGTAGGAACCGCCAGAGACGAAATGATCCTTGCCGTCCGGCCCGGTCACCTTGGCGCCCATCGGCTTGGAATATTTGTCGCCGAAATGGAAGATATGGCCGACCTCGATGCCGCGCGCCGAGACCTTGTCGGCTTCGGTGAGCTTTTCCCATGCCGCCTCGTCATGCATTTCGTCGGTGGCGGCATAGGGCGTCGTCCATGTCTTGACGATCTCGGCAATCTCGGCGTCATTCGAAAAGTCGGTATTCGCCCCCGGTACATCAAGCGAGAGATAGTCGCGATGGCAAAACACCTGGCTCTCGCCGGTGTCGGCCAGGATGATGAACTCATGGCTGAGGTCGCCGCCGATCGGCCCGGTGTCGGCGCGCATCGGGATCGCCTGCAGCCCCATGCGCGTGAACGTCCTGAGATAGGACACGAACATACGGTTATAAGCGGCCTTGGCGTCTTCATAATCGAGGTCGAAGGAATAGGCGTCCTTCATTAGGAATTCGCGCGAACGCATGACGCCAAAGCGCGGGCGCACCTCGTCGCGAAACTTCCACTGGATATGATAGAGGTTGAGCGGCAGGTCCTTGTAGGACTTGACGTAGGAGCGGAAGATCTCGGTGACCATCTCCTCGTTGGTCGGGCCGTAGAGCATGTCGCGATCTTGCCGGTCCTTGATGCGCAGCATCTCCTTGCCGTAGTCTTCGTAGCGGCCGCTTTCGCGCCACAGCTCGGCCGATTGGATGGTCGGCATCAGGATTTCGAGCGCGCCGGCGCGATTCTGCTCCTCGCGAATGATCCGGCAGACCTTGTCCAGTACCCGCTTGCCGAGCGGCAGCCAGGAGAAGCTGCCTTGCCCCTGCTGGCGGATCATGCCGGCGCGCAGCATCAGCCGATGCGAGACGATCTCGGCCTCGCGCGGATTTTCTTTGAGGATGGGCAGGAAATAGCGCGACAAACGCATGAACTGGTCCGTGAGAGAGGATGGCGGCGCCGGAATCGGCGCAGCGCAGGCTTGCTTGCCCCGGCTTCATAGCCATTTCATGGCGGAATGGAAACCCGGCCCAGGCGCTGCACAGACGCCGCAATTGCCGCACACGGCTTGCTGGGCGTTTCGCAAGCAACGCCTGCCGTACTATTGTGCACTGCAGCACGAGATTGCCTGTTTCCGGGCAAAATTCTTCGTGACATTTTCACCCGCCTTAGGCTAGTGTGCCCCGATAACCGAGAGGGCGGAGAAAAATCTGCCCTCCTACGCGGTCAAAGTCTTGGGAGGATGCGATCTAGGCGCGGTAACTCGCTGCCGCCGGACACCGGAAACAGATCGGACGCGTTTAAATTGCAAGGCCTCGCGCCTTGCATTTTTTTTGTGCAATCATTTGGTTAGCAAGACAGATTGCCAAACTACATGACGTTGCGTCAGCCCAAATCCGGCCCACGGCCTTTACTTGGGTTGACCTTGCTGGCTGAGCTTGATTTCAGGGCGTCGGCATAGGTCTTGGATAGCCGGACATTGGGTAGCCGGCTAATGCGCTGGGCTCTGGTTGAAATCCGGCACGATGTGCGGGATGTCGTCGATGCCGAGACCAAGCCCTCTCGTGATGCCGTAGAAGATGCCCATCAGGACCAGTGTGGCGATCGTCGTGCGCAGTGCGGCGCGCAGCATATGCGGTCCGCGCGGCGCGCTCGGAACCGTACCCAGCGTCACATCCTGGTCCTCGTCCTGCGTCCGCATGCTGAATGGCAAGACGGCGAACAACACCACCCACCATGTGGCGAAGAACAGGGCGATGAAAGAGACCCAGCTCATGCTTGCTCCAGTTCGACCAGCGTGCCGAAAAAGTCCTTGGGGTGCAGAAACAATACCGGTTTGCCATGCGCGCCGGTCTTCGGATTGCCATCGCCCAGCACGCGCGCGCCGCTGGCCTTGAGACGGTCGCGCGCCGCAACAATGTCGTCAACCTCGTAGCAGACATGGTGCATTCCGCCGGACGGATTCTTCTCGAGGAATGCCGCGATCGGCGAGCCTTCGCCGAGCGGCTCCAGCAACTCGATCCTGGTATTGCCGACGTCGACGAACACCACCGTCACGCCATGCTCCGGCAGCGCCTGCGGCGCGGTCACGCGGGCGCCAAGCGTATCCCGATAGGCCGCCGCCGCCGCAGCCAGATCCGGCACGGCAAGCGCGACATGGTTGAGGCGTCCGAGCATTGACTGCGTCCTTAGGGCAGTAAGGCAATAGGGCAGTATGGGAGTAGGGAAAACTACTTTCTCCCCTACTGCCGTACTGCCCTACTCCCCTATTCCCTTACCGCGTGACGAACACCGTCACCAGCGGCTTCTTGCCCCAGGCTTCGTTGGCCGCGCCGCGCACCGCGCGCCGCACCGCCTCCTGGACCAGGTCGAGGTCTTTTCGGCGCTGGCGGGGGATGGAGTCCACGGCGCCGATTGCCGCATCGATCATCAGGTCTTCCAGGCTCTCGCCGCTGCCATCGGCCTCGGCGACGCCGATGGCGACTAGATCGGGATCGCCGCCGAGTTCGTATTTGTCGTCGAGCACGACATTGACGGCGACGTGGCCGGCGAAGGACAGCTTGCGCCGGTCGCGAATGCCCATCGCCTGGTCGGTGCCGACCAGCCTTCCGTCCTTGTAGATGCGGCCGAACGGCACCTGGTCGATGATCGCAGCCGCACCCGGATAGAGCCTGAGCATGTCGCCGTCGCGCACCTGCGCCACCTGGCCGATGCCGGACGTCGACATCAGCGAGCCCTGCGCCACCAGATGCGCCGCCTCGCCATGCACGGGAACGCCGATCTGCGGCCGCACCCATTCATACATCTTGCGCAATTCGCTGCGGCGCGGATGACCGGAGACATGCACCAGCGCATCGCCGTCCTCAATGATCTTGATGCCGAGGTCGATCAGGCGGTTCTTGATCTCGAGGATCGCCTTCTCATTGCCGGGAATGGTGCGCGAGGAAAACACCACCGTGTCGCCGGCAGTCAGCGCCACCGACTTCATCTCGTCGCGCGACAGCTTGGCGAGTGCGGCAAGCGGCTCGCCCTGGCTGCCGGTACAGATGATGACGAGGTTTTCGCGCGGGATGAAGCCGTAATCTTCCTCGGCGATGAATTCCGGCAAGCCGTCCATATAGCCGAGTTCATCAGCCACATCGATGACGCGCTTCATCGAGCGGCCAAGCACCAGGCACTGGCGGCCGGCATCCCGCGCTGCCTTGGCGATGGAGACGATGCGCCCGACATTGGAGGAGAAGCTGGTAACGGCGACACGGCCCTTGGCGTTCTGGATGACGCTCTTGATGCCCTCGCCCACCGCCACTTCGGACGGCGATTCCCCTTCCCGCAACGCATTGGTGGAATCGCAGATCAGCGCCAGCACGCCCTTGTCGCCATAGGCGCGGAAGCGTGACTCGTCGGTCATCGGCCCCACCGTCGGCGCCGGATCGATCTTCCAGTCGCCGGTATGGATGACGACGCCGGCCGGAGTGGTGATCGCCAGCGACATCGGCTCGGGAATGGAGTGCGCGACGGGGATGGCCTCGATCTCGAACGGACCGACGGTGAATTTCTCGCCGGCCCGGTAGATCGTCACCGGAATTTTCGGCGCCCCTTGCTCGCCCTGCCGCTTGGCTTCCAGCAGGCCGGCGCTGAACGGCGTCATCCACACCGGCGCCTTGAGCTTCGGCCAGATGTCGTGCAGCGCACCGTAGTGGTCCTCATGCGCATGGGTGATGACGATCCCGCGCAGATTGGCGACATTCTCCTCGATGAAGCGCGTGTCGGGCAGCACCAGGTCGACGCCGGGCAGGGTTGCATCGGGAAAGGTGACGCCGACATCGACGACGATCCATTCGCGCGCATTGGCCGGGCCATAGCCGTAGAGGGCGAAGTTCATGCCGATCTCACCGACACCGCCGAGCGGCACGAAGACAAGTTCGGCGTTTTCCGCTTTCGCCATGATCTTTCCTTCCTTGCCCGTCAAACTCTTGGGCCGGTCAAATTCAAGCTGGTCAAATACAGGCCAGTCAAACGTATTGGCCAGTCAACCGCCGGCCGAGGCAACCGCGCCGAAATGCACGTCGCCGGCGGCGATCGTCAGAACCGAACCTTCATCGTCGCGGATCACGAAACGGCAGTCCTCGTCAATGGTCTCGAAGGTGCCGCGCACCACATTACCGTCAATTCTGACAGCAACCTGCCCGCCAAGCCCCGCCGCACGCGCCAGCCACCGCTGCCTGACGGCGGCAAGCCCACGCCCTTCGTTCCACAGCCGGGCATTCTCGCTCCATGCATCCGACAGCGCCAGAAACAGCGTCTCGGCATCGCAAGCAGACCCCAGCGCGTTGAGCGAGGTCGCTGGATAGGGCAAATCCCTGGGATAAGCCACCACATTGACGCCGATGCCGACAGCCACTGCGGAACGGCCCCCCTCCAGCATCGCCGATTCCAGTAGGATGCCGGCGAGCTTGGCGCCCGAGGCAAGCACATCGTTCGGCCATTTCAGCTCGAAACGGTTCTTGCCTTGGCTCGCACCATCGAGGCCGATCGCGATCCTGCCCTTCGGCACGACAGCGTCGAGCGCGTCGGCCAGCGCCAGTCCGGCAACGAAGCCGAGCGTCGCGGCAAGCCGAAGCTCGGTGTTGGTGATCACCAGCAGCGTCGCTGCCAGATTGCCTTCGGGCGTCGCCCAGGCGCGGCCACGGCGGCCACGCCCGGCTTCCTGCTTTTTTGAGACGACCCAGAGCTTGCCCGGATCGCCGGCCCGCGCGTGCTCCAGCGCCAGCGCATTGGTGGAGCCGACCGTGTCGTGCGCCTCGAGCCGGAACCCTTCCGAAGCCGCGGTTGGAGCCAGCCTGAATGTCATTCCGTCAGAAGAAGGTCTTGGCTGCGGCAGCGGCGTAGGTTCCGATCGGGCCGCCGATCAGCACGTAGAACAGCACGAAGGCGCCGCAGACGCCGAGCACGACGCGCAGTTCGGTCGCCATCGGAACGAAGCCGCCGACCGGTTCGTCGAACCACATGATCTTGATAATGCGCAGATAATAATAGGCGCCCACCACCGAGGCCAGCACGCCGATGATCGCCAGCGCGTAGAGATTGGCATTGATGGCGGCAAGGAACACGTACCATTTTCCCCAGAAGCCGGCGAGCGGCGGGATACCGGCCAGCGAGAACATCAGGATGGTGAGGATCGTCGCCATGATCGGGTTGGTCGCCGACAGGCCGGCGAGATCGCTGATCTGCTCGACATTGCCCTCCTTGCGCCGCATGGCGAGGATGAAGGCGAAGGTGCCGAGCGTCATCACCAGGTAGATCAGCATGTAGATGGCGACGCCGCGCACGCCGTCCTGGCTGTTGGCGGCAAGGCCGACCAGCGCATAGCCCATATGGCCGATGGAGGAATAGGCCATCAGCCGCTTGATGTTGGTCTGGCCGATCGCCGCGAAGGCGCCGAGCGCCATCGAGGCGATTGAGATGAAGACGATGATCTGCTGCCAGTCGGCGGCGATCGGCTTGAAGGCGCCCATGGTGACGCGCACCATCAGCGCCATCGCCGCCATCTTCGGTGCCGCCGCCAGGAAGGCCGTCACCGGCGTCGGCGCGCCCTCATAGACGTCGGGCGTCCACATATGGAACGGCACCGCCGAGATCTTGAAGGCAAGGCCGGCCAGCACGAAGACCAGCCCGAAGACCAGGCCGAGCTGGCGCTCGCCGCCGCTCAGCGCCGCGGCGATCTCCTGGAAGCCGGTATTGCCGGTGTAGCCGTAGACCAGCGAGATGCCGTAAAGCAGCATGCCCGAAGACAGCGCGCCAAGGACGAAATACTTCAGGCCGGCCTCGGTCGAACGCAGACTGTCGCGGTTGATCGCCGCCAGCACGTAGATCGCCAGCGACTGCAGCTCGAGGCCGAGATAGAGCCCGATCATGCCGTTGGCCGAGATCATCAGCATCATGCCGAGCGTGCAGAGCAGGATCAGCACCGGATATTCGAACTTGTCGAAATGCTCCGCCTGGGCAAAGCGGACCGACATGACCAGCGTCACCGCCGAGCCGATTAGCGCCAACACCTTCATGAAGCGGGCGAACGGATCCTGGATGAAGGCTTCGCCATAGGCGTTGCCCTGCCCCGGGGAAAAGATCAGCCAGGCGCCAGCGATCACCAGCACGGCGACGGCAAGGCCGCTCACTGTGACGGTGGTGTTGGCGCGCGAATAGGCGCCGAGCATCAACAGCGCCAAGGCGCCGATGGCGAGGATCAGCTCTGGCGTCGAGAGCGACAGGCTGGAGAGAAGGTCCGGCGTCATGGTTCGCAAAACCCCAGTCAGTTCGCCGCCGCGGTCTGCGCGGCGCCGATGGATGCAGTGACATTGGTGACGAGCGCCTTGACCGATTCGGCCGTCGCGTCGAAGATCGGCGCCGGATAGACGCCGAAGAAGATGACCAGCGCGACCAGCGGATAGATGATCACCTTCTCGCGTGTCGACAGGTCCAGCAGGCCTTTCAGGCTTTCCTTGGTCAATGCGCCGAAGATCACCTTGCGGTAGAGCCAGAGCGCATAGGCCGCCGACAGGATGACGCCGGTGGCGGCGAAGAACGCCACCCAGGTGTTGACCCGGAACACGCCGAGCATGGTCAGGAACTCGCCGACGAAGCCGCTGGTGCCGGGCAGGCCGACATTGGCCATGGTGAAGATCATGAACACGGTTGCATATTTCGGCATGTTGTTGACCAACCCGCCATAGGCGTCGATGTCACGCGTGTGCATGCGGTCGTAGACGACGCCGACGCAGAGGAACAGCGCGCCTGAGACCAGGCCGTGCGAAAGCATCTGGAAGATCGAACCCTGGACGCCTTCCTGGTTCATCGCGAAGATGCCCATGGTAACGAAGCCCATGTGGGCGACCGACGAATAGGCGATCAGCTTCTTCATGTCCTCCTGCATCAGCGCCACCAGCGAGGTGTAGATGATGGCGACGCCGGAGAGCGTGAAGATCAGCGGCGCGAACATTTCGGATGCGATTGGAAACATCGGCAGCGAAAAACGCAGGAAGCCATATCCGCCCATCTTGAGCAGGATGGCGGCCAGGATCACCGAGCCGGCCGTCGGCGCTTCGACATGGGCGTCCGGCAGCCAGGTATGCACCGGCCACATCGGCATCTTCACCGCAAAGGAAGCGAAGAAGGCAAGCCATAGCCAGGTCTGCATATTGGCCGGGAAGTTGTGGGTCAGAAGCGTCGGGATGTCGGTGGTGCCGGACTGGAAGAACATCGCCATGATAGCGAGCAGCATCAGCACCGAGCCGGCCAGCGTATAGAGGAAGAACTTGAACGAGGCATAGACGCGCCGCTTGCCGCCCCACACGCCGATGATAATGAACATCGGGATCAGGCCGGCTTCGAAGAAGACATAGAACAGGACGATGTCGAGCGCGCAGAACACGCCGATCATCAGCGTCTCGAGCAGCAGGAAGGCGATCATATAGGCCTTGACGCGCTTCTCGATCGATTCCCACGAGGCGAGGATGCAGAGCGGCATCAGGAAGGTGGTCAGGATGACGAACAGCATGGAGATGCCGTCTACGCCCATATGGTAGGAGATGCCGGAATCCAGCCAGGCAAACTTCTCGACGAACTGGAAGCCGGGCTGCGAATTGTCGAAGCCGGTCCAGATGAACAGCGAAACCACGAATGTGAAGGCGGTCGTGAACAGCGCAATGGCGCGGATGTTGCGGCGCGCATTGTCGCTGTCGTCGCGCACGAAAAGGATGAGCAGCACACCAACCAGCGGCAGGAAGGTGACCAGCGATAGGATCGGCCAGGCGGTCATCAGAGCATCATCCAGGTGACGAGTGCGGCAACGCCGATCAGCATGGCGAAGGCATAGTGGTAGAGATAGCCGGTCTGCAGCTTGACGACGCGGTTGGTGACATCGACGACGCGCGCCGAGATGCCGTCCGGCCCGAGCCCGTCGATGATAGTGCCGTCGCCGGTCTTCCACAGGAAGCTGCCGAGGCGCTTTGCCGGCCGCACGAACAGGAAGTCGTAGAGCTCGTCGAAATACCATTTGTTGAGCAGGAAGGCGTAGAGCAGGCGATGGTTGGCGGCGACGCTCCGAGGCATTTCCGGCGCGCGAATATAGAACTGCCAGGCAATCGCAAAGCCGATCAGCATGGCGATGAACGGCGCCAGCTCGACCCAAAGCGGCAGTTCGTGGATCTCGTGCAGGATGTGGTTGTCAGGCAGCGTGAACAGCGACGCCTTCCAGAATTCGGCATAGCCCTCGCCGATGAAGGCGCCGTGGAAGATCACGCCGGCGAACAGGGCGCCTGCCGCCAGGATGAACAGCGGCACCAGCATGACCGGCGGCGATTCATGGACATGGTGCATCACCTCATGGCTGGCCCGCGGCTCGCCATGGAAGGTCATGAAGATCAGCCGCCAGGAATAGAAGGAGGTGAAGCAGGCGGCAATGACCAGCAATATGAAGGCAAACCCGGCGACCGCATTGTGGCTGGCAAAAGCGGCTTCGATGATGGCGTCCTTGGAGAAGAAACCGGCCGTGCCGATGATCGTCACCGGGATGCCGACGCCGGTCAGCGCCAACGTGCCGATCACCATCATCCAGTAGGTCGTCGGGATGAGCTCCCTCAGGCCGCCCATCTTGCGCATGTCCTGCTCGTCGGAGACGGCGTGGATGACCGAACCCGAGCCGAGGAACAGTAGCGCCTTGAAGAAGGCGTGCGTGAACAGATGGAAGATCGCCGCGCCATAGGCGCCGACGCCGAGCGCCACGAACATGTAGCCGAGCTGTGAGCACGTCGAATAGGCGATGACGCGCTTGATATCGTTCTGGACGAGACCGACTGTCGCCGCGAAGAAGGCGGTGAAGGCGCCGATGAAGGTGACCACGGTCAGCGCCGAATGCGACAGCTCGAACAGCGGCGACAGCCGCGCCAGCATGAACACGCCTGCCGTCACCATGGTGGCGGCATGGATCAGCGCCGAGACCGGCGTCGGGCCTTCCATGGCATCAGGCAGCCAGGTGTGCAGCGGCACCTGCGCCGACTTGCCCATGGCGCCCATGAACAGGAGCAGGCAGACGACCGTCATCGCGGCCTGCTTATCAAGCGCATAGCCGAGGAAGGTCAGCACGGCCGCACCTTGCGGCGCGCCTTCGGCCGGAATGAACGTCGCCGCATTGGCGAAGATAGTGCCGAGATTGACCGAGCCGAACAGCACGAACACGCCGAATATGCCAAGCGCAAAGCCGAAATCGCCGACGCGGTTGACGACGAAGGCCTTGATCGCAGCCGCATTGGCCGACGGCTTCTTGTACCAGAAGCCGATCAGCAGATAAGAGGCCAGACCGACACCTTCCCAGCCGAAGAACATCTGCACGAGGTTGTCGGCCGTCACCAGCATCAGCATGGCGAAGGTGAACAGCGACAGATAGGCGAAGAAGCGGGGCCGGTCCGGGTCGTGATGCATGTAGCCGATCGAGTAGATATGGACCAGCGCCGACACCGTATTGACGACGACCAGCATCACTACGGTCAGCGTGTCGATCCGCAGCGCCCACGACGCTTCGAGGCCGCCCGACTGGATCCAGCGCATCACCGGCACGGTGAACACCTCGCCGCCGCCGAAGCCGACCGAGAAGAAGGCAACCCACGACAGCACAGCCGCGATCACCAGGAAGCCTGAGGTGATGTATTCGGAAGCCTTGGCGCCAAGCGAGGTGCCGAACAGGCCGACGATCAGGAAGCCGAGCAGCGGAAGGAAGACGATGGCCTGATACATGGTGGTTCCGTCAACCCTTCATCATGTTCACGTCTTCGACCGCGATCGAGCCGCGGTTGCGGAAGAAGACGACGAGAATGGCAAGGCCGATCGCCGCCTCGGCCGCCGCGACGGTCAGCACGAACAGTGCGAACACCTGGCCGACCAGATCGCCGAGCGCCGCCGAAAAGGCGACGAAATTGATGTTGACCGCAAGCAGGATCAGCTCGATCGACATCAGGATGACGATGACGTTCCTACGGTTCAGGAAGATGCCGAACACGCCGAGCGTGAACAGGATCGCCGATACGGTCAGGTAGTGCGCGATGCCGACGACCATCTCAGACTCCTTCGCCCGTCTTGACCTTGCGGATTTCCACTCCGGTTACCGGCGTGCGGCCGACCTGGGCGGCGATCGACTGCCGCTTGACGCCCGGCTTGTGGCGCAGCGTCAGCACGATGGCGCCGATCATGGCGACCAGCAGCACCAGCCCCGCCACCTGGAAGTAATAGAGGTAATCCGTATAGAGGATGTCGCCGAGCGCCGCCGTGTTGGAGCGCGCGGCCAGGTCCGGGATGGGCTTCGAAACCGTCGCCGCCAGTTTCGGCGCAAATGTGTAGCCGCCGAGCACGATGATCAGCTCCGCTGCCAGGATCAGGCCGACCAGCGCGCCGATCGGCGCGTATTGCAGGGCGCCTTCCTTCATCTCGGCGAAATCGACGTCGAGCATCATCACGACGAACAGGAACAGCACCATAACCGCGCCGACATAGACGACGAGCAGGATCATCGCCAGGAACTCGGCGCCGGTCAGCATGAACAGGCCGGCGGCGTTGAAGAAGGTCAGGATCAGGAACAGCACCGAATGCACAGGATTGCGCGCCGAAATGACCATGAACGCCGACGCCACCGCGACAAAGGCGAAGAGGTAGAAAAAGGCCGCCTCTAGTCCACTCAGCATGGGTTCCCCCGGGTTTCCTGTCCGAACAGGACATTCGTCCTGTTTTTTGCCACCGCCTCCGGCCGGCAAGTTGCGTGTTCCTTAAACGAGGCCCCTCGCCCCGTCCATGCGTCAAATATCAGCGGTAAGGCGCATCCAGCGAGATGTTGCGCGCAAGTTCACGCTCCCAGCGGTCGCCATTGGCCAGAAGCCTGTCCTTGTCGTAATAAAGCTCCTCGCGCGTCTCCGTCGCGAATTCGAAATTCGGCCCCTCGACGATAGCGTCGACCGGGCAGGCTTCCTGGCAGAAGCCGCAATAAATGCATTTCACCATGTCGATGTCGTAGCGCACGGTGCGCCGCGTGCCGTCATTGCGGCGCGGGCCGGCTTCGATGGTAATGGCCTGCGCCGGGCAGATCGCCTCGCACAATTTGCAGGCGATGCAACGTTCCTCGCCGTTCGGATAGCGGCGCAGCGCATGTTCGCCACGGAAGCGCGGGCTGACCGGCCCCTTCTCATGCGGATAATTGATCGTCTCCTTCGGCGCGAAGAACTGGCGCATCGACAGGAAGAAAGCACTGACGAAATCCTGCAATAGCAGTGACTTGGCGGCCTGGGACAATGCTGACATCAGGCAAACCCCGTGATCTTGAGGAAGGCGGCGGTGGCGACCACCATGAACAGCGAGATCGGCAGGAAGACCTTCCAGCCGAGCCGCATCAGCTGGTCGTAGCGATAGCGCGGCACGAACGCCTTCACCATCGAGAACATGAAGAACACCAGGCAGACCTTGAGCACGAACCAGATCAGCCCCGGCACCCAGGTGAACGGCGCGAAATTGAAGGGCGGCAGCCAGCCGCCAAGGAACAGGATGGTGGCCAGTGCGCACATCAGGACGACGGCGACATATTCGCCCAGGAAGAACAACAGGAACGGCGTCGAGGAATATTCGACCATATGGCCGGCGACGAGTTCCGATTCGGCTTCCACGAGGTCGAAGGGCGGACGGTTGGTTTCCGCCAGCGCCGAGATGAAGAAGACGATGAACATCGGAAACAGGGACAGCCAATGCCAGTCGAGGAAGGTATTGGGCAGGCCGATCCTCGTGCCCAGCCCATCCTGCTGCGACAAAACGATATCGGTCAGGTTGAGCGAGCCGACGCAAAGCAGCACGGTGACGATGACGAAACCGATGGAGACTTCGTAGGACACCATCTGCGCCGCCGAGCGCAGCGCACCGAGGAACGGGTATTTCGAATTGGACGCCCAGCCGCCCATGATCACGCCATAGACCTCGAGCGAGGAGATGGCGAAGACGTAGAGGATGCCGACATTGACGTTGGCGATGGCCCAGCCCTCATTGACCGGGATCACCGCCCAGGCTGAGATCGCAAGCACCGCCGACACCAGCGGCGCCAGCAGGAAAACGCCCTTGTTGGCGCCGGACGGAATCACCGGCTCCTTGAAGACGAATTTCAAAAGGTCAGCGAAGGCCTGCAGCGTGCCCCATGGGCCGACGACGTTCGGTCCGCGGCGCAATTGCACCGCCGCCCAGATCTTGCGGTCGGCGTAAAGCACATAGGCGACGAAGATCAACAGAACGACGATCAGCACGACCGACTTCAAAAGGATCAGCAGCGCCGGCAGCACGTAGAAGGAGAAGAAGGTGTCCATGTCTACTCCGCCGCCTGCCTGAAGCCGTTCTTCGCCAAAGCCGAGCACTCGGCCATCACCGCGGAAGCCCGCGCGATCGGGTTGGTCAGGTAGAAATCCTTGACCGGCGAGGTGAAGGTGCCCTTGTTCAGCCGCCCGCCGAGCTTGGCCACCCTGGCGATGTCGGCCGGGTCGCCGGCCGCGACATGGTCGATGCGGGCAAGATGCGGGTATTCCGCATAGAGCCTAGCGCGCAATTGCGGCAGCGAATCGAACGGCAGCTTCTTGCCGAGCACATCCGACAGTGCCCGAAGGATCGCCCAGTCCTCGCGCGCCTCGCCGGGCGCGAAGCCGGCCCGGTTGGTCTGCTGCACGCGGCCTTCGGTGTTGACGAAGGTGCCCGACTTCTCGGTATAGGCGGCACCCGGCAGGATGACGTTGGCGCGATGCGCGCCCTTGTCGCCATGCGTGCCGATATAGACGACGAAAGCGCCGCCGGTCTTGGCCATGTCGATTTCGTCGGCGCCGAGCAGGAACAGCACATCGGTCTCGCCCAGCATGCCGGCGACGTTCCTGCCGCCCTCGCCCGGCACAAAGCCGACATCGAGGCCGCCGACCCGCGCCGCCGCGGTGTGCAGTACGGCAAAGCCGTTCCAGTCGGCCCTTGCGGCGTTGACGGCGACGGCGAGCTTCGCCGCCTGGCCGAGCACGGCCGCGCCGTCCGGACGCGCCAGCGCACCCTGGCCGACGATGATCAGCGGATGCGTCGCCTTCTTCAGCAGTTGAAAGAATTTGCCGTTGCCATCGGCAAGATCCTTCAGCGATTCCGGCCCGGCGCCGAGTTGCTCGTAATCATAGCGCGTATCGCCGACATCGCCGATGACGCCGACCGGCAGATTGCCGGCCCGCCAGCGCTTGCGGATGCGGGCGTTGAGCAAGGACGCCTCGAAGCGCGGATTGGCGCCGATGATCAGCACCGCATCGGCCTGTTCGATGCCTTCGATGGTCGGGTTGAAGACATAGCTCGCCCGGCCGAGCGACGGATCGAGTGCGGCACCGTCCTGGCGGCAGTCGGTGTTCTTCGAGCCAAGCGAAGCCATCAGAAGCTTCAGCGCGTAGATCTCCTCGACGGCGGCAAGATCGCCGGCAATGGCACCGATCTTTTCGGGTGCGGCATTCGACACCGCTTCCTTGATCGCGGCAAAAGCCTCGGCCCAGCTTGCGGGGGCCAGTCTGCCGTCCTTGCGCACATAGGGCCGGTCGAGGCGCTGCGTGCGCAAGCCGTCCCAAATGAAGCGGGTCTTGTCGGAAATCCATTCCTCGTTCACCGCCTCGTTGGTACGCGGCAGGATGCGCATCACTTCGCGGCCTCGGCTATCGACGCGGATCGCCGAGCCGACGGCGTCCATGACGTCGATGGATTCGGTCTTGGTCAGTTCCCACGGCCGTGCCTGGAAGGCGTAGGGTTTGGAAGTCAGCGCACCGACCGGGCAAAGGTCGATGACATTGCCCTGCAGTTCCGAAGTCATCGCGCTTTCGAGATAGGTGGTGATCTCGGCATCCTCGCCGCGGCCGATCAGACCGAGTTCCGATATGCCGGCAATCTCGGTGGTGAAGCGGACGCAGCGCGTGCAATGGATGCAGCGGTTCATGATCGTCTTGACCAGCGGCCCGATATACTTGTCTTCGACCGCCCGCTTGTTCTCGTGGTAGCGCGAGGAATCGACGCCGAACGCCATCGCCTGGTCCTGCAGGTCGCACTCGCCGCCCTGATCGCAGATCGGGCAATCCAGCGGATGGTTGATCAGCAGGAATTCCATCACGCCTTCGCGCGCCTTCTTGACCATCGGCGTGTTGGTGAAGATTTCCGGCGGCTCGCCGTTCGGGCCGGGGCGCAGGTCGCGCACGCCCATGGCGCAAGACGCCTGCGGCTTGGGCGGCCCGCCCTTGACCTCGATCAGGCACATGCGGCAATTGCCGGCGATCGACAGCCGCTCGTGGAAGCAAAAGCGCGGAACTTCCGCGCCGGCGTCCTCGGCCGCCTGCAGCAGCGTGTAATGGTCGGGTACAGTGATCTCTTTCCCGTCGACCTTGAGCTTTGCCATTTCGCCTCAAACCCCTGCGGACGTTCCGCAATCTTTCCTTCCGGACGCAGCCGAGACCGCGCACGATATTGAATTCACTTTTTGACCCCGGCCAACGCGGCCGCCTGACCGATCCAGCCGTCACGGCCGATGCGGCCCTTCAACGACAGGTAATCTTCGACCCAGGCGATCTCTTGCGGCGTCCACGCGGCGATCTGGGCGTATGTCCAGATGCCAAGGCCGTTCAGCACCTTTTCCAGTTTCGGCCCGATGCCCGATATCGCCTTGAGGTCGGCCGGCTCAGCTGGCCGGTCCATCGCTTTGGGCTGCTTGAAATCTTCCGGCATCAGCCCGGCCGAGGCATCCGCTGCAACGGTGCTCGCATTCGCCAAGCTCCGCGCCGCGGTGCTCGTCGCAATGTCGGTCACGTCATTGGCGAAGGACTGCGCCTCGGCAATCAGGGTTTTGGTCGCTGCGCGCGCCTTTGTCGAGGAGCTTTTGCCGGTCGCGGAAAAGCGTTCCGTCCTGGCTTCGAAATCCTCGGCGACCGGCTGCCAAAGCCGCTGCGAAGTTTCGGCCGCGCCCGAAAGCACGCCCATCCAGATGCCAAAGGCGTGGTTGGCAAGACCGATGCCGAGTGCCGCCATCGCCGCCGCACTCGCGACAGGATGCGCCAGGAGATTGACGGCATTGGCCATCTCCTTCGGCATCATCCTGGTCAGATCCTGGTTCATCTTCAACAACGGGTCCATATCGGGCGTAAAATCGTCGGGTGTCGAAAACAGCGACATAGGTGGTCTCCTGGTCGTTTCCGTCTGCCCCGCGCTCGTTTCCTCGTCTCGGACATTCGCCCGCATTTTTGAATTCTTCTATTCTGCCGCCGCCAGCACCGGTTCGGCGCGGTGTGCGTTGCGCGAAAACTCGTCGATGCGCCGCTCCACCTCGCCGCGGAAATGTCGCATCAGGCCCTGGATCGGCCATGCCGCCGCGTCGCCAAGCGCACAGATCGTGTGGCCCTCGACCTGCTTGGTCACATCGAGCAGCATGTCGATCTCGCGCTTCTGCGCCTCGCCGCGCACCAGCCGTTCCATCACCCGCCACATCCAGCCGGTGCCCTCACGGCAGGGCGTGCACTGGCCGCAGCTTTCGTGCTTGTAGAAATAGGAAAGCCGCGCGATCGCTTTCACGATATCGGTCGATTTGTCCATGACGATGACAGCTGCCGTGCCGAGGCCCGATTTCAGGTCGCGCAGCGCGTCGAAATCCATCGGCGCGTCGATGATCTGCTCGGCCGGCACCAGCGGCACCGACGCTCCGCCCGGAATGACCGCCAGCAGATTATCCCAGCCGCCACGAATGCCGCCGCAATGCGTCTCGATCAGCTCGCGGAACGGGATCGACATCGCCTCTTCGACGGTGCACGGATTGTTGACGTGGCCGGAGATGCAGAACAGCTTGGTGCCGACATTGTTGGGCCGGCCGAAGGACGAGAACCAGGCGGCACCGCGGCGCAGGATGGTCGGCGCGACAGCGATGGACTCGACATTGTTGACCGTCGTCGGGCAGCCATAGAGGCCGACATTGGCCGGAAATGGCGGCTTAAGCCGTGGCTGGCCCTTCTTGCCCTCGAGGCTTTCGAGCAGCGCCGTTTCCTCGCCGCAGATATAGGCGCCGGCGCCATGATGCATGTAGATGTCGAAATCATAGCCGGAGGTGTTGTTCTTGCCGATCAGCTTGGCCGCATAGGCCTCGTCGATGGCGCGTTGCAGCGCCTCGCGCTCGCGGATGAACTCGCCGCGCACATAGATGTAGGCGGCGACCGCGCCCATGGCGAAGCCCGCAAGCAGGCAGCCTTCGACCAGCGTGTGCGGGTCGTGGCGCAGTATGTCGCGGTCCTTGCAGGTGCCGGGCTCGGACTCGTCGGCATTGACGACGAGATAGCTCGGCCGGCCGTCGCTTTGCTTGGGCATGAACGACCATTTCAGCCCGGTCGGGAAGCCCGCGCCGCCACGTCCGCGCAGGCCGCTGGCCTTCATCTCATTGACGATCCACTCGCGCCCCTTGGCGATGATGCCGGGCGTGTTGTCCCAGGCACCGCGCGCCATGGCGCCGGCCAGCGACTTGTCGAAGCGGCCGTAGATATTGTTGAAGATGCGGTCTCTGTCCTGAAGCATTGCTCGTTCCTCAGACCGGCTTCTTGCCGGTCGGCCGGCTTTTGTTTCCGGGCGACGGCGTGGCCGCCTTGGCGGCAGTCTTCGCCGGTTTAACCTTGGCCTCCGGCGCTTTGAAAGCAGACGCCGGCTCGGCCTTGTTCTTGGGGCCTTTGCGCTGTTTCGAGACGTCCTCGACCTGCGGCTCGGCCTTGTTGGCATTGGCGGCCGAATGCAGCGGCGCTGCAACGCTCGCCGCCTTTTCCGCCGCGGGCGCGACTTTTGTCGCCGATGGCGATTTCAGCGCCGGACTGGTCTCGACAGCGTCGGTCTTCGGCTTGCTGGCATTCGAGGGCGCAACCGGCGCCGGCGCGGCAGAAGCGGCTGGCGGGGCCGGCGCCGCGGGTGCTGCGGCGGCAGCCGCCGGCGCCGCTTCCTTGGCGGCCTTGGTCGCCGCCCTGGTTTCCCGGTCGCGGGTCGCCTTCAGGATCGCCTTTTCACTCTTGAGGGTCGTCAGGCCACTGGCCGGCTCTGAGGTGACGCGGCCGTTTTGCGGTCCTGGCGTCACCGAAGCACCCTTGCCGGCGTCATAGAGGTCGATGATCTCGGCAAGCCGCTCCGGCGTCAAATCCTCGTATGTGTCCTTGAAGACCATAACCATCGGTGCGTTGACGCAGGCGCCGAGGCATTCGACCTCCTCCCACGACAGCGTGCCCTTGTCGTTGGTGTGGAACTGGTCGTGATGGATCTTCGAGCGGCACACATCCATCAGCGATTCCGAGCCGCGCAGCATGCAGGGCGTGGTGCCGCAGACCTGGACATGCGCGCGGGTGCCGACCGGATTGAGCTGGTATTGCGTATAGAAGGTGGCGACTTCTAGCCCGCGAATATAGGGCATGCCGAGCATGTCGGAGATCGTCTCGATCGCCGCCTTGGTCACCCAGCCTTCCTGCTCCTGCGCCAGCATCAGCAAGGGGATGATCGCGGATTGCTCGCGCCCCTTCGGATATTGCTTGATCCACTGCTTCGCCGCTGCCGCATTCGCCCGGTTGAAGGCGAAGGAGGCTGGCTGGAGGCTGGCTTCTGCGAGACGGCGGACTGACATTTAGCGATCGACCTCACCAAAGACGTATAGGTTCGTCATCTTGCTGCGGCCTCCTTACAAAGTTTCGCCGTACCGTCGAAACATTGGAAAGTCGGCGAATTTGTCATGACAGGCGGGCAAACGCCGGATTTACCAGCCAAGCGAGCAACAAGCCGCGCGAACCCTGTTTTGCCGGAAGCGGCTGCCGATACCTCCGCCTTAGAGAAACTCGCGCCATCCGGCGCTGCGACGCTACACTCGCATGTATCTCTCTTGAAATAGAAAGCATCGACATCGGCGGATTCTGCTGTCGCACTTTCTTGCATGCCAAGCGTGACGTAGCTCAGCTTGAAGTGCTGCTTCACAAGATCGGAAGCATCGATAGACGCTCCGCACTCGATTGCATATGCAGGGTGCATTGCGACAGCAATGACGATTAACATGAGGCTCAGAATGCGATTCACCGATCGACCTCACCAAACACGATGTCGAGGGAGCCGAGAACGGCGGTGACGTCGGCCAACATGTGGCCGCGGCACAAAAAGTCCATCGCTTGCAGATGCGCAAAGCCGGGGGCGCGCAGCTTGCAGCGGTAGGGCTTGTTGGTGCCGTCGGAGACGAGATAGACACCGAACTCGCCCTTCGGCGCCTCGACCGCGGCATAGACCTCGCCGGCCGGAACGCGGTAGCCTTCGGTGTAGAGCTTGAAGTGATGGATCAGCGCTTCCATCGAGCGCTTCATCGCCGCGCGCTTCGGCGGCACCACCTTGCCGTCGAGGTTAGACACCGGCCCGCTGCCCTCCTTACCGAGCAACAGGTCGACGCACTGGCGCATGATTTTCGCCGACTGCCGCATCTCTTCCATACGCACCAGATAACGGTCGAAGCAGTCGCCGTTCTTGCCGATCGGAATGTCGAAGTCCAGCTCGGCATAGCATTCGTAGGGCTGCGATTTGCGCAGATCCCACGGCGCACCCGAGCCGCGCACCATGACGCCGGAAAAGCCCCAGGCCCAAGCGTCGGCCAGGGAGACGGTAGCGATGTCGACATTGCGCTGCTTGAAGATGCGGTTGCCGGTCAAAAGCGCGTCGAGGTCGTCGACCGACTTCAGGAACGGGTCGATCCACTTGCCGATGTCCTCGATCAGCTTCTGCGGCAGGTCCTGGTGGACGCCGCCCGGCCGGAAATAGGCCGCGTGCATGCGCGAGCCCGAGGCGCGCTCATAGAACACCATCAGCTTTTCGCGCTCGACAAAACCCCAGAGCGGCGGCGTCAGCGCGCCGACATCCATCGCCTGCGTCGTCACATTGAGGATGTGCGACATAATGCGGCCGATCTCGGAGTAGAGAACTCGAATAAGCTGCCCGCGCTTCGGCACCTCGATACCGAGCAGCCGCTCGGCGGCGAGCGCAAAGGCATGCTCCTGGTTCATCGGCGCGCAATAGTCGAGCCGGTCGAGATAGGGCACGGCCTGCAGATAAGTCTTGTGCTCGATCAGCTTTTCCGTGCCGCGATGCAAAAGCCCGATATGCGGATCGACGCGATCGACGACTTCTCCGTCAAGCTCCAGCACAAGGCGCAAAACGCCATGCGCAGCAGGGTGTTGCGGGCCGAAATTGATATTGAAGTTGCGAACGGAGGTTTCAGCCATTTACTGCTTTGCCTTCTCATCTCCCGGAAGCACGTAATCCGTACCTTCCCACGGAGACAGAAAATCGAAATTGCGGAATTCCTGCTTGAGCTCGACCGGCTCGTAGATGACGCGCTTGGCTTCGTCGTCGTAGCGCACCTCGACGAAGCCGGTCAGCGGAAAGTCCTTGCGCAGCGGATGGCCCTCGAAGCCGTAGTCGGTCAGGATCCGGCGCAGATCGGGATGGCCCGAAAACAGCACGCCATAGAGGTCGTAGGTCTCGCGCTCGAACCAGTCCGCGCCGGGATATATGCCGGTGATCGACGGCACCAGCGTCTCTTCGTCGGCCTGGACCTTGATGCGGATGCGGATATTCTGCCTCGGCGACAGCAGGTGATAGACCACGTCGAAGCGCTTTGCCCGCGACGGATAATCTGCGCCGCAAACGTCGATGATCGAAATGAACTGGCATTTCGGGTCGTCGCGCAGGAAGGTCACCACCTCGATCAGGTCGCGCGGCTCGACCGAGATAGTGAGTTCGCCATAGGCGAGCACCGCTTCGCCGATCCGGCCGGTCAGCTTCTCGCCAAGATAGGTCGAGAGGTCATTCAACGCCTGGGTCATGCCGCTCACCGTTCGATCGTGCCGGTGCGGCGGATCTTCTTCTGCAGCAGAAGGATGCCGTAGAGCAGCGCTTCAGCGCTCGGTGGGCAGCCGGGCACGTAGATGTCGACCGGCACGATGCGGTCGCAGCCGCGCACCACCGAATAGGAATAATGATAATAGCCGCCGCCATTGGCACAGGAGCCCATCGAGATGACGTAGCGCGGCTCCGGCATCTGGTCGTAGACCTTGCGCAGCGCCGGCGCCATCTTGTTGGTCAGCGTGCCGGCGACGATCATGATGTCGGACTGGCGCGGAGACGCGCGCGGCGCGACACCGAAACGCTCGCTGTCGTAGCGTGGCATCGAGGTGTGGATCATCTCGACGGCGCAGCAGGCGAGGCCAAAGGTCATGAACATCAACGAGCCGCTGCGCGCCCAGGTGATCAGCGCCTCGGTCGAAGTGACGAGAAAACCCTTGTCGGCGAGTTCGTTGTTGATCTCCAGGAAGAACGGATCATCCTCCCCCACCGGTCTGCCGGTGTTGGGGTCGATGAGGCCCTTGGGCTTCGGCGCGACGAGCGTGCCGGAACTGTCGTTCAATCCCATTCCAGCGCTCCTTTTTTCCATTCATAGGCAAAGCCGATGGTCAGCACCGCCAAAAACACCATCATCGACCAGAAACCGAGCATGCCGATCTGACTGAACGACACTGCCCAAGGAAACAGGAAGGCCACCTCCAGATCGAAGATGATGAACAGGATCGACACCAGGTAGAAGCGGATGTCGAACTTCATGCGGGCGTCGTCGAACGAGTTGAAGCCGCACTCATAGGCGGAAAGCTTTTCCGGATCGGGGTTGCGGTAAGCCACCAGGAACGGTGCGGCGAGCAGCGCCAGGCCGACGACCAGCGCCACGCCGATGAACAGGACGATGGGCAGGTACGAACCTAAAAGTGCGTTCATGCTGCAGTTTTCCGTTGGCGGCCAATCCACTCTGATTACAGCACCGGACCCACTTGCGGAAGCGTGACAGATTAACCACTGAACCGTTTTAAGGGGGCTCTATGCTGCAACGCGGCGAGGGTTAGCGCAGCGCTTTCGGCGAAGCAAGTCAAACCTTGTTCAAATCGCGGTGCTGGACGGCATATCCGGGAAAACTGGTCCGATCCGCTCCTGTTTGATTTCCTTCACTTTTCACTCCACTTTTCTCTCCTGACATAGATGCCGCCAAAACCTTGCTAGCATGGGGCGGAATCGCAGGTCATTTTCTCTGTCTAACATCGTCCGGATACCGCCTTCATGAAAGAAAAAATCTCGCTTGCCCTGGCCCGTCGCATTGCGCTTGCGGCACAGGGATTCAATGACCCGCGCCCCAGCGGCACGCCTGACCGCCGGCATCTGGCCCGGGTGCTTGCACGTACCGGCCTGCTGCAGATCGATTCCGTCAGCGCCGTGGTTCGCGCCCATTATATGCCGCTCTATTCGCGGCTTGGCCCCTACAAGCTGGCGCTGCTCGACGACGCCGCGGTGACACGCAAGCGCATGGTCTTCGAATATTGGGCGCATGAAGCCTCGTTCTTGCCCGTCGAGACCTATCCGCTGATGCGCTGGCGCATGCGGCGGGCCGAGCGCGGCGAGGAAATGTACAGCGGACTGGCAAAATGGGGCCGCGAGCACGCCGCCTACATTGAGGACATCTATCGCGAGGTCGCTGAACGAGGCCCGATCGCGGCGTCGGCTTTCGAAGGCCAGAAGGGCTCGGGCGGCTGGTGGGGCTGGAGCCATGCCAAGCATGCCTTCGAATGGCTGTTCTGGGCGGGCCGCATCACCACGGCGCACCGGCGTGGTTTCGAGCGGTTCTACGATCTGCCGGAGCGCGTGCTGCCGCCAACGGTACTCGCTTTGCCAGTTCCGTCCCCCGCGGACGCCCACCGCGAACTGCTGCGCATCTCCGCCCGCGCCCATGGCGTCGCCACGGCGGGCGATCTGCGCGACTATTTCCGCCTCTCGCCCGCCGACATCAAGGGCCGCATCGAGGAACTGGTCGAGGCTGGCGACCTGTTGCCGGTGAGCGTCGAAGGCTGGAGCAAAACAGCCTATCTCCACAAGGACGCCCGTTTGCCGCGCAGGATCGAGGCGCGCGCCTTGCTTGCGCCGTTCGATCCCGTCGTCTTCGAGCGGTCGCGCACCGAGCGGTTGTTCGACTTCCACTACCGCATCGAGATCTACACGCCGGCCGAAAAGCGCCAGTATGGCTATTATGTGCTGCCGTTCCTGCTCGGCGACAGCATCGTCGGGCGCGTCGACCTCAGGGCCGACCGCCCGGCCGGCGTATTGCGCGTCCATGCCGCCTATTCGGAGCCCGGCGCCCCGCCGCAAACTGCCGCCGCCCTTTTCGAGGAATTGAAGCAGATGCAGGGTTGGCTCGGGCTCGAGCGCATCGAGGTGACGGCTGCCGGCGACCTCGGCCAGCCGCTCGCAGATATCGCCGCGTCATAGACGTGCGTTGACACGACTGCCTTCACAAGCCTAAATCCGTTCCAGACGGTCCCCTGCCCGCAACGGCAAGGGCCAAGAGGGAATGCGGTGCGAAATCTCGATTTCAAATCCGCGGCTGTCCCCGCAACTGTAAGCGACGAGCCAAGGCCGAAAACCACTGGGATATTCCCGGGAAGGCGGCACCCAGGCGATGACCCGCGAGCCAGGAGACCTGCCGTCTAGGACATAAGAATCCGATCGCCTGGCGGGTTTTCCGGGCAAGGAGCCTGATTTGGAACGCGACAGCAGTTTTCCGGCTGAGACAGCGGATTTATTGTCCGGCCATGGTGATTCCCCGGCCGGCGTTACCGTCATCGTCTGCTCGTCCTGCCGTGACGAGACCGGTTCGGACGCTTATCCCCGCGCCGGCGAACTGCTCGCCGAGCACACGCGCCGCGCCGCTTCCAGCGAAAACATTAAAATCCGCACCGTCGAATGCCTCGGCAATTGCAAGCGCCGGCTCAGCGCCGCGATGCTGCGCGACGGCTGCTGGAGCTATGTCTTCGGCGACCTGACCACGACCAGCGGCACCGATCTGGTGACGGGGGCAAAGCTGTTCGCTACTTCGACGGACGGCCTCATTCCGTGGCGCGGCCGTCCCGATTGCCTGAAGCGCGGCTTGGTTGCCCGCATCCCTCCCCTCGACCTTTTGAAGGACTTGATATGACTTCCCCAGATTCGGCCGCCAACGTTTCGCGCGTCCCCTGCACCGTCGTCACCGGCTTTCTCGGCGCCGGCAAGACGACGCTGATCCGCCATTTGCTCGAAAACGCCAAAGGCAAGCGCCTGGCCATCATCGTCAACGAGTTCGGCGATATCGGCATCGACGGCGAGATCCTGAAGGGCTGCGGCATCGACACTTGCCCCGAGGAAAACATCGTCGAGCTGGCCAATGGCTGCATCTGCTGCACTGTCGCCGACGACTTTGTCCCCGCGCTCGACCAGATCCTGTCGCTGACGCCGAAGGTCGACCACATCCTGATCGAGACGTCCGGGCTGGCCCTGCCCAAGCCGCTGGTCCAGGCCTTCCAGTGGCCGTCGGTGAAAAGCCGCGTCACGGTCGATGGCGTCATCGCCGTCGTCGACGGGCCGGCGCTGGCTGATGGCCGCGTTGCCAACGACATGGACGCCCTGCAGGCGCAGCGCGCGCAGGACGAGACGCTCGACCATGACGATCCTGTCGAGGAGGTGTTCGAAGACCAGCTCGCTTGTGCCGACCTGATCATCCTGTCGAAGAGCGACCTGCTGGACGCAGCCGGCGCGGCGCGCGCCAATGCCGTCATCGGCAAGCATGTTGCGCGGGCGGTGAAGATCGTGCCGACCTCGCAAGGCAAGGTCGATCCGTCGGTGCTGCTCGGCCTTGGTCTCGCCGTCGAGGACGACATCGAGAACCGCAAGACCCATCACGACGACGAGCTCGACCACGAACATGACGACTTTGACTCGTTCGTCATCGACATTGCGTCGGTGTCCGATCCGGACGAGCTGGCACAACGCGTCGCCACGGCGGCGGAGGAAGAAAACGTATTGCGCGTCAAGGGTTTCGTCGACGTCGGCGGCAAGCCGATGCGGCTCTTGCTGCAGGCCGTCGGTCCGCGCGTCAACCACTATTACGACCGCGCCTGGACCGCTGAAGACGATCGCCGCTCGCGCCTCGTCGTCATCGGCCTGAAAGGGCTGAACCGCCCGGCGATCGAGCGTATCCTCGCCGGCTGATCCCAGGTACGAGCCGCGATGCACATCCTCACCACCACATCCGCCTCGCTCGACGATCT
The DNA here is from genome assembly GCF_040319725.1 of Mesorhizobium sp. M0894. Taxonomy (NCBI): domain Bacteria; kingdom Pseudomonadati; phylum Pseudomonadota; class Alphaproteobacteria; order Hyphomicrobiales; family Phyllobacteriaceae; genus Mesorhizobium; species Mesorhizobium sp. M0894. The sequence goes on along the minus strand of NZ_JAMYOG010000004.1, from coordinate 270,133 downwards.
CGCCGAGCCTGTCGATCTCAGGCAAACGCCTGCGGATGTCGTGGCGCTGTCCTTCACCGACAGCGACCTCGCCGGGCTGGCGGCGGCGTGGAAGGCAGATGCGGACCGCCTGCCGTCGATGCGGCTCGCCGCCTTGCGCGACCTGCGCCACCCGATGTCCGTCGACCTCTGGATCGACAGCGTCGCCCGCCACGCCAAGGTCGTCCTGGTCCGCATCCTCGGCGGTTACGACTGGTGGCGCTACGGCTGCGACCAGCTTGCCGTTGTCGCGCGAAATCGCGGTATTAAGCTGGCGCTCCTACCGGGCGAGAGCCACGACGAGGATTTGCGGCTGATCGAAGGCTCGACGCTGCCGCGCCAGGAACTTGATGGTCTGCTCGACTATTTCCGCGAAGGTGGCCCGGCGAATATGACGGCGCTGGTGCAGAGGTTGGCAAGTCTCGCCGGATCGGGTGCGGCGGTCGCTGAACCTGTCAGCGTGCCAAAGGCGGGATTTTACGAGCCGGGACGCGGCGTTATAGAAAGAATGGACTTATCAAGCGTCGGCATTCCGTCGCGCCCCCCTCTGTCCTGCCGGACATCTCCCCCACAAGGGGGGAGATCGGCTGTCACTGACCGTCTCGCGACTTCTGCAACATCGAACATTGACGAAGGCGACGATGACCAGGCGATCTCCCCCCTTGTGGGGGAGATGTCCGGCAGGACAGAGGGGGGCGCGACGGAACGCAGCCTAAATCTACCGTCCGCCGAACCCGCCCCCATCATCCCCATCCTGTTCTACCGCTCGATGCTGCTCGCCGCCGATGTCGCGCCCATCGATGCGCTTGTCGAGGCGCTCGGGCAGCGTGGCATAGCGCCGGTCCCCATCTTCGTCTCCAGCCTCAAGGACGCGGCATCGCTCGCCGTTGTCGAAACCGCGTTTGCCGCGCTGAACCCTGCCGCCATCATCACCGCCACAGCTTTCGCCTCGGGCGCCGAACCCGGCGTCGAGACGCTGTTCGACCGCGCCGGAGTGCCGGTGTTCCAGGTCGTCGTCGCGACCACCCGCCGCGACATCTGGCAGAACAACCAGCGCGGCCTGGCGCCCGCCGACCTTGCCATGCATGTCGTCCTGCCCGAGCTCGACGGCCGCATCCTGGCCGGCGCCATTTCCTTCAAGAGCGAAAGCGAGATCGATCCGGCATTGGCCTTCCGCGCCTTCGCCAACCGGCCAGAGCCTGACCGCGTGGCGCAGGTCGCGAACCGTATCGAGGCCTTCGTGCGTCTGCAGCGGACGCCGCGTGCGGAGCGCAAGCTCGCCATCCTGATCCCCGACTATCCGAGCGCGCCCGGCCGCACCGGCTATGCCGTCGGTCTCGACGTGCCGTCCAGCGTGCTGGCGATGCTGCACGACCTGAGCGAACAGGGCTACGCCGTTGAAGGGATTCCGCAAACGCCGCGTCAGTTGCTGGAGGTGCTGGAGCCAGCCGACCAGGGACTGGCTTTGCAGGATTATCTGACCTTCTCGAAGGAATTGCCGCCGGCGGCCATCGCTGCGGTGGAGGCCGCATGGGGGAATACGGATGATGAGACAGGTTCGCGCGAGGCACCCCCCTCTGTGCTGCCGGACATCTCCCCTTCAAGGGGGGAGATTGCGCTGTTGTCTCTGCTTTCGCCAACTACCAAGGGCGTTAAGGGAGAGCCGGCAGCCGAACTGCCAATCTTCCCCCTTGAAGGGGAGATGTCCGGCAGGGCAGAGGGGGGTGTCCAAGCGCCCACCACCGCAAAATTCCCCTTCCGCGCCGCCACCTTCGGCAATATCACCGTAGCCCTCGCCCCTGATCGCGGGCGCTCAGCCGACCGCCGCGCCGACTATCACGACCCGACACTGCCGCCGCGCCATGCACTGATCGCCTTTGGCTTGTGGCTGCGTAAGTCGCTCGGCATCCATGCAATTATCCATGTCGGCGCCCACGGCACGCTGGAGTGGCTGCCCGGCAAGACCGTGGCGCTCAGCGAAAACTGCTTTCCCGAAATCGTCACCGGCCCCCTGCCCGTCATTTATCCTTTCATCGTCTCCAACCCCGGCGAGGCAGCACAAGCCAAGCGACGCATTGCCGCCGTCACGCTTGGCCATCTGCCGCCGCCGCTGACCGGCGCCGGGCTGGACGAAGAGCAGCATAAACTCGAGCGACTGGTTGACGAATATGCCCAGGCCGACGGGCTCGACCGCCGCCGCCGCGACCGCCTGGCGAAGCTGATCGTCGAGACTGCGGAAAAGACCGGCCTCGCCTCAGAGGCCGGCGTCGCCAGGACCGACGCAGCCGACGAAGCCTTGCGCCGCATCGACGCCTGGCTCTGCGATCTCAAGGATTTCGCCATCAAGGACGGCCTGCATATCTACGGTCGCTCGCCTGAGGGCGAAACCGATCCTTTGCGCGAGCAGAGTGCGGCAGCCGAGAAAGTAGCACTCATCGCGGCCCTCGACGGCCGCCATGTCGCCGCCGGTCCGGCCGGTGCACCGGCGCGTGGCCGGCGCGATGTGCTGCCCACCGGCCGCAATTTGTTTACCGCCGACCCACGCACCATGCCGACGCCGACCGCCTATGATCTGGGCAAGGTGGCAGCGGAAGAAGTCGTCCGCAGCTACATGCAATCGCATGGCGACTGGCCGCGCTCGCTGGTCATCGACCTCTGGGGCTCGGCCTCGCTGCGCACCGGCGGTGAGGAGATCGCGCAAGGCCTGGCGCTGATGGGCTGCCGGCCGCAATGGGATTCCGCCACCGGCCGCATCACCGGCATCGAGGTGCTGCCGCCGGCAACGCTCGGCCGCCCGCGCGTCGACGTCACCTGGCGCATATCCGGCCTGTTCCGCGACATGTTCCCAACCCAGATCGCGCTGATCGATGCCGCCGCCAACGCCGTCGCGACCCGCGACGAGGACGATTCGGAAAACCCGCTGGCGGCGAGAACCCGTGCAGACGGCAAGATCAGCCCGCGCATATTCGGCACCTCGCCCGGCACTTACGGCGCCGGCATCGAGGACTTGCTATCAAGCGGCGACTGGGCCGCGCGCGAAGAGATCGGCCGCGCCTATCTCGCCGCCACCTCGCATGCCTATGGCGGCGCCGAGGGCGAAGGCATTTCGGCGCCCGGCGCTTTTGAGGGCCGCATCGCTGAGGCCGACCTTCTGGTTCATACCGGCGACGATCCCGGCCGCGACATCCTCGAAGGCTCGGCCGACGTCGCCTTTATCGGCGGCTTTTCGGCAGCGCTTGCCGCGCTCGGCAAAAACGCTGACGTGATCGTGCTCGACACCACGGATCCGCAAAAGCCCAAGCCACGCTCGGTTGGGGACGCCGTATCCCGCGTCGTACGGGCACGCGCCGTCAATCCGCGCTTCATTGCCGGCCAGATGCGCCACGGGCCGCGCGGCGCCTCGGAATTCGCCGAGACGGTCGACCGGCTTGTCGGCTTTGCCGAGACCACTCATGCCATATCTGGCGCGCTGATCGAGGCCGTGCACGACGCCTATCTCGGCGACCCCGTTGTCCGCGCCTTCATCCTGCGCGAGAACCCGTCGGCGGCGAAGGTCATGGCCGAACGTTTCATGTCGGCACGACGGCGCGGTCTGTGGCATCCGCTGCGCAATTCGATCGATGACGATCTCGCCGCACTGATTGCCGAAGCCCAGGCGCTTGGGGTGGCGGCATGAACGCTTTCTCCCGACGCAGCGCCTGCCCTGCTTTGTCGGCACCGATGCAAACCGGCGACGGGCTGCTGGTGCGGCTCAATCCGGTCGCTGGAGGACTGTTGCCGAAGTCGTTGATCGGACTCTGCGAATCCGCCCTGCGCCACGGCAACGGCATTATGGAAGTGACCGCCCGCGGCAGCTTGCAGATACGCGGCCTGACGCCCGAAAGCGCCCGGCTGCTGGCGATGGAGGTCGATGCGCTGGGTGTTGCCGTTCGCACCGGCGTGCCGGTCGAGACTGGTCCGCTGGCCGGGCTCGACCCGCAGGAAATCGCCGATCCGCGCCCGCTAGCGGAGCGGATTCGGGCGGCAATCGAGGACGCCGGCGTCACGCAGCGTCTTGGCCCGAAGGTCTCGGTGATTGTCGACGGTGGCGGACAGCTGACCTTGGATGCAGTGACGGCCGATGCCAGGCTGGCTGCGGTGCGGACCGATGCGGGGACGCAATGGCAGGTGGCTATCGCCGGCGGCGGTCAGACTGCGACGCTACTCGTCATGGCCGAGGAAGATGCGGCCTGCGACATCGCCGTTGCGATCCTAAGGATGGTTGCCGAAAAGGGGCGCGATGCCCATGCGCGGGATTTGACAGAAAGACAGCTGAGATCTCTGGCAAATTGGCGATCCTTCGCGCCCCCCTCTGTCCTGCCGGACATCTCCCCCACTTGGGGGGAGATTGCGCCCTCATCTCAGCTTTCGCCAATCGATAAGCATGCTAAGAGTGAGCCACCGGCGAAGCTGCCGATCTCCCCCCAAGTGGGGGAGATGTCCGGCAGGACAGAGGGGGGCGCGAAGGATCGCCGGCCCATCGGAGTTTTCGACTTGGCTGCAGCCGGAACCGCCCTCGGCATCGGCCTACCCTTCGGCAGCATGCCGGCGAACCAGATCATCGCTCTCGCGCAGAGCGCGCTGGCCCTTGGCGCCACCGAAATCCGCCTGGCGCCGGGCCGCGCGCTGGTTTTCCTCGGCCTCGCGCCAGCGGCCTGCCCGCCGCTCCACCAAGCCGCCGCAACCCTCGGCTTCGTCACCGACGCCGCCGACCCGCGCACCAGGATCGCCGCTTGCCCGGGTGCTCCCGCCTGTGCCTCCGGCCGCATCGCGACGCGCGAAATCGCCGAGACCATCGCCGTGGAAAACCGCGACATCTTCGATTCTTCCTTGACGCTGCACATCTCCGGCTGCGCCAAGGGCTGCGCCCATCCCGGTCCGGCGGCGCTGACATTGGTCGGTAGCGAAAACGGAGCCGGACTTGTCGTGGACGGGACGGCTAAGATGTTTCCTGCCGGATACAGGCCGGGCGATGACGCCTCGCGCGGCATCGGCGGCGTTGCAGCGGCAATCCGCAGAAAACGACTTCGAGGCCAGACTGCCGCCGCCTGCCTTGCAAGGCTTGGCACGGCCGGCGTCGTCAAAGCTTACCGACAGGAATGAGCATGCCCGCCCAGAACCCCATCACCTACGACTATATTCATGATGGCACAGCGATCTATGAGCGCTCCTTCGCCATCATCCGCGCCGAGGCCGACCTGTCGCGCTTTTCCGAAGCCGAGGCCGACGTCGCTATCCGCATGATCCATGCATGCGGCCAGGTCGAGGCTGCGCGGCATTTCGTTTTCTCACGCGATTTCGTCGCCGCTGCGCGCACAGCGTTGAGCGCCGGCGCGCCGATCTTCTGCGACGCACAGATGGTCTCGCATGGCGTCACGCGCGCGCGGCTGCCGGCCGGCAACGAAGTGATCTGCACGCTGCGCGATCCGCGGACCGCCGACATCGCGAGAAAAATCGGCAACACCCGCTCGGCCGCGGCGATCGATTTGTGGGGCGAGCGCATGGCCGGTTCGGTCGTCGCCATCGGCAATGCGCCGACCGCCCTGTTTTATCTGCTGGAAAAGCTGCGCGATGGTGCGCCGAAGCCGGCGGCGATCATCGGTATGCCGGTCGGGTTTGTCGGTGCCGCCGAATCGAAGGATGCGCTGGCCGAAAATTCCTATGGCGTGCCTTACGCCATCGTGCGCGGCCGGCTGGGCGGCAGCGCCATGACCGCCGCCGCACTCAACGCACTGGCGAGGCCGGGCCTATGAATGCGATCGCAAGAGGTCGGCTGGTCGGCGTTGGCACCGGTCCTGGCGACCCAGAACTCTTGACGCTGAAGGCAGTGCGCGCGCTGGCGGAGGCCGATGTCGTTGCGCATTTCGCCAAGCGCGGCAACAACAGCAACGCGCGTGCCATCGTCGGAACCCATTTTCGCCCTGATTTGATAGAGTTGCCGCTGCTCTATCCGGTGACCACGGAGATCGACAAGGATCATGGCGACTACCGCTCGCAGATCACGGATTTCTACGAGCAGTCGGCCGAAAAGGTTGCCGAGCATCTCAGCGCCGGCAGGATGGTTGTGGTGCTCTCGGAAGGCGACCCGCTTTTCTACGGCTCCTACATGCATCTGCATGTCAGGCTGGCGCATCGCTTTCCGACCGAAGTCATTCCCGGCGTCACCGCCATGTCCGGCTGCTGGTCGGCGACCGGCCTACCGATCGTCCAGGGCGACGACGTGCTGACGGTGCTGCCGGGCACCATGAGCGAATTCGAGCTGACGCGCCGCCTCGCCGACACCGATGCCGCCGTAATCATGAAGGTCGGCCGCAACTTGCCCAAGATCAGGCGTGCGCTGGAGGCGACCGACAAGCTGCCGCGGGCCATCTATGTCGAGCGCGGCACCATGCCGGGCGGCGTCTCGATGCGGCTTGCCGACAAAAAGGACGACCAGGCGCCTTATTTCGCCATCGTGCTGGTCGCCGGCTGGTCGGGGCGGCCAAGCGCGTTGGGAGCCGAAGCATGAGCGGCCGCCTGACCGTCATCGGCCTGGGGCCTGGCAACGCCGACCAGGTGACGCCGGAAGCGAACCGGGCCGTCGCCGAGGCGAAATTCTTCTACGGCTACAAGCCTTATCTTGACCGGCTTGATCTGCGTCCCGACCAGATTCGCGTCGCTTCCGACAATCGCGAGGAGCTAGCGCGCTCCAGGGACGCGCTGCTGAAGGCTGCGGAAGGCCACAATGTCGCGGTCGTATCGGGCGGCGATCCCGGCGTCTTCGCCATGGCGGCGGCCGTCTGCGAGGCGATCGAGGCGGGGCCGGTCGAGTGGCGCGCGGTCGACATCGCCATCGTGCCTGGCATCACCGCCATGCTCGCCGTCGCCGCCCGCATCGGCGCGCCGCTCGGCCATGATTTCTGCGCCATCTCGCTGTCAGACAATCTGAAGCCGTGGGATTTGATCGAGCTGCGCCTGCTGGCCGCGGCCGGCGCCGGCTTCGTCATCGCGCTCTACAATCCGATCAGCAAGGCGCGCCCCTGGCAACTCGGCCGCGCCTTCGAATGCCTTGCCGCGATCCTGCCGGGCACCACGCCGGTGATCTTCGGTCGCGCCGCCGGCCGTCCCGACGAGCGCATCGAAGTTTTCTTGCTGGCGGAAGCCGATGCGCAAAATGCCGACATGGCCACCTGCATCATCATCGGTTCACCGGAAACCCGGATCATCAAGCGCGGTGAAAAACCAGCGCTGGTCTACACGCCGCGGTCGGCAGCGGGCCCAAGAACATGACCGACCAGAAAATGATCGACCATCGCGGCAAGAGATTCGACCGTCTCAGCCGACGTGACGTCCGGCAACGCCGGCCTGCGGATCATGACCACCTCGATGCCGAGCGCCCGCGCTGCGGCGATCTTGCCGTAGGTCGCTTCGCCGCCGCTGTTTTTGGAAACGACGACATCGATGCGGTGCTCTTGAAGCAGCGAGTGTTCGTCCGGCTCCTGGAACGGCCCGCGCGCCAAGAGATAGGTCGCGTCGGGCACAGTAAGTCTTGGTTCGACCGGATCGACGCTACGGATGAGATAGTGGTGCTGGGGTGCAGCCTCGAAGGCAGTGATCTCCTGCCGTCCGAGCGCCAGGAACACGCGGCGCTGCGCCGATCCCAGCGCCGTCACCGAGCTGGTAACACCGTCGACCAGCGTCCACTGGTCACCTTCGGCAGGCTCCCAGCCTGGGCGCTTGAGCGCAACGATCGGCACGCCGGATCGGCGCGCTGCTTCCGCCGCATTGGCGGAGATCTGCGCCGCATAGGGATGCGTGGCGTCGATCAGCAGGTCGACGTCCGTCTCGTGGAGATACAACGCCAGCCCGTCGACGCCACCAAAGCCGCCAACCCGCACCGGCACGCCTTGCGCGGCCGGGTTTTCAGTGCGGCCGGCCAGCGACAGCGTAATCGCGAGATCGGAGCGCACCGAGAGTATTCCGGCCACCTGCCGGGCTTCGGTGGTTCCGCCGAGGATCAGAATGCGGTGGGTCATCATGCCTGCTGAAGGTCCGCGCGCCGCCGTGCTCACTCCAAAATGGCTCACGATCATCGGCATCGGCGAGGACGGTGTAGCGGGTCTCGGCGACGAGGCCAAGCAGTTGATCGCGGGTGCCGAATTCGTTTTCGGCGGCAAGCGCCACCTGGCCCTCGTCGCATCGCTCGCCAAAGGTGAAGCGCGCGCCTGGCCGACGCCTTTCGATGCCGAAATGCGCGACGTGCTGGCGCTCTCCGGCAGACGCGTCTGCGTGCTGGCCTCCGGCGATCCCTTCTACCACGGTGTCGGCGTCACCCTCGCCCGCAAGGTCGCGGCGGAGGATATGCGGGTGATCCCCGCGCCCTCGGCCTTCTCGCTGGCCGCCTCACGCTTGGGCTGGGCGCTACAGGACGTCGAGACCATTTCGCTGCATGGCCGCCCGCTCGACCTGATCCGGCCGTTGCTGCATCCTTGCACCCGCATTCTGGCGCTGACCTCGGATAGCGATGCACCGGAAGCGATTGCCCGTCTCATGACCGAACTCGGCTTCGGCGCCTCGCGGTTGACGGTTCTGGAGGCGCTGGGTGGGCAGAACGAAAGGCTGCGCTCGGCGAACGCCGGCGCTTTCGACCTCGAAAAGATCAACCCACTCAACGTGCTCGCAATCGAAGTTGATTCGACCCCGCAATCACGCGTCCTGCCGCTGACATCGGGCCTTGCCGATCATTTGTTCGAGCACGACGGCCAGATCACCAAGCGCGAAGTGCGCGCCGTCACCCTGTCCGCTCTCGCGCCAAGGCGCGGCGAACTGCTGTGGGACATTGGCGCCGGCTCCGGCTCCATCGGCGTCGAATGGATGCTCGCGCATCCCTCCATGCGCGCCATCGCCGTCGAAGGCGATCCGGCCCGCGCCGCGCGCATCCGACACAACGCCGCGGCCTGCGGCGTTCCCGGTCTCGCCGTCGTTGAAGGTTCGGCACCGCAAGCTCTTGCCGGACTGGAAACGCCGGCGGCGATCTTCATGGGCGGCGGCGGCAGCGATGCCGGCGTGCTGGAAAGAGCCATCGATGCCTTACCCGCCGGCGGCCGCCTCGTCGCCAACGCGGTGACGCTGGAGATGGAGGCACTGCTGCTTTCCCGTCACGCTGCGCTCGGCGGCGAGCTCACCCGCATCGCCATATCCCGTGCTTCGCCGGTCGGTTCGATGCAGGCTTGGCGGCCGGCTATGCCGGTCACCCAATGGAGCTGGGTGAAGCCATGATGGTCGCGGGCATCGGCAGCCGCAAAGGCGTCAGCGCACGCGACGTGCTTGCTGCGGTAGAAACCGCGCTGGAGGCGCACGGGCTTGCCCTGCCCGCGCTTTCGGCGCTCGCGACCGCGTCTCTCAAGCAGGATGAAGCGGCAATCTTCGCCGCCGGACGCGAACTCCGCCTTCCGGTGATCGTTGTCGAGCAGGACGAACTCAAAGCTGCATCTACAACCAGCCACTCCAACCTATCACAGGAGCACGCCGGCACGCCGTCGGTTTCCGAAGCCTCCGCGCTTGCCGCCGCCGGCAAAGGCGCAAAACTGCTCGGACCACGCACCGTGCTCGGTGCTGTCACCTGCGCCATCGCCATCAGCGGAGATGCGGTATGACCGTCCATTTCATCGGCGCCGGCCCGGGTGCCGCCGATCTGATCACCTTGCGCGGGAGCCGTCTGCTCGGCAGTTGTCCCGTCTGCCTCTATGCCGGATCGATCGTCGCGCCGGAGCTGTTGCAGCACTGCGCGCCCGGAACGATGTTGATCGACACCGCGCCGATGTCACTCGACGAGATCGAGGCCGAATATCTGGCAGCCCACGCGGCCGGCCATGATGTCACCCGCCTCCATTCTGGCGACCTTTCCGTGTGGAGCGCCGTTGCCGAGCAGATCCGCCGGCTGGAAAAGCACGGCATCCCTTACACGCTGACGCCGGGCGTGCCGTCTTTTGCCGCCGCGGCCGCCGCGCTGCGCCGCGAGCTGACCATTCCGGAAGTCGCGCAAAGCCTGGTGCTGACCCGCATCTCCGGCCGCGCCTCGAAAATGCCGCCCGGAGAAACACTGGCCGGCTTCGGCCGCACCGGCGCCACGCTCGCCATCCACCTCGCCATCCACGCTGTCGACCGCGTCGTCGCCGAGCTGACGCCCTACTACGGCGCCGACTGCCCAGTCGCGGTCGTCTTCCGCGCCTCCTGGCCGGACGAGCGGGTGTTGACCGGCACGCTGGCGACCATTGAGGCGCAGCTAGGCGCGGATCCGATGGAACGCACGGCGATCATCTTCGTCGGCCGCTCGCTGGCGGCGGAAGATTTTAGTGAAAGTTCACTTTACGACGCCCACTACCAGCGGCGTTTTCGCGGACGAGACGGACCGTGAGCGGCAGCAATAGAAACACTACTGTCGAGCAGGCGCTCACCCGGCTGAACTTCAAGCCGCGCCAGCTGGAGCCCGGACATGTCTGGCTGGCCGGCGCCGGCCCTGGCGATCCCGGCTGCCTGACGCTGGAAGTGCTGGCCGCCCTCGGACAGTGCGACGCGCTGGTTTATGACGCGCTGGTCTCGCCCGAAGTCGTCGCCGTCGCCGAGGGCGCGGAACTGTTCTATGCCGGCAAGCGCGGTGGCAAACCATCGATGAAGCAGGACGACATCACCGCTCTGCTGGTCCGGCTGGCGCGCGAGGGCCGGCGCGTCGTCAGGCTGAAGGGCGGCGACCCCTATATTTTCGGGCGTGGCGGCGAAGAGGCGCTGGCGCTGGCCGGGGAAACCATCCCGTTCCACATCCTGCCTGGCCTGACGTCCGGCCTCAGCGCGCTGGCCGCCACCGGCATTCCCGGCACCATGCGCGGCATCAACAAGGCGCTGATCCTGGCGACCGGTCACGCCGCCGGCACCGATGACGATCTCGACTGGGCGGCCATCGCCCGTACCGGCCAGCCGGTGGTCATCTATATGGGCATGGCCAATCTGCCGCTGATCGCCGCCTCGCTGCTTGAGGGCGGGCTGGCGCCTTCGACGCCCGCCGCGGTAATTGTCGCTGCGACGACACCGCAGGAACGGATCGTCGTCGCCACGCTCGCCACCATTGCGGAAGAGGCAGCGGCCGCCGGTCTGACCTCGCCGGCGCTGATCGTCGTTGGCGGCATCGTCGCGATGCGCGCGGCATTGGCGGGTGAGTCATGACCCGCGCCATCATCATCGGCGCGCCGCGCTCGGGCTCGGGCAAGACCAGCGTCACCATCGGCATTCTGCGCGCGCTCGCCCGGCGCGGCCTGAAGGTGCGCGGCGCCAAATCCGGCCCGGACTATATCGATCCCGGCTTCCACGCCGCAGCCACCGGCCTGTCCGGCGTCAATCTCGACAGTTGGGCAATGCCGCCTGCCCTGCTCAACGCGCTGGCTGGTGAAGCGAACGAGGATGCCGAATTTATCTTTCTCGAAAGCGCCATGGGCCTGTTCGACGGGATTCCGGCTGCTCCAGGACGGTCCGGCTCGGCTGCCGACCTTGCCCGGCTCTACGGCCTGCCGGTGCTGCTGGTGCTCGACGTTTCCGGCCAGTCGACCACGGCAGCGGCCGTCGCCAAGGGTTTTGCCACCTACGATCCGGATGTGCGCATGGCGGGGGTCGTGCTCAACCGACTCGGCAGCGAGCGCCACCGCCGGCTATGCGGCGATGCCATCGAGGCACTCGGGCTGCCTGTCGTCGGCGCTATCTTGCGCGATCCCTCGCTCAACCTGCCCGAGCGCCATCTCGGCCTCGTCCAGGCCGGCGAATATGAGAATCTGATGGCGCACCTCGACCGGCTGGCCGACATGGTCGAGCGCTCGCTCGACCTCGACGCCATCATGGCGCTGGCGGCGCCATTCACGCCCGCGCCGGGCAATTTCGGCGACGCGCTGCCGCCCCCCGGCCAGCGCATTGCACTTGCCGAGGACGCCGCCTTCAGCTTCCTCTATCCGCATGTCGCCATGCATTGGCGCAAGGCCGGCGCCGAGATTATTCCCTTCTCGCCACTCGCCGACGAAGCACTAGGCGACAATTGCGATGTCTGTTGGCTGCCCGGCGGCTATCCCGAGCTTCACGCCGGTCGCCTCGCCGCCGCGGCGAATTTCAGAGCCGGCATGGCGCGGTTCGCCGCTACGCGGCCGGTGCATGGTGAGTGCGGCGGCTTCATGGTGCTCGGCGAGGCGCTCGAGGACGCGTCGGGCGAGACGCATCGAATGCTTGGCCTGCTCGGTCATTCGACCAGCTTCGCCAAGCGCAAGATGAATCTCGGCTACCGCGAGGCGCGGCTGCGTTCCGGGTGTCCGCTCGGCAGCCAAGGCACGCTGATCCGCGGCCATGAATTCCACTACGCGCAGATGGTTGCGACCGGCAATGACGAGCCGCTGGCCGACCTCGCCGACGGACAAGGCAATCCGCTTGGTGCGTCGGGATACCAGCGCGGCAATGTCAGCGGCACCTTCTTCCACGCCATTGCGAGGGGCGAGAGCATGATCCCGAACCGAAGGTCCGCGTCAGCGAAAAGTGGTAGCCGGTTTTCGGAATAGATCATGCTCAAACTCCAGATCCCCTCGCAACGGCAGCTGCTCGACGACATCGCGCTTTGCCTCGTCTTCTTTACCCGGCTGCCGCTGCCGAGAGCCGACTTCCGTGGCCGCAGCCTTGCCGCTGCGATCTGGGCTGCACCCGTTGCCGGTCTCGCCGTCGCTCTGGCCGGTGCCCTGGTCTACGCCGTCGGCACGAGGCTAGGCCTAGCCGAGAGCCCTGCTGCAGCGTTGACCCTTGCCGCGATCCTGCTCGCCACCGGCTGCCTGCATGAAGACGGGCTTTCGGATGTCGCCGACGGCTTTGGCGGCGGCAAGACGCGCGACAGGAAACTGGAGATCATGCGCGACAGCCGCATCGGTGCCTACGGCGCCTGCGCACTCAGCATCTCGCTGCTGATCCGCTGGAGCGTGCTCTCTGGATTCGCCGGCCCGGCCCCTGTCTTCTGGGCTCTCATTGCCGCGCATGCCGCCTCGCGCGGCCTGCTCGGCGCCTTCATGCACCTTTTGCCGCCGGCTCGCAGCGACGGCCTCTCGGCCGAAGCAGGCTTGGTTACGACTGAGACCGCTGGCATCGGTGCCGTACTCGGTGCGGTCGCGCTGCTGGCGCTTGGGTTCGGCGCTGCTATCTTCGCGCTCATCCTGCTTGCGCTTTTGTTTGCCGCCTTCCGCGCGCTGTGCATCAGCCAGATCGGCGGCCAGACCGGCGACACTGTCGGTGCCCTCCAGCAGCTCGGCGAGATCGCAATCCTGATCGTCGCTTCCGTTTCCCTTTCCTGACTCTGTTTCGGAGATTTTGTCCCCATGCCTTTCAAATCGCTCGATGAACTGCGCGCCGCCTGCCTTGACCTGCCCAACGGCAGCGACACCGCGGCCAATGCCGTCGCCCGCCGTCAGGACACGCTGACCAAGCCGCAAGGCAGCCTCGGCCGACTGGAGACGATAGCCGCCTGGCTGGCGCGCTGGCAGGGCCGCGACATGCCAAAGCTCGACCGCGTCAAGGTCTTCGTCTTCGCCGGCAACCACGGCGTCACCGCGCAAGGCGTGTCGGCCTTCCCGTCGGAAGTCACCGTGCAGATGGTGGCGAATTTCGCCGGCGGCGGCGCCGCCATCAACCAGCTTGCCCGCATCGCCGGCGCCGATCTCGATGTTATCCCGCTCGACCTCGACCGTCCGACCGGCGATTTCACGCAAGACGCGGCGATGGACGACGAGGCCTTCCTCGCCGCCGTCTCGGCAGGCTACGACGCGATCAGCAGGGAACTCGACCTTGTCTGCTTCGGCGAAATGGGTATCGGCAACACCACGCCGGCGGCGGCCATCTCGACCGCTCTGTTCGGCGGCGGAGCGGAAAGATGGACCGGGCGTGGCACCGGCGTCGACGATGCCGGCCTTGTGCGAAAGATCGTCGCCATCGAGGCCGGCCTCAAGCGCCACGCCACGGCGCTGGCCGATCCGCTGAAGCTAGCGGCCACCCTCGGCGGCCGCGAGCTTGCGGCGATCTTGGGCGCAACGTTGGCGGCGCGCCACCTGGGCGTGCCGGTGCTGCTCGACGGCTTCGTCTGCACCGCCGCCGCAGCACCCTTGGCAGCGCTGCATCCCGCCGGCCTTGCCCACACCATGGCCGCTCACGTATCGGCCGAGTCCGGCCACCGCCGCCTGTTGGAGGCGCTCGGCCTGCCGCCGCTGCTCGATCTCGGCATGCGGCTCGGCGAAGGCTCCGGCGCCTGTCTCGCCGTCAACATCGTCCGCTCGGCGCTGGAGTGCCACGCCCGCATGGCAAGCTTTGCGGAGGCTGGTGTTTCGGAGAAGTAAGGCGGAGCCAAGCGCGGATCGCGTTGATGAACAAACCCTCACAGATTTTCGGAGACCCCAAACAGGGGCTTCGCGATATTCTTGCGCGGATCATTAGAGATTTCGACAGCAAGAGCGGCGCTTTTGCCGGGCTGAAATACAATTCGCCGTGGATACTCGCCACCGAGGATTGGGCAGAGCGATCGGGCCATACGGTCGAAGAGCTGTGCGAGATGATTTCTCAATGGCGAATCTCAATCTTTTCTGGCGAGCAGACAGACCCGAGAATCGTTCAGATTTTTGAAGATCTTCGCAGCGCCGCGGAGGAGTGGAAAACAGAGACAGGCTATCGCGACCCTCCCAGCCGGTTAACTCCCGAAATGACGAAATTCCCCAACTACAAGGAACTGAAGGCACACACTTGGAAGGCATGGAACTCCATGGGATTAACGAGGCCTTCCCATGACTATGCTATTAGAGACCTTAGTTTTCACGGCGTCATCGAGGATCGGTTCGGCCACAATGTTGTAGTCAGAACGATATTCAAGCTTGGATATGGAGGGCCAATCTGGTTGTATTTTCGCTTTCCCTATTATGCGGAAAACGAGCCGCAGTCTTTTGATCTTACTATGCTCTCGGGTCGGGGAATATGTCGCGCGCTTCAGTTGCCAAGCGCTCCCGAGCTCGAATGGATTGTTGGCAAAAGCAAGACGAACTTTGACGAAATCGACGGCATCGTGGCTATAACGCGGGCGATCCTCACCTACCTGCTCACCGTCCAATAGAAGCCAACACCGTCGGCAACATCAAGCCTGTCACTGCGGGTCGGGTTCCATTCATCAAGAACGATCGTGAGAAGGCAGAGTCCCACATGGGAAGTGAGACGCAAAAAAAATCCGCGTCTCCAGGGTCTTTTCCACCAAGTCTTTGAAATCTTTGGTGGGTGCGCACAGGATTGAACTGTGGACCCGCTGATTAAGAGTCAGCTGCTCTACCAACTGAGCTACGCACCCACTCGGCCGGCAAAACCGGCGTTGGCGGGCATATAGCCGCCGACATCCGCCATGTCCAGCCCCGTGGGATTCATTTCCCGACAAATCGCCGAAGTGCCGCGCCCGTCAAACAAAAAGCCTGCCTTCAGCCACCTTGACCGCATGGCCGCCGATGCGGGCGGCGCCCAGTTTGCGGCCTTCGACACTCAGTTCGAGGCGGATGCGCGAAGGCCGGCCCATCTCCAGCCCCTGCTCGATCCACAGTTGCGAAACGCCGTCCGTCGGGCCGTCGAAATGCATGATCGCGCCGGCGAAGGCGGCGGCCGCCGAGCCGGTCGCCGGGTCTTCGTAGGACGGATTGCCGGGCACGACCATGCGGACATGGAAGGCGCTGTCGTGGTGCACCGTCTCGCGGCAATAGACATAGGGGCTGGCGAAGGCCCAATCGCTCTTGCGTGGTGCGAGCTCCGACCAGGCCTGGTTGTCCAGTCTGATCCGGGCGGCCGCCTCCAGATTGGCGACGGGGATGGCCACGTAGGGCACGCCCGCCGACCAGAACGAAACGCGGTGGTTCTCGAACCCGATCTCGTGCGGTCCGAGGCCAAGTGCTGCGCCGATCGCCTCGGGATCGGCCGACAATTCCAGCTGCGCCGGCAGTTTTGCCAGGTCGAACTCGGCGAAGGTCGAACCATCATGGGTGCTCACCGCGCAGCGCACCGGGCCGATATTCTCCTCGAGCACGAAGATCCCGGCGGCCTCACCCGCCATTTCGGCGAGCGCTATCGCCGAGCCTACGGTTGGATGGCCGGCAAACGGCATTTCATAGTCGGGCGTGAAGATACGGATGCGGGCCCGATGCTTGGGACTATCAGGCGGCAGCACGAAGACGGTTTCGGACAGGTTGAACTCGCGCGCCAGCGCCTGCATCGCCGCAACGTCCAGCCCGTCACAGTCGAGCACCACGGCCAGCGGATTGCCGGCCAGCCGGTTGGTGGTGAATACGTCGTAAAGCAAGTAATTCCGCGGCTGCATTTCAGTAAGTCCTCTGCCTCATTCCCAACATGAGCGAAATTTAATTTGAATTTTGAACCATAAGGCCTGATTTGTGCACTGATGGGACATCACTGAACATAGGGGTCCGGCGTGGACCAGATTGTCAATCTGCCAAAGACGGATTCCACTTCCGCCATCGAGACGGCGCTCGGGCTTGACCACCAGGGCCTGAAGACAAAACGCCGTCGCGGTTGGCTTTACGCAGTGTTCGCACTGCTTGCCGTCGCCGCGGCCTTTGCCGGCTATCAGTGGTACGCGGGCTCGCCCGCCAAGATCGAGTATACCACGACACTAGCTGCCATGGCCGATCTTACCGTCGCGGTTTCGGCTACTGGCACGCTGCAGCCCCTCACCCAGGTCGATATTTCCAGCGAACTCTCCGGCGTCGTCCGCTCGGTCTCGGTCAACGAGAACCAGCTGGTGAAGAAGGGCGATGTGCTGGCCGCGCTCGACACTGCCAAGCTGGAGGTTCAGATTGAGCGCGCCCAGGCCTCCGCCAAGGCGGCGGCGGCGAGCGTCGAGGACGCCACCGTGACCCTGGCCGAAAACGAAAAGGCGCTGGTGCGCGCGGCGCAATTGACCAAGCGCGGCATGGCGACGGACCAGTCGCTTGAAGCGGCAACCGCCACGCGCGACCGCTCGAAGGCGGCGCTCGATATCGCCAGAGCCAACCTCGCCATGGCCAATGCCGATCTCAAGGCGCAGCAGACGGATCTTGCCAAGAGCACCATCTACGCTCCCATCGACGGCATCATATTGACGCGCTCGGTCGATCCCGGCCAGACGGTCGCCTCGTCGCTGCAGGCTCCGGTGCTGTTCGTCATCGCAGCGGATCTGAAGAACATGGAGCTAAAGGCCGCAGTCGACGAGGCTGATATCGGCGCCGTCAAACCCGGCCAGCATGCGCGCTTCACCGTCGATGCCTTCCCTGAACGGCCATTCGACGCCGAAATCCGCGACATTTCCTATGCCTCGGTCACTACCGACGGCGTCGTCACTTACGATGCAAGGCTGGATGTCGACAACAGCGAGCTTCTGTTGCGGCCCGGCATGACCGCCACCGTCTCGGTCGTCACCAAGCAGGCCAAAAACGTGCTAACCGTGCCGTCCATCGCCTTCCGCTACCGGCCGGCGCAGACGGCGGAGCGCGGTTGGAGCCTCACCGACCTGTTCACTGGCCGCATGGGACGCCCCGGAGGCAACCGCCAGCGCCAGGCGGCGACGAAGCCCACCGACGGCTCGCGCACGCTCTACGTGCTGGAGAATGGGCGGCCGCATCCGGTCAACGTCAAGGTCGGCTCGACAGATGGCGAACTGACCGAGATCGTTTCCGGCCTCGAGGAAGGCGCGCAAGTCATTACCGCCTCGCAGCAGAGGAGCTGATCGTGGCATCCGGCGCGACCCTCATCGGCTTCGACAAGGTCTGCAAAAACTATGGCCAAGGCGAAGCCCGGGTGCATGCGCTGGCCGGCGTCGACCTCGCCATCAGGCGCGGCGAATTCGTCGCCATCATGGGCCCGTCCGGCTCGGGCAAATCGACGGCCATGAACATCATTGGCTGCCTCGACACGCCGACGGCCGGGACCTACAGCTTCGAAGGCATCGACGCCGGCCGTCTCGACCGCAACCGCCGTGCTCAGCTGCGCAATCTTTATGTCGGCTTCGTTTTCCAGGGCTATAATCTGTTGCCGCGCACCACGGCGGCCGAGAATGTCGAACTGCCGCTGATCTATCGCGGCGTCGGTGCCCGCGAGCGCCGCGGCCTGGCCATGCAGGCACTTGCCGAGGTCGGCCTTATCGGCCGCGAGCATCATACGCCGGCCGAGCTGTCCGGCGGCCAGCAGCAGCGCGTGGCGATCGCGCGCGCCATCGTCACCAGGCCGACGCTGCTCGTCGCCGACGAACCGACTGGCAATCTCGACACCGCCCGCACGCACGAGATCATGGAGCTCCTGACGCAGTTGAATACCGAGCTCGGCCTGACCATCGCGATGGTCACGCACGAAGCCGATGTTGCCGGCTATGCGCAGCGCACGATCCGTTTCCTCGATGGCCATGTCGCCTCGGACACAGCCAATCTCGAGATGGCCTAGCCATGATCTGGGAAACCGTTCGCCTCTCGCTCCGCTCCATCCGCCGCAACGTGCTGCGCTCGTTCCTGACGTTGCTCGGCATCGTCATCGGCGTCGCCGCCGTTATCGCCATGCTGACCATCGGCTCGGGCACCACTGAGAAGGTCAAGTCCGACATTTCCAAGCTCGGCAGCAACCTGCTCGTCATTCGTTCCGGCCGGCCGGCCGGACCCGGCGGCCCGGGAGGGCTCGACCAGGTGGTCCGGCCTCTTGCCGACAAGGACTTCGCCGCGCTTGTCGCGCACCTGGACGGCGCGCGCGCCATCTCGCCGGCGTCGCAAAAGCAGGTGCGCGTCATTTTCGGCACCGAAAGCCTGACCTCGGGCGTCACCGGCACCGACAGCGCCTATCTCGATGCCCGCGACTGGAAGCTGGTCTCGGGCCGCCCCTTCAGCGATTCGGAAACCCGCTCCGGCACCGGCGTCTGCCTCGTCGGCGAGACGGTGCGCCAGCAGTTCTTCGGCGCCGGCGATCCCGAAGGCGAGATCATCCGCGTCAACCGCACCTCCTGCAAGATCATCGGCCTGCTCGAACCGAAGGGCTATACCGGCTTCGGCCAGGACCAGGACAATGTCGTGCTGATGCCGCTTGCCGCCTATCAGCGTCGCATTGCCGGTAATCGCGACATCGACTCGATCTATGTCGCCGCCGACGACCGTACGCTGACCACGGTGCTGCAGCAGCGCGTCGAGGACATCTTGCGCGACACACGCCGCATCACGCCCGACCGTGACGATGATTTCTCGATCCGCGACATGACCCAGATCGCCGATGCCATGGCCAGCGCGACCACCACCATGACTGGCATGCTCGGCGCCGTCGCCGGCGTCAGCCTGCTCGTCGGCGGCATCGGCATCATGAACATCATGCTGGTGTCGGTAACCGAGCGCACGCGCGAGATCGGCATCAGGCTCGCCATCGGCGCCCACGAAAAGCATATCCTCATCCAGTTCCTGGTCGAGGCAACCGTGCTGTCGCTGCTTGGCGGCATCATCGGCATCCTGATCGGCCTGGCGCTTGCCGGTCTTGCCTCGCTGACGCTGACGATCCCGTTTGCTCCAAGCCCGGCGGTCATCCTGCTTGCGGTCGGCTTCTCCGCGCTGATCGGAATGGTGTTCGGCTTCTTCCCGGCGCTGCGCGGCGCACGGCTCAACCCCATCGACGCGCTGAGATATGAGTAGGCGTTGCAGCAAGTGTCGCCTCCAGACGCTGCCGATTTTTTATGCAACCTGCCCTTGTCGCAGCACATTCTGCAATGATAACAATGCTGTTGGGGACTAAGGGGGAACAATGGATGAGCAAGAAAGCGCGACTGGCTCTGGCGATTGTGATCGTCGAAGCCGCCTTGGCAGGGCTTTGGTGGAATTTGATCCTTTATGGGATGGAGAATCCCGATCGCGTCACCGCTGACTTCCAGCAGGTAATTGGGCAGACGATGGGAACGGCGATGGGGGCGCTCCTGGGTCTCGGCGTGCTGTTGTATTTTGTCGCCGCCCGCAACGACCGCAAGGCTATTGAAGGCAGGCTACGACGTTAGAGTCGGAAGCCTTGCTCGCTCGCAAAGTGCCATTCGATCAGCGGTCTCATATGCGGCATCAGCCCGTCCGGCAGATCGGCGGCATTGCGGATGATGACGGGGCCTTCGATTTCAGGCTCTGACTCGGCGGCGACGAAAGCGCTGATCCGCTGTGCCAGGTCGTCGGCGGAGGCCGTCTCGCGGTAGCGGCGAAAGATCACCGTGCCGCTTGCCGTCGACAGGGCGTAATGGTGCCTGCCGCGTGCCGCGCCTGATAGGTCGAGGCCGGTCTCTTCCCGCACCTCGCGGATCATGTTGAAGTCGACGTCGACAAGGCCGTCGTGGAAATCGGTTGGCTCGAACGAACCGGCGGCGAAGTAGACGCGCCCGGCATTGACCGTATGCGGCGCCATGCGGATCGCCACCAACGCGTTGTCGCCGGCGACCAGCATGGCGTGCGCGTAGGCATGTTCGGCGCCAGGCACCTGCCTATTGCTGCGCCAAAGCATGAAGGTCGAATAACGCACCGCATGGCAGCGGCCGACGAGGCGATTGTCGCGATAGCTGAGAGCGGAAAGCAGCACCACGGTGCCGTCAAAAAGCGCCGGCTTGGCTGCGGTCTCACGCCGCCAGTTTGCGGCGATCGCCTCGGCATTATCGCGCTCGAACGGATGTGGGCCGGGATCGAGCCTGACGTCGATGGCATCGACCGGCAGGATGACGTTGCGCGGCAGGTCGAAACTCACGCGTGTCTCACGCCATGTCGAGGGCAATTGCTACCGGGCAATGGTCGGATGCCTTAGGCCGGTCCCACCCGGCGCGTGGAAAGCGCTCGACCTCCTGGCCCGCCGGAAATATGGTCCGCCAGGGCTGGCCGTTGCGGATGATATCGGGAACGGCGGTGGCGTTCTGCCTGGCTAGCGCCCTCGACAAAAGGATGTAGTCGAGCTGGCAGAGATGCCGCTCTTCCGGTCCGCGCGTGTGATAGAGAGTCCAGCGATCCATTTCCGGCCGCCGCTCGACCGCGTTTTCGCAAAAACCGCCGGCAGTGAGCACGTCGATGCAGGACCGGGTCTCGTCGATGACCTCGAAGCGATAGCCGTCGACGGCATCGCCGGTAATCTTCACGCGCTGCCGGTAGTCGTTCATGTCGCCGCAGATTGCCCAGCGTTTGTCGGCGGCATGGTCCTTGCCGAAGCGCTCCTCAATGATCCGCCGCACCGCTTGCGCCTCGGCGATGCGCAGCGGCATTGTTGCTTCACGGCCGTCGAGGCCGTTGCGGGGAGAGCCCATCGACTTCAAATGCACGAGATAGAGTGTCAACGGCGCGCCAGCCACCGTCAGATCGATTTCCAGGCAGTCGCGCCGGAAGATGCGTTCATTGGCCTGATGTCCAAGCGCAGCCAATTCCGCCGTGTGCAGCCCGAATTGCTCGAACGTGACATAGGCGTAGCTGGTCATACGCACGAATTCGATCGGCTGGCCCTGCGCGGTCTCGTTGCGCATCATCACGGCGACGTCAATGCCGCGCGAATCATTGCCGGCGGTGGTGTATTTCTGCCGGTAGCCTTGCCCCACCATCTTGAACAGATAGCCATATTCGAAGGCCCTCAGCGCCTCGATATTGTCGACCTCCTGCATGCAGATGATGTCGGCGCGGGTGGCCGCGATCGCCAGTGCCGTCAACTGCCGCGTGTCGTCAGACTGCGCGATCGCCCGCGCCTGCTCGAGCATCTTGTATTCGGCCTCGCTCTGGATGTCGAAAAGCGCCAGCGTGCGATCTTCGTTGAGCTGATTGCGGTATCCGGAATAATCAAACCTGTTCATCAGGTTTTCGACGTTGAATGTGGCAAGGCGCAGCGACATGGCTTTGACCTTTGCCCGCAAGCGCGCTCGAAAACAAGGGCGTAGAACCCAGGCGGCCCCGATTGACCGCGCGCTCGTCATGGTTGATGGAACCTTTTTTGTTCATCCTCCGTTCAGATGGAAAGTTCCATGAATGGGCTCTTCCCTGGGTATTCTGGGCGTGGGGCCTGAATCTTAGGAGAGTGCGATGAAACCGCTCTTTTTATCTTCCGTCAGATCCGGGCTGATGGCCCTCGGTCTGATAGCCGGCCTCTCGGCCCCCTCGCTTGCCGGGCCGATGCCCAAACCCCTGCTGCCGGTGGCGGGCAATGCCGCCGACATCGTGCAAATTCGTGAAGATTGGGCAGGCGGCAACGACAGGCAGATCTGGCGTTGGCGCCATCGCGGCTTTCGGCAATGGCACGGCGACAATGATTGGAGATGGCGGTCCAACAATTTCCGCGGCCGTCATTTTTCGAGACACTGGGACAATGGCGGCTGGGACGACAGCTGGCGTAGGCGCCATCATCGCCGCCATTACCGTGGCGGCTACTATGATGATGGTGGTGCGGGCGCCGCGATTCTTGGCTTGGGCCTGGGGCTCGGCCTTGGCAGCCTGTACAACAACTACAACTACTACGACGCGCCGCCACCGCGGCGCTATTACCGGACACAGCGGCTGTCCAGCGCGCATGTCCAATGGTGTTACAATCGCTACCGGTCGTACCGCGCCTGGGACAACACGTTCCAGCCCTACAACGGCCGGCGCCAGCAATGCTATTCGCCCTATAGCTGAGCAGGCCGACAACAAGCATCATTCGGCGCCGTGCTTCGCGGCGCCTTTTTCTTTCAGCCAGGAATCGCGAAAATCGTCCAGCCTCCACCAGCGATAACGCTATTTTTATCAGCCAGGTCTAATAATCCTCCCGATCAGAACGCCCGAGACGCGAAAGATCGCTGGATTGCGTACGATGGCCGAGGACGAACAGAGGGACAAACGCCGGCAGCGCGTCTTGAAGGGCGCGGCGATCCTGACCGGCATGACCAACTCCGAGGTCACATGCACGCTGCGCAACATGCATGCCGGCGGTGCCGAATTGAAGGTCTCGATCGACGCGCGCGTGCCCGATGAGTTCCTGCTCTACGTTCCAACCGACGGCATTGCCTACAAGGCGGAGGTCCGCTGGCGCCGCGAGGACCGAATTGGGGTGATGTTCACCGGCACCGAACCAAAGCCCAGCTGGCACTACGGTTGAGGTTCCCGGCCCTATCCGGGTGGCAGGACTTGCAGTGTCTGCTCGTCAAACAGCGGCTCCTCCTGGCCAACGCGAATGAACAGAAGCTTTCGCAGCTCGGGTGATTGTACCTCGAAATACTGAATGCCGTCCGGGGCTTCGCCCCATTCGCCGCATGGCGGTTCGCCGACCTCGTCAGGGTCTGCAACGGCTTTCAATTCACTGAGATAAACGGCATCGGGACTGAAGACATACCGCAGGGTGCCCGTGGGCGTGACCCCTTCGGTGTAAGGCATGAGCACGCAACGTGTGCTGACAGCCTTCTCGGTCTTCTGCGAGTATATTCGCTGCAACGCGGCGCCAGCGGCCTCGCCCGGCAGCATATCGAAGACTTCGACGACGGGATCGGCCGGCCCGCCATCGCTGTATTTGATGGCAAGAGCATTGCCGCCAAGCTCGAAATGGATCTGGCGGAATCCGAAATCGCAGCGCTGTACCCAGGCAGCCAGCCCGACATCTCTGTCCGCCAGCCGTTCCCAGGTGCATTTGTCGACAGGCGGACGCGACGGCTTGCTTTGGTCGGCACGCGCCCCGATGGCCATGGCCAGAAGGACCGGCAGGGCGCAGATGCAGGCCGGCAGTCTCTTGCTATTCATCGCTGCAACCCGTCAAGGTAAAGGCATCCCAGGCCGAGCCATCGGGATTGGCTTTGGCGAAATCGGGCCATTCGGTCAACATCGCGCCGAAGTCAGGCAACAGCAACCCTGTCGGTGCCGGCGAGGCTTCGCGAGAGCTCAACTGCTCGGCACCGCCTGCGTTGAACGCATAGACCTGCCCATCCCACACTCTGCACAGCCCGGTGCCGTCCTCGAGACCCGCCTCACGATCGTCGTCGTTGCAGGTGTGCCGAATCGTCCCCACAGGAAACGAGTACTTGCCATTGGTCCAGGTGATGTCCGATGGCAGGCGAATGGGGGTATTGGGCACGATCAGCGAAAAGACCTCTGTCGTCAGCGCGGCCGGTTCGCGGTCGATGGGCCGGAACTGTATCGTCGCTCCCGAACGCGGCTCGCGATAGGTCGCGTGGCTGAGCGAACATTCTGTCGCATTCGCTGCTTGCAACAGGCTCAGCATGCTCAGAAAAATAGCTGCTGCTTTGCGGATGATCATTTGAGTCCCTGGAGCAGCAGCATTGTGAAGTTTAAGCATCGATGCTTTAGCATGGCCCGAGGCCCGGTCGAAAGAAAGAAATCGATGATGCGAAATCTCTTGATGCTCATTTCGATCTTAACATTTTCGTGCGGCAGCGCCTTTGCCACGGAACCCTATGTGGGCACATGGTCCGGGCACAGATTGAACTGTACCGCCGTCGCGGATGTTCAACGCCAGACTGTTTACACATTGTACCCTGAGGCACTGTCGGTTCCTGCTTTCGGCTGCGAACACGCAACGTTTCGCAAGATATCCACGGGCTGGGTGGCGCGGGCCAGCCAATGCTACGGTTCTGATCCCACGATCGAAGAGCCGTTCTCGCGTCTCGTCCATATCGTTGGCAATGGCACGACGGTGAGATTGACCTGGCCTGGCTTCGACAGCGGAGTTCTTGTCAGATGCTGACGACAGGTGCCTTCTTCCGCTGGATATGCAGCATCTAGAACAGCAGCTTCAGATTACGCCTACCAGAAGCGCGGCTCCACCAAGGAAGCCAGCGGCGCAGATCCACAGTAGCCAAAGCCCACGCACCCTGCATTCGAGAACGGCTGCAGCCGGATTGGCGGGATCGTAGTAGACCTCGACCTTGTCGCCCTCGAGGTAGCGCTGCGATTGACCGCTGACGAGGCTCGGCAGCGACGCCGTCACGTTTGCGCCGAAAGCGATGCGATCGGCGGCGTAGCGCTGGCCGGCAACGCTATAGCTGTAGACGATGCGGGATTTGAAAACTGTGTGCCAAGGCCGATAGCCGCCTCCGGACCTGTCGCGGGTCTCGACTTTCTGCAGGCCCGAGGCGTCGATGCGTCCTGCCGTGATGGGCCACTTGGCCGCCTGTTCCGCAAGTGACTTCTGGGCAAAGCCCATGCGCAGGACAAACAATCCCATGAAAAGCAGCAGGGCCGCGGCGCCGAGGTTCTGCGGCTTGGGCAAAAACGGCCGGATCGCTTCCAGGACGCCGCCAACGGAGAAGACCAATACCAGCGCGCCGACCACCAACCCGGCCGAAAGCTGGACCATGAATTTGAAGGAACCGTCGGGCATGGTGCGTTCGATCACGGCCTTGGCTGGATCGGCCGGATTGTAGAAGACGGTTACGCCGGCCCCGTTTGGAAATTTCGCAAGGGTTTCCGCCACCGCAAAGTTTCCAAGGTTCTCCTGCACGCTGTAGTGCGAACTGCGAAACTTCTTGCCGTTCACCTTGTATTCGAAGGTGATCGCCGGGAAGTTGCGCATCTCGGTCGACCCTCTGCTGTCCGAACCGGATCCCGAACTGGTCACCTCGCGAGCCTCGACCCGCGACGAGATGATCTTTCCCTGCGTCGGAGACCAGCGGCTGACCGCCCTCACCTCCCACCACTTCAGCAAGGTGACGAGGGACAGCATGCCGGCAACCGCGCCGGCAAACCCGACCAACAGAAATTTGAGTTCCAACGCTCACCCCCTTGGCCATTTTGTGCCATGCCCTGCACACGCATACCACGACAGCGGGAATAGCGCGCCTGCTGAGAAATCAACGCAAAAAGGCCGGCGGATCGCTCCGCCGGCTTTCTTGATCGACAATGAAATTGCGATCAGTTCTTGGCCTTGTCGACCAGCTTGTTCTTGGAAATTCCCACGCGCCCGCAGGGCGAAGCCCGAGGACGCGTAACGAAACGAACGTGGATTTCCTTCAGTTCTTGGCCTTGTCGACCAGCTTGTTCTTGGAAATCCACGGCATCATCGCGCGCAGCTTGGCGCCGACTTCCTCGATCTGGTGGCTGTCGTTGTTGCGGCGGATGCCCTTGAAGCGCGACATGCCGGCGCGGTATTCCTGCATCCATTCCGAGGTGAACTTGCCAGTCTGGATGTCCTTGAGCACGCGCTTCATCTCGGCCTTGGTCTCGGCGGTGATGATGCGCGGACCCGAGACGTATTCGCCCCATTCGGCGGTGTTCGAGATCGAATAGTTCATATTGGCGATGCCGCCTTCATAGATCAGGTCGACGATTAGCTTGACCTCGTGCAGGCACTCGAAATAGGCCATTTCCGGCGCATAGCCCGCTTCCACCAGTGTCTCGAAACCGGCGCGGATCAACTCGACCAGACCGCCGCACAACACCACCTGCTCGCCGAACAGGTCGGTCTCGCACTCCTCGCGGAAATTGGTCTCGATGATGCCCGAACGGCCACCGCCGACGCCGCAGGCGTAGGAGAGCGCCAAATCGAGCGCATTGCCCGAAGCGTCCTGGTTGACCGCGACCAGGCACGGCACGCCGCCGCCCTTCTGGTATTCGCCGCGCACCGTGTGGCCCGGGCCCTTTGGCGCGATCATGACGACGTCGACCGAGGCTTTTGGCTCGATCAGGCCAAAATGCACGTTGAGGCCGTGGGCGAAGGCGATCGCCGCGCCGTCGCGGATGTTCGGCGCGATCTCTGATCTGTAGATGTCGGCCTGCAGCTCGTCGGGCGTCGCCATCATCATCAGGTCGGCCCATTTGGCGGCATCGGCCACACTCATCACCTTGAGCCCGTCGGCCTCGACCTTCTTCGCGGTCGCCGAGCCGGCCTTGAGGCCAATGGCGATATCCTTGACGCCGGAATCCTTGAGGTTGAGCGCATGCGCCCTGCCCTGGCTGCCATAGCCGATGATGGCAACCTTCTTGCCTTTGATCAGGTTGAGATCGGCGTCGCGATCGTAATAGACACGCATTTTTCTTCCTTCCCGTTTTGAATTCAGAGGCCCTGCGGCCCGGTTTTTGCCCCGTAAAGAGCGAGAAACTGCTGCGTCGCCCGGACGGCATCGCCGCCGATCGCCGCATCAGTCAATTCCAGCCGGTCGCCGAGCAGCAGGCGGATCTGCACGTCGCGGGCGACCAGCCCGAAAAAGGTGCGGAAAGCCATCTCAGCGTCGGAAAACTCGAGGAAACCAGCTTCCTTGCCTGCCTCCAGCACCGGCTTCAGCCGCCTGGCCAGCGCGAAGCGGCCGTTCTCCAGCACGATGGCGCCGAGATCGTCCTTCCCCGAACTAGCATGGCCGACCGCCACCCGGTTCAGCGCGATCGAGGTGTCGCTCGAAATTACCCTGAGCCAGTCCGAAGCGAAGCGTTCGAGGCTCGCCGTCAGCGAGGCAAGATCGAGT
Organism: Mesorhizobium sp. M0894; assembly: GCF_040319725.1. Lineage (NCBI taxonomy): Bacteria > Pseudomonadati > Pseudomonadota > Alphaproteobacteria > Hyphomicrobiales > Phyllobacteriaceae > Mesorhizobium > Mesorhizobium sp. M0894. Next base: position 242,616 of record NZ_JAMYOG010000004.1, on the reverse strand, counting down.
CCCTTGCGGTCGACCGGCACTACCCGCACCTTGGACGCCTGCCATTGCACCGTTGCCGTCAACAGCCCGTCGCGATCGCCGAACCATTTGTAGAGCGTCTCCTTCGAGCAGCTCGCCCGCCGCGCCACGGCGGTCATGGTCAACTGATCGCCCTCTTCGACCAGCAGGCGAAGGGCGGCGTCGAGCACGGCCTTCTGCCGCTCCGTCAGCGTCTCGCTGGTGTCGATGTCGGTCACAGCGTGCAACACAGTCTTTCCTCAGGAGGCGAACTCACCCGCAGTTCAGATACGAACTCGACCGCGTACCGTACGTTACGGTTCGGCTTTATGGCGTATTGCCCGACCCGGCGCAAGCCTTATTTCTGTAGCTTGCTCCATGCGGGGCATTACGGGAGACACGGATCATGCTCGCCGGATTGCTTGCCTTGACCGTTGCCGCTGTGTTTGCAGGCGCGGCTATCTACGTCAGCGTCGCCGAACAGCCGGCGCGGCTTCGCCTCGATGACAAAGCATTGCTGCAGGAATGGCAGCCTTCCTACAAGCGCGGCGCCGCCATGCAGGCCTCGATCGCCGTCATCGCCTGTATTCTGGGCCTCGTCGCGTGGTGGCAGACCGGCAATCTCGCTTATCTGGCCGGCGCCGTGCTGATCATCCTGCCTTGGCCATGGACGCTGCTGGTGATGATGCCGGCAAATCGGCTGCTGGAGGTGATGGACGCTAACACCGTCAATCCTGAGGCTCGGACAATGATCGTCAAATGGGGCAATCTGCATCTGGTCCGCGTCGGGCTTGGGGTTCTGGCGACATTGGCATTCCTTTGGGGCAGTGCCTGACCTCGCAGATCCGCGCCATCTTCGGCACGAAGGCGTGTCACGCCAGGGCGGGCGGATCTCGCAGGCGCCCAAGCAGAGCCGACAGCGTGTCCAGATCATCGTTGGAAAGCTGGGAGCCGACCAACTCCGATATCGAGCGGCCGTAGACGACCCACATGCGGCGGCGCGTCTCGCGCCCCTTGCCGGTGATGCGGATGGTTTGCCCGCGGCCGTCATCGGCAACTGGAAGCTTCTCGACCTGCCCGTCGGCTTCGAGCCGCGCCAGCAGCCGCGAGATGTTGTATTGCGCAAACAGGGTGCGCTCGGTGAGTTGGAACGGCCGCAATCCGCCCTCGCCCGCCTCGGCAAGCTCATGCAGCACGTCGTACCAGGCAAGCGGCGGCAGGCCACTGTCCTTCAGCGCGTCCTCGGCTCGTTCCAACAACTGGCGCGAAACCCGCATCAGGCGGGCCCAGGCTTTGATTGCTGGAGGTGAAGGAATCCCGGTCATGATTACATCGTAGGCGATAGATGCAACTGCATCAAGCTTGACGATCGATGCAAATGCATCTATATAGATGCAATCGCATCAATCATGAGAGGCAATTCCGATGAAGCATGAAATCTGCAGGATCGCCGACATTCCGGAAACAGGCAGCCTGATCGCTCCGTTTTTCGGCCGCGAGGTCCATGTCTACGGCAGCGGCGAGCGTATCCGCGCCGCCGCCAACGTCTGCCTGCACTTCGGTGGCCCGCTCGACTGCAAGGACGGCAAGCTCGTCTGCCAATGGCACGGCGCCTCGTTCGACATGGCGAACGGTGATCGCCTCGAAGGCCCAGCGCCGAAGGGCTCCCGCCTGATGTTCCTCTCCACCCGCGTCGAGAACGGCGCCTTGAACTATGTCTGGGGAGAGTGAGATGACCGACAAGCTCATCCTCGTCAGCCACCATGTTTGTCCCTATGTGCAGCGCGCGGCGATTTCGCTTCGCGAAAAGGGCGTGCCGTTCGAGCGCATCGCCGTCGATCTCGCCAACAAGCCTGCCTGGTTCAAGGCGATATCGCCGCTCGGCAAGGTGCCGCTGCTTCGCGTTGAGCATGACGGCCAGGAAACGGTGATCTTCGAATCGCTCGTCATCCTCGAATTCCTCGAGGAAACCCAGCCCAATCCGCTGCATCCCACCGATCCCTATGCCCGTGCCCGACATCGCGCCTGGATCGAGTTTGGCTCGGCAATCCTCAGCGCCATCGGTCGCTTCTATTCAGCGCCTACGGAAGCCGCGTTGCTCGCCGAAAGCGAGGCGCTATCGGCGGTGTTCGATCGCCTGGAAGTGGAACTGGCGAATGGCGCGGTTGGGCCGTGGTTCGCCGGTGAGCGCTTTTCACTGGTCGACGCGGTCTACGGGCCGATTTTCCGCTATTTCGACGTCTTCGACCGGATCGGCGATTTCGGCATCCTGGACGGAAAGCCGCATGTCCAGGTGTGGCGCGAGGCGTTGCGCAAACGCCCATCCGTGAAGGACGCGGTCGCTCCCGATTATCCGCAACGCCTCCATACATTCCTACAGGCGAAGGGCTCGCACCTTTCGGAAATCATCCGCCGAAACGATCCGGCCACCGGGCTTCCGCAAGCCCGATCGGCTTGAATGGATTGATCACAGTGCCGGTAATCATCGAGGCAAGGATATTCGTTTCCGGCGGAATGCTTGCCACTGGCCACCAGCCTGCCGCGGACGCAAGCCTCCAGCGCAGTATCGATACGTCCGTTCCGATGAGCGCGTAACTGATCGCCGCGCCGGCAATCGCGATGTCCAGAGAATTGCCCATTTGCCCGACCCGACCCAGGCCGGACAATCCTTCAGCGTTGTCGCTAAATCAAGCCGCTGTCTCGGCCTTGAGACTCAGCCTTCGGCAGCATCGAAAACCTTCCGCGCCTCGCGTACAGCGCCGTGATTGAGCTCGGCCCATTGGATCAGCTGGTGCAAGGGTCCAAACATCGAGCGCCCGAGATCGGTGAGGCTGTATTCAACGCTCGGCGGTTTGGTCGGAAAAACCTCGCGATGCACATAGCCGTCGCGCTGCAGATCGTGCAGCGTCTGGGTGAGCATGCGCTGTGAAATATCGGGCACGAGGCGCCGCAACTCGCCAAAGCGGTACGGCTTCTCGGCCAAGGCCTCCATCAGCAGCGAACTCCATTTGTTGCTTATGCCCTGGATCACGTCGCGAACCGGGCAATCCGCAAGGTTTCCGCCACCGCTGCCTGCTTTGTAGATCTCGAGCTTCGATCTCAGATTGACGATCTTGCCGTCCATGGCTGGTTCCCTGGCTGTGCCTACCTCCCGCAAAACTGCCTTCTTTACGAGGATGGGTCAATTCCTATTTTAGTGCTGGTCTCTTTTTGAGACTAACATATGCACCCGCCGCTCCGGCGCAACGTCAGGACCTTTCATGACCGACACCCTTCTCGTCACCGGCGCCTCCGGCCAGCTTGGCCGCGGCGTCATCAATCATCTGCTTGACACGCTCAAGGTCTCCCCTCAGCGCATCATCGCCGCTACCCGCAATCCGGAAAATCTGGCCGATCTGGCAGCCCGAGGCGTCACCATCAGGACGGTCGACTTCGACGACACCGCATCGTTGGCCAGTGCATTTACCGGCGCCGACAGGGTTCTGATCATTTCGACAAACGAGCTCGCCATTCCGGGCAAGCGCCTGAAGCAACATGAGACCGCGGTCGCCGCCGCAAAAAGCGCGGGTGTTTCGCATCTGCTCTACACATCGATGCCCAATCCGGAGCCAGGATCGCCGGTGCTGTTTGCGCCCGATCACCACGGCACCGAGCAGGCGATCAAGGCGAGCGGTATCCCCTCCACCATCTTCCGCAACGGCTGGTATCAGGAGAACCTGTTCCTGGCGCTGCCGCACGCCATCGCCTCTGGGCAGTGGTACACGTCCGCTGGAGACGGCCGCATTGCCCACGGCGCGCGCGACGATATGGCTGCCGCGATTGCCGCCGGCCTCGCTTCGAGCGCAACCGAAAGCACGACATACACGCTGACCGGCCCCAAGGCCCACACGATGGCCGAAATTGCAGCCCTCGTCACCGAGATCACCGGCAAGCCGATCGAAGTTGTCCAGCTTTCGGATGAAGCGCTGACCGAGGGATTGAAGGCAGCCGGCGTTCCCGAGGCTTTCGCCCCCGTTATCGTTTCCTTCGATACCAACACCCGCTCCGGTCGCATCAGCATGGTGACCGACGCGGTCGAGACGCTGTCCGGCAGGAAGCCGCAGCCGCTGAAGCAATTTCTTGAAGCAAACAAGGCGGCTCTGGTGAGCTGAGCCTCACAATGGCCGTGCCCTCAAGGGGCACGGCCGTTTGTTTAGATAGCCACCTGCGTCCCGATCTCGACGACGCGTCCGGTCGGGATCTGGAAATATTCCGTCGCATCGGCCGCCGAGCGCGCCAGCCCGATGAACAGCTTGTCCTGCCAGACCGGCATGCCGGAATTGGGCGATGCCTTGAGCGAGCGCCGCGACAGGAAGAAGGATGTCGTCATGATGTCGAACTTCCAGCCCTGCTTGCGGCAGATCGCCAGCGCGCGCGGGATATTGGGCTGCTCCATGTAGCCGAAGGTCAGCGTCACCCGCATGAACAGTTCGTTGACCGTCTCCATCTTGACGCGCTCGCTGTCGGGCACAACCGGCTGCGGTGCCGTCACCACCGAAAGGATGACATTCTGCTCGTGCAGCACCTTGTAGTGCTTGAGGCTGTGCATCAGCGCGGTCGGCGCGCTCAGCGGATCGCTGGTCAGGAACACTGCGGTGCCCGACACCAGATGCGGCTTCTTCTTCAGCAGATTGCCGGCAAGGAAATCGAGCGGAATCTCGTTCCGGCGGGTCTTTTCGAACAAATAGCGGGTGCCGCGGATCCAGGTCCACATGGTCAGCACAATAACCGCGGCAATGGCAAGCGAGGACCAGCCCCCTTCAAACACCTTGACTATGTTGGCTGCAAAGAAGCCGGTATCGACGAAGGCGAACACCGCCATCAGGGCGACCGCGACGCCGAGCGGCCATTTCCAGATGCGCGTCATTACAACAAAAAGCAGTATGTTCGTCACCAGCATGTTGCCGGTCACCGAAATACCGTAGGCCGAGGCCAGGCGGCTGGATTCGCCGAAGCCGACCACCAGCAACATCACCACCAGCGCCAGCATCAGGTTGATGCGCGGCAGATAGATCTGGCCCGACTGTTTTTCCGACGTGTGCTGGATGACGAAGCGCGGCAGCATATTGAGCTGCACCGCCTGTCTGGTCAGCGAAAAAGCGCCGGAGATCACCGCCTGGCTGGCGATCACGGTCGCCGCCGTCGCCAGCACGACCATCGGAATAAGCGTCCAGCCCTGGTTCATCTCGAAGAATGGATGACCGACAACGCCGCCATTTGCCAGCACGAAGGCGCCTTGCCCGACATAGTTGAGCAACAGACAAGGGAACACGATTGCCAGCCAGGCGAGCACGATCGGCTTGCGGCCGAAATGGCCGAGATCGGCATAGAGCGCCTCGGCGCCGGTAACGGCGAGGAAGACCGCACCAACCGTGACGAAGGCGACGTCGGGCGAGTTGACCAGGAACGACACGATGTAATGCGGGCTGATTGCCAGCAGAATTTCCGGATCGGCGATGATGTGGTTAATGCCGGAAAGGCCGATGGCCAGGAACCATAGCGCCGTGACTGGCCCGAACACCAATCCTACGCCGCCGGTGCCGAACCGCTGTACCGCAAACACGATCGCCAGGATGGCCAGCGTCAGCGGCACCACATAGGGTTGGAATGTCGGCGTGACGACATTCATGCCTTCGACCGCCGACAGCACCGAGATCGCCGGCGTAATGACTGCGTCGCCGAAAAAAAGCGCCGCGCCGACGATGCCGATGCCGAGGATCACCGCCGAGCGGGTCGGGAAACTGTTGCGCGCCAGCGCCATCAGCGACAGCACCCCGCCCTCGCCGCGATTGTCGGCACGAAGCACGAACATGATGTATTTGATGGTGACGGTGATCGTCAGCGACCAGATGATCAGCGAGAGTACGCCCAGGATGTCGCCACGGTTGGCGACGTTGCCACCGGCTGATGCATGCAACGCCTCTCGGAAGGCATAGATCGGGCTGGTGCCGATATCGCCGTAAACCACACCGAGTGCGCCCAGCATCAGCACCTTGGTGCTGTGCTGCTCGACCTCAGAATGGCTCGATTGTTCGACAAGTTCTGCCTCGTTACCAGCATTGGTAAGGGCCATGGACGACACTCCGATAAGCGGGCGGTGCTCTACGCTTGCTGCGCTGCAATATCAAGTGCCGTCACGTAATGGCTCCGTCCCGATATTGCGAGTCCTCCACGACTTGGCAGACTCAGTCCCATCGGCAGACTACCTGGAATGTCGCAACGGACACGTTTTCAAATAGCCACCTGCGTCCCGATCTCGACGACGCGTCCGGTCGGGATCTGGAAATATTCCGTCGCATCAGCCGCCGAGCGCGCCAGGCCGATGAACAGCTTGTCCTGCCAGACCGGCATGCCGGAATTGGGCGAGGCCTTGAGCGAGCGCCGCGACAGGAAGAAGGATGTCGTCATGATGTCGAACTTCCAGCCCTGCTTGCGGCAGATCGCCAGCGCACGCGGGATGTTGGGCTGCTCCATATAGCCGAAGGTCAGCGTCACCCGCATGAACAGTTCGTTGACCGTCTCCATCTTGACGCGCTCGCTGTCGGGCACAACCGGCTGCGGTGCCGTCACCACCGAAAGGATGACATTCTGCTCGTGCAGCACCTTGTAGTGCTTGAGGCTGTGCATCAGCGCGGTCGGCGCGCTCAGCGGATCGCTGGTCAGGAACACTGCGGTGCCCGACACCAGATGCGGCTTCTTCTTCAGCAGATTGCCGGCAAGGAAATCCAGCGGAATCTCGTTCCGGCGGGTTTTGTCGAACAAATAGCGGGTGCCGCGGATCCATGTGGACATGATCAGCCCCATGGCGCAAGCGACTGTTATCGAGACCCACCCGCCTTCGAGGATCTTGACGATGTTTGCGAGGAAAAATCCGGTATCGATCGTGCCAAACAGCAGTGTGAGCGCCGCCGCCAGTGCAAGCTGCCATTTCCACCGGAACCGCATCACGACAAACAGCAGGATGGTTGTCATCAGCATTTCGCCAGTCACCGAAATGCCATAGGCGGAAGCCAGCGAACTCGAACCGCCAAAGCCGACCACCAGCAACATCACGCCCAGCGCAACCACCAGATTGACGCGCGGCATGTAGATCTGGCCGGATTGCATTTCGGACGTATGCTGCACCTCGATGCGCGGAAGCAGATTGAGCTGCACCGCCTGGCGGGTCAGCGAGAAAGCGCCGGAGATCACCGCCTGACTGGCGATCACGGTCGCTGCCGTGGCCAGCCCAACCATGGGCATCAGCGCCCAATCAGGCAGCATCTGGAAGAATGGATTGGTGGGTTTGCCGCCGTTGGCCAGAACGAACGCGCCTTGTCCGAAATAGTTGAGGAGCAGACAAGGGAACACCACGGAAAACCATGCCAGCACGATCGGCCTGCGCCCGAAATGACCGAGGTCGACATAGAGGGCTTCGGCCCCGGTGACCGCCAGGAACACCGCCCCGACCGTGACGAAGGCACCGGTGGGCGTATTGGCCAGATAAGCGACCGCGTAATAGGGATTGATCGCCAGCAGGACCGACGGGTCGTCCAGCAGATGGTAGACCCCGGCGGCGCCGATCGCCAGGAACCACACTGCCGTCACCGGTCCGAACACGGCCGCCACCCTGCCGGTGCCAAAGCGTTGCACGGCAAAAAGCATTGCCAGGATGACCAGCGTGATCGGAACCACATAGGTTTCCAGCGTCGGGGTCACCACTTCCAGGCCTTCGACCGCCGAAAGCACGGAGATGGCCGGCGTTATAATGGCGTCGCCGAAAAACAGCGCCGCGCCGCACAGCCCGATCCCCAGGATGAGCTTGGCTCCATTGGGATAAGCGCTGCGCGCAAGCGACATCAGCGACAGCGTGCCGCCCTCGCCCTTGTTGTCGGCTCTGAGAACGAAAGCGACGTACTTTATCGTGACGATGATCGTCAGCGCCCAGACGATAAGCGACAGCACGCCAAGGACGTCGTTGCGCGCTACCGGTCCCGACGATGCGTGCAGCGCTTCCCGAAATGCATAGATTGGGCTGGTGCCGATATCGCCGTAAACCACGCCCAGCGCGCCCAGCATCAGCACCTTGGTGCTGTGCTGCTCGACGGTGGAGTGGCTGGATTGCTCGATGGGTTCTGCCTCGCTACCGGCGTGGGCAAGGGCCATGGACGACACTCCCATAGACGTGCGGTGCTCTATGCTGCGGGGTGGAAAGGACGCGCTGCCATGCCGGGAACGCACGGCCTATCGGCTCGCCTCTCTCTACCAGCCACAAGCCTTCAGAAACCGCCTGACCGTTGCGGCCATGCCATACTCCAACGCATCGGCTGTCAACCCATGTCCGATCGACACTTCGGCCAATGCCGGGATGCGCCTGGCCAGTGCCGGCAAATTGCTGACCACAAGGTCGTGCCCGGCATTGACCTGGAGCCCTGCAGCAAGAGCGGCATCCGCCGTCTTTCCCAATTTCTCCAATTCCTTCGCCGCCTTTGCCGAATCGGAATGATAGCTGCCGTATGGACCCGTATAGAGTTCGATCCGGTCGGCACCGGTGTCGCGAGCGGCATTCACGCCATCGGGGTCCGGATCGGAAAACAGCGATACGCGAAAGCCTCCCTTCTTCAGGCGCTTGACGACCGGTGTCAGGAACGCAGCCCCGGCGGCGAAGTTCCAGCCATGGTCGGAAGTCGCCTGCACCGGGTCGTCGGGCACCAGCGTCACCTGTTCCGGCTGATGCTTTTCCACAAGCGCCAGGAACTCCTCGGTCGGATAGCCCTCGATGTTGAATTCCGCACTCGGGAACTCGTCGTCGATCAGCGCCCTGATCTCAGGCAGATCGGAATGCCTGGTGTGCCGCTCGTCGGGTCGCGGGTGCACCGTCAGCCCATGCGCACCGGCGGCAAGGGCGATGCGTCCGAGCCCCGTCACGCTTGGCCACGGCAGGTCCCGCCGGTTGCGCAGCATGGCGATGGCATTGAGGTTGACGGAAAGCTTTGCAGGCATTTGCACGGTTCCAGGCTGATCTCGGCGCGCATCTATAGCGCCTTTAAGGGGAACAGACAGAGGGTTTCAGGTGTTCCAGGGGAACGAAGAAAATCGAGCGCAAGGAGTTTCCTGTTGAATTTTCTCGATGCCGTGCCGGCGATCCGCCGCATCGATACCGATCGCGAAGACCTCTTCGCCATCGATGTCGTCGGCCATGTCGCAGCGGCTGATGCCGAAAACCTGTTCGGATTGCTGGAGGCAGCCTACGCGCTGCACACGAAAATCGACGTGCTGGTGCGCCTGATCGATCATGAGGGTGTCGACTGGACCGACGTATCGGACGAGACGATCGAACAGGGCATAGCTCACGCGGTGGAGCATATCGGCCGCTGCGCGGCGGTCGGTGAGCCGAACTGGATAGCGGAGGCAAGAGCCTTCTTGCCAGCCTCTTTGCCTATCGAACTCCGGCATTTCGAGGCTAAGGACGAAACCGCCGCCTGGGAATGGCTTGGCGCCAGACCGATCGCCCAGCGCTGATACGGCCGCCCTATCGGACGATCGTCAGCCGTTCGGCCGCGCGCGTGATGGCGGTGTAAAGCCAACGCTGCCGGGTTTCCTTGAATGCCCAGCTTTCGTCGAAAAGCACGATCTCGTTCCACTGCGACCCCTGCGCCTTGTGCACGGTCAGTGCGTAGCCATAATCGAAATCATCGAAGCGCTTCTTCTGCTGCCAGGGAATGTCGGCGTCCGGATCTTCGAACGCCGCCTTGAGCAGTTTGATCTTGGCGACGCCGCGATCCGGATCGTCTTCCTCCGGCGAGACCAGCAGATTGATGCCGGGCTTGACCGTCTCGCGCGACGAGGTCATCACCTTCCACAGCGAGCCGTTGAGCAGCCCCTTGGCTGGATCGTTGCGCAGGCAGACCAGCTTGTCGCCGGCTTGCGGATAATCGGCGTTGAACCCCTTCAGCTCGCGCAGCCGCTGATTATAGCGACGGCGCGTGCGGTTGGTGCCGACCAGCACCTGGTCCGCCTTCAGCACCAATTCCTGGGTGACGTCTTCCTTGCCGATCACTTGCGCCGCGCCATAGTCGCCGCGCATGAACTCGCGGCCCTCGCGCACATCGAGCGCCAGCCTGATGATCGGGTTGTCGCGCGCCTGGCGGTGGATTTCGGTGAGCAGAATGTCCGGTTCGTGCTCGGTGAAGAAGCCGCCGCCGGAGATCGGCGGCAACTGGCCGGGATCGCCGAGCACCAGGATCGGCGTGCCGAAGCTCATCAGATCGCGGCCAAGCTGCTCGTCGACCATCGAGCATTCGTCGATGACGACGAGCTTGGCCCGCGAGATCGGGCTCTGCCGGTTGAGCGAAAAGGTCGGCGACATCGAGGTTTTGCCGGTCACCTCGTCCGCTACCGATTCCTCGCCTTTCGGCCGGTAGATCAGCGAATGGATGGTGCGGGCATTGACCGCGCCCTTGGAACGCAGCACCTGCGCCGCCTTGCCGGTAAAGGCGGCGAACTGCACCTGGCCGTCGACATGCTCGGCGAAATAGCGCGCCAGCGTCGTCTTGCCGGTGCCGGCATAGCCGAACAGCCGGAACAGCTGCGGCTTGCCGGCTTTCAGCCAGCCGGCCACCGCCTTCAGCGCCTCGTCCTGTTGAGGAGAAAATTCCATCAGCGCGACAGACCGGATTCGCGAGGGAAAGACAAGGTGACTGCCGTCACCATCAACTTCATCGCCTGCAATTACGCTGCTGCGACAGGGCCAGGCTATCAGCGACGAAGAGGAACGTAAAGAGAACAACGCCGGGCGACGACAGCTTACCCAGCCCGCTGTGGATCGTTCTCCAGCAGGATCGGCTTGCCATGCGGCGTAGCATGCGCGGCCCGTTCCCAGGCAGCAGCAAGGCTGTCGACGTCGCTCCTACCGGCAACGCCTTTGGCCGAAAGCAGCTTTTCTAGCGCGGCCAGCCAGTGCTCGTAATAGTCATGACCGTCGCGCGCGGCGCCCGGCCGCTTCACCTCGGCCGACAAGGCGTCCGCCCATTCGCTCCACGAAAACAGCCCGTTGTCGTGTAGCGCCACCGTCATGGCGAAGGCCTCTGCTTGCCACGGCTGGGCGAAGACTGGCGCCTCGACACCGGCGGGCAGCGCGGTGGCGGCTGAGCCCGTCTCACGCCGGTTCAAGGTAGCTCTCCCAGGCATCGATGGACACGACAAGTTTCGGGTCGGCGCCCTCGCCCCAGATTTCGCTGCCGGTGAAAGCCACCGTATAGACCCATTGCGGGTTTTCGCCCTGACCGTGAGCATTGGTGTCGGGAAAGACAAAGCCGTCACGCATGGCCTCGATGACGCCTCGCTTGCCGCGCGCGTAACGCGGCAGCCTGGTGTGGCCGGTCGGATGAAAGTTCCTGGTTCGCACGAGGTCGCCTGCCTTGAATCGCGGCAAGGCGGCGACCGACCGGTCGCAAGGCCCGCCCTTGGCCAGCACCGCCGAAACGTCTTGCGCCTTCAGGACCCGCTTGGGTGTCGCTACCGGGTCGACCGCATCGCCCCTGGCCAGATCGCGGTCGCTGACGAAACCATGGCGTTTGAGTAACACCTCCAGCGCCTTGATCCAGATTTCGTAATAACTCGACGCATAGTAGTCGGCCGGGTGCAGCGATTCCCGCGCGTGCCGGCTCTCGTCGATGTTCCAGGCGCCCATGGCGCCGGCGCACAACGTCACGCCCAGCGCCCGCCTTTCCCAATCGGCATGGAAATAGGGTTCGTCCTGTTCAGGCGCGACCGGCCCGAAACCCATCTGGCCGCCGAGATCCTGCGGCCCGTTCATGCCGGTTCCCGCGCCAGCGCCGTGCCGATCATGGCATCGCGCGTCACCAGATCGGCGAGCCGCGCCTCATCCCAGCCCTCTGTGTCCCTGGGCCGCATCGGCACCACCAGATAGCGCAGCTCGGCGGTCGAATCCCACACCCGGATTGTTGTCGTTGCCGGCAAGCTCAGCCCAAATTCCTCGAGCACACCGCGCGGATCGATCACCGCGCGCGAACGGTAGGGCGGCGCCTTGTACCAGACCGGCGGCAGGCCGAGCACCGACCACGGATAGCAGGAGCATAGTGTGCAGACGACGAGGTTGTGCGTGTCGGCCGTGTTGAACACCGCCTGCATGTGCTCGCCTTGCCGGCCGGTGTAGCCGAGCGATTCGATGGCCGCCGTCGCATCACGCTTCAGCCATGCGGCAAACCCGGGATCAACCCAGGCCTTCGCCACCACCTTTGCCCCGTTGCGCGGGCCGATCTTGGTCTCGTAGGTGTCGACGATAACGTCGATCGCCGCTGGATCGATCAGCCCCTTGCGGGTGAGAATTGTCTCCAGCGCGCGCACCCGCGCCGCGAACGGATCGAACTCGTTGTCGTGGTCGTGATTATGCTGCATGGCGTCAAATTACGATCGCGGACACCCGGCCGCAAGCACCACGGCTTGGGCCAGCGCTATTCAGCTGCCGCCTTCTGCGGCACCGGTTCTTCCTCGTCGTTAAACAGCGACGGCTGGTCGACCGCCTCGACCGGACTCGGCTCGCCCCGGCGCCGCGTCCACAGCCTGACCAGCCAGCCGGAAAAATGCTCCATGTAAACGTAGATGACTGGGGTGACGAACAGCGTCAGTGCCTGCGAGGCGACGAGGCCGCCGACCACCGCCACACCGAGAGGCTGGCGCAGTTCCGCGCTGGCGCCGGTGCCGAGCGCGATCGGGATGGTACCCATCAGCGCGGCAAGCGTGGTCATCATGATCGGCCGGAAGCGCATAAGGCAGGCCTTGTGGATGGATTCGACAGGCGACATTCCCTCGCGCCTGAGCTCGAGCGCCACGTCGATCATCATGATGCCGTTCTTCTTGACGATGCCGATCAGCATCAGGATGCCGATCACCGCGATCACCGACAGATCCATCCCCGCCAGCCGCAACGCCACCAGCGCGCCGAGCACCGCCGATGGAAGCCCGGTCAGGATGGTGAGCGGATGGATGAAGCTCTCATAGAGCATGCCGAGCACGATATAGATGGTCAGGATCGCGCCGCCGATCAGCAGCCCCTGGTTGGAAAGCGAATCCTGGAACGTCTTCGCCGTGCCCGAGAAGGCGGTCGAGATCGTCGGCGGCATGCCGATCTTGTCCTTCAGCGCGTTGATGTGGCTCACGCTGTCGCCGAGGGCCACGCCCTGCGGCAGATTGTAGGAGATGGTCACAGCCGGAAGCTGGCCGAGCTGGTTGACGGTCAAAGCACCGGCGGTCCGATCGACGCGAGCGAACGCACCGAGCGGCACCAGGCTGCCGCTCGCCGTTCTCACCTTGATGGCCAGCATCCGCTCGGGCGACCACTCGATCTTCGGGTCGAGCTCCATGATCACGTCGTAGCTGTCGGCCGAGCCGAAGATGGTCGACACCTGCTGGGTGCCGAAACCGCCATAGAGACTGGAGCGCAGCGTGTCGGTATCGACGCCGAGGTTCGCCGCCTTGTCGCGGTCGATCACCAGCGTCGCCTGTAGCGCGTTGTTCTGCAGGTCATTGGTCACGTCGGTGAAGGCGGCATGATCGGCGGCCATCGCGTCCGTCAGCCTTTGCGCCCAGACGTTCGTCAGGCCGGTATCGAGGCCCTGCACGGCAAGCTGGTAGGCACTCGCCGAAGAACGCGCGCCGAGCCGCAGGTTCTGCACCGGCTGCATGTAGGTTTCGATGCCGGGCACATTGGCAAGCTGGCGCCGCAGATCCGAAAGCACCTTGTCGATGTTGGGGCGCTGGTCCTTGTCCTTCAGCTGCACAAAGAGCTGGCCCTGGTTGAGCGCATTGTTTCCGCTGCCCGCCGACCAGCCGACATGCGCGACATAGGGCGAATGGGTGAAGACATCAGCCACTTGCCCCTGCAGCTTCACCATGGCGTCGAACGAAATGTCCTGGCGCGCGATGGTCGTCACCGAGACCTGGCCGATATCCTCCTGCGGGAAGAAGCCCTTCGGCGATATCTGGATCAGCCACACCGACAGCCCGGCGGTTACCAGGAAGACAAGGAAAACCAGGAAATTGTGGCGCAGGCAGAATGTCAGCAGCCGGTCATAGCCCCGCATGAAGACGTTTTGTCTATGGCCTTCACCGTGCGCTGCTTTCTGCTCGGCTTTCGATAACGACAATAGCCGCGAGCACAGCATCGGCGTCAGCGTCAGCGAGACGAACATCGATGCCAGGATGGCGACCGTCACCACCACCGCGAACTCGTTGAAGATGCGCCCGATCACGCCGCCCATCAAAAGCACGGGAATGAACACGGCGACCAGCGAGATCGAGATCGAGATGATGGTGAAGCCGATTTCGCGGGCGCCCTTGAGCGACGCCTCCATTGCCGAGAGCCCATCCTCCTCCATATGCCGGAAGATATTTTCCAGCATGACAATGGCGTCGTCGACGACAAGGCCGACCGCCAGCGTCAGTCCCATCAGCGAGATGTTGTCGATGGAAAAGCCGAACAGGTACATCACGCCCAGAGTGGCGATGAGCGAAATCGGCACCGCCACGGCCGGGATCACCGTCGCCGTCACCCGGCGCAGGAACAGGAAGATCACCATCACCACCAGCGCGATAGTGAGCAGGAGCGTGAACTGCACGTCGTCGACCGCCTCGCGGATCGATGTCGAGCGATCGTTGAGCAACTGGATGCTCGCAGCTGCCGGCATCTGACCCTCGAAGGAAGGCAGCATCGCCTTGACGCGGTCGACGACATCGACGGTATTGGCATCCGGCTGACGCTGCACCGCCATGATGATGGCGCGGGTGCCGTCATACCAGCTTGCCGTCGTCGTGGTCTCGACCGAATCGATGACGCGGGTCACCTCGCCGAGCCGCACCGGATGGCCGTTCTTGGTGGCGATGATGATGTTGGAGAATCCCGCCGCATTGGTCAGCTGCGTGTTCGCCGTGATGGTCAACTGCTGTTTGTTGTTCTTGAGCACGCCGAGCGGCGTGTTGCTGTTGGCCGAGGCAATGGCCGTCTGCAGCTGGTCGATCGAGATGCCGCGTGCGGCGAGCGCCGTCGGATCGATCTGGACGCGGACGGCATATTTCTGCTGGCCGTAGATCGAAACCTGCGCAACGCCGTCGATCGTCGACAGCGACGGCGAAATCACATTCTCGGCAAAGGCATCGAGATCGGTCAGCGGAATGGTGTCGCTGACCAGCGACATCAGCAGGATCGGCGCGTCGGCTGGATTGACCTTGCGATAGCTCGGCGGGCTGGTCATCTCCGGCGGCAATTGTCGTTGCGTGCGTGCGATCGCCGCCTGCACATCGGCGGCGGCTGCATCGATGTCGCGGTTGAGCACGAACTGAATGGCAATCGAGGTCGTGCCGAGCGAATTGGTCGTCGAGATCGAATCGATGCCGGCGATAGTGGCAAACTGCTTGATCAGCGGCGTTGCCACCGAGGTCGCCATGGTTTCCGGCGAGGCCCCAGGCAGCGAGGCCGAGACATTGACAACCGGAAATTCCGCGCTTGGCAGCGCCGCGACCGGCAGGAATTTGTAAGCAAATAGCCCGCCCAGAACCAAGGCGAACGACATGAGCAGCGTGGCGACGGGCCTGCGGATGCAGAATTCGGAAATCATGGCTGTGTTCCGCCCGTCCTGTCGGCCTCGGCGACCTTCGGAGCCGCCTGGTCGCCGGTGCCGCTCGAGGCCTTGCCTTCGCGCACCGCCGCGCCGTTTTTCAGCTTGGTCTGGCCTTCGACGACGACACGCTCGCCGCTTTTCAATCCTTGGCTGATCGCGGTGTTGGCGCCTTCTGTCAGCGCGACCTGCACGGGCCGCATTTCAACGGTGTTGTCCGGCTTGATCACATAGACGAACGGGCCCTTCTGGCTGGGCTGGACGGCGACCGTCGGAACGGACGTCATTTGCGGCATGATGCCGGCATCGAGCACGACATTGACGTATTGGCCCGGCCACAGCGAAAGATCGGCGTTGGGCACACTGGCCCGCGTTGCGATCGTGCCGGATGCCGTGTCCACGCTGGAATCGACGAAATCCAGCGTTCCCTTGCCGATCGGCTTCGGGTCGCCGTCCTTGGTCAGCGTCACCGCGCCTTGCTGCGGCGCCGCCAGCGCCTTGTGCAGTAAGGCAAGATCGCTTTCGGGAAGATTGAAGTTCACCTGCAGCGGGTCGACCTGCGTGATCGTCACCAGCGGCGTCGACGTGCTGCTGCCGTTGCTGGTGGTGACGAGGTCGCCCACCGCGACGCTGACCGCGCCAAGCCTGCCGGAAATCGGCGCTTTGATCGTGGCAAAGCCAAGCTGGACCTCGTCCGCATCAATCGTCGCCTTGTCGGCGTCGACGGTGGCCGCGGCGGATTTCTGCGCCGCGACGGCCTGATCATAGGTCTGCTGTGTTCCGGCCTGCCTGGCGACGAGATTTTTGGCACGCTGAAGATCGGCCGTGGCGCTGGCAAGCAGCGCCTGGTCTTTTGCGAGCGTCGCCTGATCGCGTGCCAGTTGCGCCTTCAACGAGCGATCGTCCAGCGAGAACAGAAGGTCGCCGGCCTTCACCATCTGTCCGTCCTTGACCGCGATTGCGACGATCTGGCTCGAGACCCGTGCGTTGATGCTGACCACGGCGGGAGAGGACACAAAGCCGATGGCATAGCGCCGGACCGGGAAATCGGCCGTCGAGGCGGTGGCGGCAACCACCGAAGTCGAACGCGCGGCATTTGCCGCTGCAGCGGGCTTGTCCGCCGCCGCCGTCGTCTGCTTCGCCGACAGCATCTGCTGAAGACCGCTCATTGCGGTGGGCGAATGATAAAGCCACGCCGCCGCGGCAACGCAGGCTGCAGCAATCACCGCAAATACGATCTTTCCGCGCATCGACAAAAGGCCTCTCGATCCGACACGCCGCTATCCGGTGGCCGCAGTCTAGCTCAACTCGCAGCCTCTTGCCGCGCTTTTGCCAGATAATAGAGGATGCCGAAGGCGAAAAAGGGCCAAAAGTCGTCATTACGAAGATTTAATGTGCAGTGCACAATAAAACGGCAGCTAAAGCAGCATCGGCCACAGCGTCGCCGCAAGCATCACGCCCATGGCGATGTTGAACCATTTGAGCCGCACCGCATCAGCCAGAAAACCGCGCAGCGCCATGCCGAAACCGGCCCAAGTCGAAATGCTCGGCAGCATGACGACGGCGAAAGCGGCCGCGATCAGCACCACGGACACAAACGGGCGTTCCGGATTGGTATAGACGGCCATGGCCGTAATCGCCATCACCCAGGCCTTAGGATTGACCCACTGGAAAGCCGCAGCCTCGATGAAGCGCATCGGCTGGCCCTTCGCCTCGCCTTCGCCGCCGAGCGAGCGCGACATGGCGATCTTCCAGGCCAGATAAAGCAGGTAGAGGCCGCCGGCGATCTTCAACCCGGTATGCAGCACCGGAAAGGCCGTCAACACGGCCCCAAGCCCGAAGCCTACGGCAAGCAACAGCACGAGGAAGCCGAAGCCGATACCGAGCATGTGTGGCACGGTCTTGACCAAGCCGAAATTCACACCCGAGGCCAAAAGCATGAAATTGTTCGGACCCGGCGTGATCGAGGTCACGAAGGCATAGACCAGCAAGGCGAAGAATGCGTCGAATGTCATGCCGTTCCCCTATTCAATGCGATCGGTGGCAAAGCGACGAGATAGAGCCAAGCTGGATGACTACATCCCTTGCGGGCCGCGGTTCATCGCCGCCACTCCGGTACGGCAGATTTCGACCAGGCCGAGCGGCTTCATGATGGCGATGAACTGATCAAGCTTGGAGCCCTTGCCGGTAATCTCGAAGATGAAATGCTCGGTGTTGGCATCGATGACGCTGGCGCGGAATGCATCGGCGAGCCTGAGCGCCTCGACGCGGGCTTCGCCGGTGCCGGCGACCTTGACGAGCGCGAGTTCCCGCTCCAATGGCCGCTCCTGTCCGAATTCCTGCGACCGCACGGTGAGATCGACGACGCGGTGCACCGGTACGATGCGCTCAAGCTGGTGCTTGATCTGCTCCAGCACGTGCGGCGTGCCGCGCGTCACGATGGTGATGCGCGACAGGTGCTTTTCGTGCTCGGTTTCCGAGACCGTCAGGCTCTCGATGTTGTAGCCACGTCCGGAGAACAGGCCGATGACCCGGGCAAGCACGCCCGGCTCGTTGTCGACCAGGACCGAAAGCGTGTGGTTCTCTGGTTTTTCCGTCTCCTTGGCGATGAAATAGGCGGAGCCGGTCGGTTGCAACTGTGCGTTCATGACATAAATCTCGATTTCAAACTTTTACGCTAATCTGCTGTTTTCGCACAGCTTTCTCGAACCAGGCTACACCAGTTCCCTGCCCTTGGCGTCGATCGCGTTGGCGACAGCTTCGTCGGTCGCCTCGTCAGGCAACAGCATCTCGTTATGCGCCTTGCCGGACGGGATCATCGGGAAGCAGTTGGCGAGCGTCGCCACGCGGCAATCGAACAGGACGGGCTTCTTGACCGCGATCATCTCCTTGATGGCGTCATCGAGCTCGTCCGGCTTGTCGCAGCGAATACCGTGGCCGCCATAGGCTTCGGCGAGCTTGACGAAATCCGGCATCGCCTCGGTATAGGAATGCGACAGCCGGTTGCCGTGCAGCAGCTGCTGCCATTGCCGCACCATGCCCATGTACTGGTTGTTGAGGATGAAGATCTTGATCGGCGCCTCGTGCTGTACCGCCGCGCTCATCTCCTGCATCGTCATCTGCACCGAAGCGTCGCCGGCGATATCGATGACCAGCGCATCCGGGTGCGCGATCTGCACGCCGAGCGCGGCCGGCAGGCCGTAGCCCATCGTGCCCAGCCCGCCGGAGGTCATCCAGCGGTTCGGCTTCTCGAAATGATAGTGCTGCGCCGCCCACATCTGGTGCTGGCCGACCTCGGTGGTGATGTAGGTGTCGAGGTCTTTGGTCAGCGCATAAAGCCGCTGGACGGCATATTGCGGCATGATCACCTCATGGTTCATCTTGTAGGCGAGTGAATCGCGCGCGCGCCATTTGGCGATCTGCTCCCACCACGGGTGAAGCGCCTTCTTGTCGGCCTTGGCGGTTGCCCGCCACAGTCGCACAAGATCCTCCAGCACACGGCCGACATCGCCGATGATCGGCACGTCGGTATGGACGTTCTTGTTGATCGAAGACGGGTCGATGTCGATGTGGATCTTCTTCGAATTCGGCGAAAACGCTGTCAGCCGCCCGGTGATGCGGTCGTCGAAGCGCGCGCCGATGCAGAGCATGACGTCGCAATCGTGCATCGCCATGTTCGCTTCGTAGGTGCCGTGCATGCCGAGCATGCCCATCCAGTTCTTGCCCGACGCCGGATAGGCGCCAAGGCCCATCAGCGTCGAGGTGATCGGGAAGCCGGTCAGGTCGACCAGCTCGCGCAGCAGATGGCTCGCCTCCGGGCCGGAATTGATGACGCCGCCGCCCGAATAGATGATCGGCTTCCTGGCGCCGGCCATCAGCTCGACCGCCGCCTTGATCTTCTCCAGGTCGCCCTGGACCTTCGGCTGGTAGCTGGTGCGCGGCGCCGTCTGCGGCGGAACATAGATGCCCTTGGCGAACTGAACGTCCTTAGGGATGTCGACGACGACCGGACCGGGGCGCCCTGTCGTTGCCACATGGAAGGCCTCGTGAATCGTTGCCGCGAGCTGGTTGACGTCCTTCACCAGCCAGTTGTGCTTGGTGCAGGGCCGCGTGATGCCGACCGTGTCGCACTCCTGGAACGCATCCGAGCCGATCAGCGAGGTCGGCACCTGGCCGGTCAGGCAGACCAGCGGGACCGAATCCATCAGCGCATCCTGCAATGGCGTCACCGCATTTGTCGCGCCCGGCCCGGAGGTCACCAGCATGACGCCGGCCTTGCCGGTCGAGCGCGCATAGCCTTCCGCCGCGTGGCCAGCGCCCTGTTCGTGGCGAACGAGGATGTGCTCGACCTCGTCCTGCTGGAAGATTTCATCGTAGATTGGCAGAACCGCGCCTCCCGGATAGCCGAAAACATGCTTGACGCCATTGTCCTTCAGCGCCTGCACCACCATTTCGGCGCCAGTCATCTCGGTTCTTGGCGTTTCGCGCCGCTCATTCTGTCCACTGCTCATCGGTCTGGTCCCGTACTGTTCGCCATCGGGCGATTGCTGGTCGTTTAGTCGTGTTTCGGGCAATAAAAAAGGCCCCCGAGGGAGCCTGTGTCTTGCGCATGGGAGGTCACCGCCTGGCGGTTACACCGCCTTGCCCACGCGCTTTCCTACGAGAATGAGTGCCGTTTTCATGGTCGCGGACAATAGAATTGGTTTGATGGTGCTGTCAACGGCGAATGTGCGCGGGCCGGATATCAGACTGTACCAATGCGCTTCCAGTAGATGAGGGTGCCCGTCAGCCCGCCATGCGGCTTCAGCGCATAATCTGGTATTTCGCCGCCCAGCGTGAAGCCGAGCTTTTCATAGAGGCCGGAAGCCCCCTCCTCTTTTGCCGTGTCCAGCACCAACAGCGTGCGGCCTTTCTCCATGGCAACGGCTTCCGCCGCCTCCATCAGGCGGGTTGCGACGCCCTTGCCGCGATAATTGAGGCGGGTCATCAGCTTGGCGATCTCGGCCCGGTGCGGCTGGTTGGGAGGGCAGTCGAGCAGCACGGTGACGGTGCCGATCAGAGCCTCGCCGTTCCAGGCCC
Source organism: Mesorhizobium sp. M0894 (assembly GCF_040319725.1). Classification (NCBI taxonomy): domain Bacteria; kingdom Pseudomonadati; phylum Pseudomonadota; class Alphaproteobacteria; order Hyphomicrobiales; family Phyllobacteriaceae; genus Mesorhizobium; species Mesorhizobium sp. M0894. The sequence continues at coordinate 221,887 of NZ_JAMYOG010000004.1, read as the reverse complement.
CGAGCACCGCCCTTTCGCCTCTGGCGACCGCCTGAAGCGACTTGTTCCAGAAGGCTGCAGCCATCTCCGGCGCCAAGGGACGCATGAAGCTGACCGAGCCGCCGGCGGCAACCGTGCCGATCAGCAAATCGACCAGCATTTTTTTCGTTCCGGCAGTATTGCTGAGCAGGTTGATTTCTATTGAATCCATGTGGTCTCCTCTGTGTGCAACGGGAACGGCAGTGCATCGAGCGGCAGCATGGCCTGCACCGTCAGCCGAAATGACTGGTCCGCTTCCGCTTCCTGGCTCGGCGGATTTCTCCGATGCGCTCGGCGTCTTCCTCTTGCAGATGTCGCCCGCGTTCCAGCAGTTCGAGCGTGTATTCCTCATAGGTCAGGCCTAGCCGCTCGGCCTTGTCCAGCCGCATCAGCATGATCTCGCGGCTCGGCACTTTCCATGCCTGGGCATGGGCGGTCCGCCAGGCAAGAAAGATATAGGGGTCTCCCTTGCCCCAAGGCGGACCGTCGTAGTCGTCGAGCGGCGGACCGCCATTGTCGGAACGTTTCGGACGGCGCGCCATCGTCTCAGCTCCTGGCCAACGCAACCAGATAGTCGGCGGCGTCCGGCCCCGGAGCGTGGAAGACGCAATCGGATGGCGCGCCGAGCGCCAGGCAGTCGCCGGGCTCGAGCCTGTGAACGATGTCGCCCTCGACGAATTCCAGCTGCCCGGAGATCAGCCAGATCTGTTGTCTGATGAAGGCATAGGAGGCCGCCGGGAAGCTCACCTTGGCGCCCGCCGGCAGTTTGACCCGGATCAGTTCGAGCGGCATGTCCGAAACCGGCGAAAGGTGCCGCCGCACATAACCCGTAGCCGGATCGCGCCAGACCGGCTGGTCACGTTCGCGAAGCAGGCCACCGCCTTGCAACTCCGCCCTTGCGATCAAAGTGGAAAGCGTCATGCCGAACGCGGCCGCAATGCGCACGAGGAGTGCCGCCGTCGGGCTCGTCATGCCGCGCTCGATCGTGCTCAGCATGGCTTTCGAGACATCGGACTGCTCCGCCAAATCCGCCAGGGACCAGCTGCGAGCCACCCTTTCGGCGTGTATCCTTCTGCCGATAGTCGATGAGATATCGTTCGCTATATTATCCATTCATCCACTATAGCGAAATCCCGCGCTCGGGCAACGGCCGTTTCGTCCAGTTTTCGCAAACCCCTTAACGTCCGCTAAACCATCCGGCCTCACCCCACCTTAACCCCATCCGCCTAGGCTCATTGTTTGGGAAAAGGGGATCGGCCTGTCCATGCTCGTCGAACGCGAAACCTCCATTGGAGAACCGACTTTGCTGGAGCGCCGCAGGGCGGAGCAGAACGACAAGCGGATTCTGGGCAATGTCGTGCAATGCGATGGCGCGCGCGCCACCATCAGCGCCTATGCCGACGATATCGAAGGCACGGTCACCGGCCTATGGAGCGTCGGCAAGATGATCTCGATCAATCTCGGTACATCACGAACCGTCGGACTGGTCTACGAAATCGGCAAGTCGGATCGTGCCTGGAGCAGCGAGGGCCAGAATCCGATCGAGGTCAGCATCGAATTGATTGGCGAGGTGCGCGACGGCGCCGAACCCGGCGCCAAGCCGGTATTCGACCGCGGCATCACGACCTATCCGCATATCGGCGCCATTGCCCATCGTATCCGCAGCCGCGACCTACAGGCCGTCTACGATCTCGCCGGGCGTCATTCGATTACCATCGGCACGCTGTCGCAGGACGAGGCCATCGACGCCAATATTGCCATCGACGATACGCTGGCGCGCCATTTCGCCATTGTCGGCACGACCGGGGTCGGCAAATCGACCGCCGTCTCGCTGCTCTTGCGCAAGTCGATCGCCGCCCGGCCCGACCTGCGCGTGCTCATCCTGGATCCACACAACGAGTTCGCCGCGTCCTTGCCCGAATATTGCTTTAGGGTCGATTCGACGACGCTCGACCTGCCTTTCTGGATGTTCAAACTCGAGGAATTCGCCGAGGTGCTGTTTCGCGGCCGCGAGACGGTGCCGGAAGAGGTCGACGCCTTGCGCGATCTCATTCCCGCGGCCAAGAACCTCTATCGCAATCCGAACACCGGCAACTACCTGCGGCGCAGCACCGACGCGCTGACCGCCGACGCGCCGGTACCCTATCGCATTGCCGACCTCATCAAACTGGTCGACGAACGCATGGGATTGCTGGAAAGCAAGAACGATCGTCCAACCCTCAGGTCACTGAAGACACGTATCGAATCGGCGGCATCCGATCCGCGCTACCGTTTCATGTTCAACTCGCGCCTGATCGAGGACACCATTCACGAGACGATCGGCAACATTTTCCGCGTGCCGCATCACGGCCGCCCGGTGACCTGCTTCGAAATGGCCGGTATGCCGTCCGAGGTGGTCAATTCCGTATGCTCGGTGCTGGCGCGGCTGGCGTTCGACCTGGCGTTGTGGAGCGAAGGCCGCTTGCGGCTGCTCTTCCTGTGCGAGGAAGCGCATCGCTATATGCCGGCCGATCCGCGCCTCGGTTTCGCGCCGACCCGGCACGCGCTGTCGCGCATCGCCAAGGAAGGCCGCAAATATGGCTGTTATCTCGGCGTCGTCACCCAGCGCCCGGGCGAGCTTGATCCGACCATCCTGTCGCAGTGCTCGACGTTCTTCGCCATGCGGCTCGCCAATGAGCAGGACCAGGCGATCATCCGCTCGGCGATCGCCGATTCCTCGGCTTCGACGCTGGCGTTCCTGTCTTCCATGGGGCAGCGCGAGGCCATTGCCTTCGGAGAAGGCGTGGCGACGACGATGCGGATGAAATTCGAAAAACTCTCCGAGGATTTGATCCCCGGCACGGCCAAGCGCGAGGACGCCTTGCCCTCCGAAACCGGCAACGATGTCGACCTCGTTGCGATCGTCGAACGGCTGCGCAACGTGCCTAGACCACAACAGGCAATGGCGTTCGCGGAAGTCATTGATCCGGGCCGGCAGGCCGGCGATTCCGACTATCGCAAACCGCCGGCCGTACGTACCCAGCGGGACGAGGATTTCGACTTGCGCTACGGCCTCAAGCCGGCGACCTTCGGCCTGCGTCCCCAGAACGATTGAGCCGAGCGACGTTTAGGCAGACCTCATCGGTGCGTCGGCAACCATCAAAGCTGAACTTCGATGGCTGCCTTGTCTATAACGGACCATACCTGGCGAATTTTCCCTCTCTGAAACTCATAGAATACGTTCTCGGTAAACCAAATTCTCTTCCCGCTTACATCGAGCCCAAGGAACATTCCCCTTGGGGTGCAGTTGAAGCTTAGCCGGCTCGCTATATAAGGCGGATCGGCAACCAATAGCCGAATGTCGAAGTAAAGGTCCGGAATTTCATCGAAGTCTCTCTCCAACATTTCGAGGTACCCGGATAATCCGAGCGGCCGACCGTTGTGGATCGCTTCATCATGAACAAACTGCCCCAGATTTGGCCAATCCTGCTTGTTCAGACATGCAATATAGCCTCGGTAAAGATCGGAGAGGTCGGATTTGATCACGGCAACACCTCTATCTCCCACAAGCCCTGCAAGGCGCCGTCTCAGCTTATTTGGCGACGTCGGTCTGCAAGCACCGGAAGCACAGAAAACGGCACTAGACGGCCAGCATCACGAATTTAATGACGGGATTCAGGCGCAGACGCGGTTGCGGCCTTGCCTCTTTGCCTCATAGAGCTGGCGGTCGGCGCGGCGATAGAACTCCTCGGCGGTTTCCTTGCGGTCCCAGACGGCAAGCCCGACGCTGGTGGTGATTTTCAGTCGGACATTGCCTGTCAGCACCGACATGCTGGCGATCGCCTTGCGGATGCGCTCGGCGAATTTGGATAGCAGCTCGGCGTCCATATTGGGCGTGACCACCGCGAACTCCTCGCCGCCCAGGCGCGCCACCACGTCGTGATAGCGTGTCATGTCCTTGAGACAGTTGGCGACGGCCCGCAACACCTCGTCGCCGACATCGTGGCCGTGGCTGTCGTTGACCTGCTTGAAGTGATCGAGATCGAGGATCATCAGCCCGACTGGTTTTTCGATGCGGCGAAACTCCTCGAGATATTCTTTCAGCGCATCGTCGAAATAGCGCCGATTCTGCATGCCGGTGAGGCTGTCGGTCAGCGCCGCGTGCTCCAGCGTCTCCGAGCGCGCACTGAGTGAAACTGTCATCGCGCGCAGCTTGCCTTCTTCCGTCGCCTGCTTTCGGATCAGCGGATAGATGAAGAAAATGCCGAAGAACAGCGCAGTCGCCAGCAGCACGCCGATCGCAAACAGCAGCTTGTTGAGATAGACGATTTCATCGAGTTCCGAAGGCGTATTGCTAATGTCGGCCGCCAGGGTTTGCAGGAGTCCATAGGCGTAAAGCGTCACCAGGCCGGCGGCCAGGATCACAAAAATAAAGACGAAAAACGCTGATTCCGCCTTGTGGAAACGCATCTGCTCCCCGTTGAAAAGTTCCTATCGATCTTATGGCATGCGGGAGCTTACGGACAGTTAACCTGGACAACTTCAACGCGAAATGTCCCTTCGATGTCGACTTTTCAGGTTGCGCTCGAAGGAGGGGGTGAGATCACCCAGTTGATCCCCTCACCGGGACGCAACCTGTGCCATTCCGGACCCAATTGGTGCCTGAACCAGGTCGCCTGCCGCTTTGCATATTGCCGCGTCGCGATCTTCGCACGCTCGATAGCCTCGGGAAAACTGATGGCGCCGGCCAGCGCGGCCTGAAGCTCGCGAACACCGATTGCCTTCATCGCCGGCAGGTCGGGATCGAGGCCGAGCACTGAAAGCTGCTTCACCTCGTCCAATGCCCCCTTGTCCAGCATGCGGTCGAAGCGGGCATCGATCCGCTCCACCAGCGCCGCCCGCTCCGGCTCGATGACGAAAAAGCGCGCGCTGCTTCTGTCGATCAACGGCTGGCCACGCGCGGCCTGCCAGTCCAGGATGGAACGGCCCGACGCGTCGAGCACCTCCAGCGCCCGCACGATGCGCTGGCCATCCGTCGGCTTCAGCACCATGCCGGCCGCAGAATCCTCGCGCAACAGGATGCGGTGCAATCTCACCGCGCCCTGTTCCTGGAGCTCGTAGCGCCAGCGCTCGCGGATCGACTGCGGAATGTCGGGCATCTCCGAAATACCTTCCGTGAGTGCCCGGAAATAAAGCCCGGTGCCGCCGACGAAAATCACTTGCCGCGCCGAAAGCGTGCCGTCGTCGATCAGCTTCATGACATCACGCAACCAGGCGCCGGTGGAATAGGCGGTGGACGGATCGACGTGTCCATAAAGAAAGTGGGGGACGCGGGCGAGTTCGGCAGGACCAGGCCGCGCCGTCAGCACGTCGAGCACCGAATAGCCTTGCATGGAATCGGTGTTGACGATGACACCGCCATTGCGCTCGGCGAGGTCGAGTGCGAGTGCCGACTTGCCGCTGGCGGTCGGCCCGGCTATCAGGATCGCGTTCTTCACGCGACCTTCGCCCGCCTGTCTGCTGGAATTTTCGATGCCGCTGATCGCCACGCTTCTATCCCATCCCGCCCGCCGCGCATTGACGCCGACGCTAGCGAATATGGCCTCGCGGTTGGTCGGCGCAAGCGCTGTTCGCTGGCTGGCCGAAGGCATCGCCTGCGAGCTCGATTTGCCAGAGACCGCCGAAGCTTCCGAAATAACGGCCCGCCTGCATGCCGCGCTTGCTTCCGAACCCATCGACGTGGCCGTCCAACCGGCTGAGAACAGGCGCAAGAAGGTCCTGATCGCCGACATGGATTCGACGATGATCGAGCAGGAATGCATCGACGAGCTTGCCGACGAGATCGGCGTCAAGGATCGCGTCGCCGCCATCACGGCGCGATCGATGAACGGTGAGATCGCATTCGAGCCGGCCTTGCGCGAGCGCGTGGCGCTGCTTAAGGGTCTCGATGCCGCAATCATCGACCGCATCATCGACAATCGCCTGACGCTTGCCTCCGGCGGTCGCACGCTCGTCCAAACAATGGCGGCCAACGGCGCCTGGACGGCGCTGATTTCCGGTGGTTTCGACATCTTCACCACCCGCATCGCAGCATTGCTCGGTTTTCACGAAAATCGCGCCAACCGGCTGATCGAGCAGGATCGCCGCTTCACAGGCTTGGTCGCCGAGCCGATCCTCGGCCGCGCCGCCAAGGCCGAAGCCCTTATCGAGATTTCCGCCCGCCTCGGCCTGACGCCTGCCGATGCCATTGCCGTGGGTGATGGCGCCAACGATCTCGACATGATCCGTCTTGCCGGCATCGGCGTCGCCTTGCACGCCAAGCCGGCCGTGGCAGCCGAGGCAAAGATCCGCATCGACCACGGCGACCTCACCGCCTTGCTTTATCTGCAGGGTTATCGCCGGAAAGAATTTGTCGAATGACGCCGATCCGCACCGAGCGCCTGATCCTGCGCAACTGGGAAGATCGTGACCGCGAGCTCTTCCATCGCATCAATTCCGACGAGCGCGTCATGGAATTCTTTCCGTTTCGCCGCGACCGCGCCCAGGCTGACGCCAAGATGGAGGAGTTGCGCGCCGCTATCGATCGCAACGGCTTCGGCTTCGCGGCCGCTGAGATCACAGCCACAGGTGAATGCATCGGCTTCGTCGGCATAACCCGAACCGATCATTTGCCCTTCCTGCCGCCCGGCACGATCGAGATCGGCTGGCGGCTGGCACCCGAATTCTGGGGCCGCGGCTATGTCACCGAAGCAGCCGAAGCCTGGCTCACCTATGGCTTTGAAAGACTTGGCCTCCACGAAATCGTGTCCTTCGCCGTCAAGGATAACAGCCGGTCCACTGCCGTCATGGAGCGCCTGAACATGATCGCCGACCCGGCCTCCGACTTCGACCATCCCGGTGTCCCGGACAGCCACACCGCACTCAGGCGACATGTCTTCTACAGGCTGTCACGCACAGACTGGCAAGCAAGAAAAAGGGCGGCCCGCTAGCCGCCCTTTTTCTTTTCAAGATCAGAGTGTTACAGGCTCTTCCGGACTCAATCCATCCGGATTGTCACAAACCTCAGCTCGCCGGTCTTCGACGCCAGCATCAAAAGCGCGTTCTTGCGCCCTTGCTCCTTCAGCGCGCCGATCCGGTCCATGACGTCCTTGGGCGTGGCGACCGATTCCTGCGCGATCTCGGTGATCACCTCGCCCGGCTGGATGCCGCGTTCGGCAGCGGCTGAATCCTTGGTGACGTCGGTCACGACGACGCCGGAGACGTCGGCGGCGATGCCGAATTTCGTGCGCGTCTCGTCGTTGAGCTCGCCGATCGTCATGCCAAGCACGGCAGCCGTCGAAACGGCAGGCGCCTTGTCGGCATCGTCCTGGTCGGTGTTGCCGTTTTCACCGCCGCTGGCAAGCTTTTCGCCGTCCTCGAGTCGGCCGAGCGTCACCTTCACGGTCTGCTCGACCCCCTTGCGCACGATGATCACGTCGACCGCCTTGCCGACCGGGCTTTCCGCCACGACGCGCGGCAGGTCGCGCATTTCATGGATGTCCTTGCCGTCGAACTTGATGATGACGTCGCCGGCCTGGATGGTGCCGTTGTCGACCGGTCCGCCCTTGATGACGCCGGCAACCAGCGCGCCCTTGGCGGTCGCCATGCCCAGGCTTTCGGCAATGTCGTCGGTCACCGGCTGGATGCGCACACCGAGCCAGCCGCGCCGCGTCTCGCCGAACTGGCGAAGCTGGTCGACTACGCCCGAGGCGAGCTGCGACGGAATGGAGAAGCCGATGCCGATCGAGCCTCCCGACGGCGAGATGATTGCCGTGTTGATGCCGATGACCTCGCCGCTGCTGTTGAACAGCGGTCCACCGGAATTGCCGCGGTTGATCGCGGCATCGGTCTGGATGAAGTCGTCATACGGGCCGGAATTGATGTCGCGATTGCGCGCCGAGACGATGCCGACCGTCACCGTGCCGCCGAGACCGAACGGATTGCCGATCGCCATCACCCAGTCGCCGACACGCATCGTGTTGGAATCGCCGAACTTCACCGCTGTCAACTTGTGCCCTTTCGGATCGACCTTCAGCACCGCGACGTCGGTCTTGGTGTCGGTGCCGACCAGCGTCGCCTTGAGCGTCACCCCGTCGGAGAAATTCACCTCGATGTCGTCGGCATCGGCAATGACGTGGTTGTTGGTCACCACGATGCCCTGCTCGGCGTCGACCACAAAGCCGGAGCCCAGCGACTGCACCTTTTGCCCGCCGCCGCCCTTGTCGCCGCCACGGTTCTTGAAGAAATCGTCGAAGAAGTCCTGGAAGGGTGAGCCTTCCGGGAGCTGCGGCATCGGCACGGCGCCCGGACCCTCCGTGCCCTTCACCGTCTGCGAAGTCGAGATGTTGACCACCGCGCCGAGCAGGCCGGCGGCGAGATCGGCAACCGAGGGTGGCCCGTCGGCTGCCACTGTCGGCGTCACGAACGACGGAACGGCAACTGCGCCGACCAGAAGCGCAGCGGCCCCGGCGATGAACGTCCGCCTCGCTGCACGCAGAAGGGTAGTGGATGTCATCGAAAGGCCTCCGGGTGTTCTAAAAAAGCGCTTCGGCAAAAACGCCGCGTCGCGTCATGTTGGCAAGAAATAAGGCACGTTTGCGGCTACGGCTACCGCCAGAGGATAAATCCTCCGTTACGCCGGCTTCCCCTGCACCGGCCCTACTGGCCGGTGCCTGGCTGTGCCGCTGGCGCGGCGGGAGCGGGCGGCGCTGGCGGTGGTGCCGCCGGTGCCGCGAGCGTTTCCTTGCTGTTCGGGTCGCGGAAAAAGCGGAAGAACTCGGAATTCGGCGACAGCACCATCGTCGTTCCGGTGCTGTTCAGCGCCGTGCCATAGGCATTCATCGATCGATAGAAATCGAAGAAGGCCGGATCGCGCTGATAGGCCCCGGCAAACGTCGCGCTGCGCTGGGCTTCACCTTCACCACGCAGGATTTCAGACTCTTTTTGCGCTTCGGCGACGATTTCCACCACTTCGCGGTCGGCGCGGGCCCTGATCCGCTGCGCTGCCTCATTGCCTCGCGCCCTCAGCCGCTCGGCTTCGGCGAGACGTTCGGCCTTCATGCGGTCGAAGGTCTGCTGCGAGACCTCAGCCGTGAGATCGGTGCGGCGGATGCGGACATCCTCGATCTGCAGGCCAAGCGAGGTGGCGTCGGGCCTCAGTTGATCGCGTACCTCGCGCATCATCACGGCGCGCTCTTCCGAGAGTGCCGCCTCGAAGTCGCGCAGGCCGTAGACGCGGCGCAAGGCGGCGTCGAGACGCGTCCTCAGCCGGGCCTCGGCCAGTTCGATCTGGCCGGAGACCGCGGCGCGAAACACGCGCGGATCCGAGATACGATAGGCGATAAAGGCATCGACCTCATAGAACTTGCCGCCCGAAACCTGGACGCGGATGTTGTCGAGGTCGAAGCGCAGGACCCTGTTTTCGATCAGCTGCACGGTGTCGGCATCGAAGAAGGAGAACGGCGCCTTGAAATAGATGCCTGGCTGGTTCTTGACGTCGACGATTTCGCCGAACCTGAGCACCAGCGCCTGCTGGCGCGCATTGACGACGAAGACAGACGAATAGAGCAGGAACAGGATGACCGCGGCGATGACCGCAATGACGGGAAGACGGTTGGCCATCACTGGTTTCCTCCGGCGGCCGGTGCCGGCGCCTTCTGCTGCAATGCGGGCAGCGGCAGGTAGGGAACGACTCCTTGCCCATTGCCTTGCTCGACGATGACCTTGCTCGAATCCTTCAGCACCCTCTCCATTGTTTCCAGGTAAAGCCGCTTGCGCGTCACCTCCGGCGCCTTTGCATATTCGTCATAGACCGAGATGAAGCGCTGCGCCTCGCCTTCGGCCTCCTGCACGACCCGGTTCTTGTAGGCGGCCGCGTCTTCGCGGATCTGCGCGGCAGCGCCGCGCGCCTGGCCGAGCTTCTGGTTGGAATACTGATTGGCCTGCTCGACGAACTTGTCCTCGTCCTGTTCGGCCCGCTGCACCTCGTCGAACGCGTCCGCCACCTCGCGCGGCGGCGCGGCATCCTCGATCGAAATGGCGTTGACGTTGAGGCCGGCCTTGTAGCCGTCCAGCGTCGTCTGGATGATCTCACGCACCGACGCCGCAATTCCTTGCCGGTCGTCGCGGAAAATGTCCTGCGCCGGGCGCCGGCCGACCGCTTCACGCATCGCGCTTTCGGCGACCTGCTGCAGCATGCCGCCGGGGTCGGACACGTCGAACAGATAGGCCTTCGGGTCGGAAACCTGATAGGCCACAGAGAATTGCACGTTGACGATGTTCTGATCGCCGGAAAGCATCAGACCATTGCCGCTGGTGCTGCCGCCACCGATGCTGACAAGCTGCTCGGCGATGTTGGCGGTCTCGACCGTTTCAATGGGCCACCAATGGAAATGCAGGCCAGGCTGCGAGAGTTCCGCCTTCGGCTTGCCGAACCTGAGCTCCACCGCAACTTCGTCGGGCTGCACGGTGTAGACCGCCTTGAACGCCCACAGCACAACCAGCGCCGCAGCAATCAGCCCGAACACGGCCGGGCTCGCGCCACCGCCGCCCGGCAGTGCGCGCCGCAACCTGTCCTGCCCACGCCGGATGATATCCTCGAGATCGGGAGGTGAGCCCTGCGGGCCGCTGGGTCCCTTGGGTCCCTGTCCCCAAGGTCCCTGATTGTTGCCGCCGCCCCACGGGCCGCCGCCGCCGCTCTTGTCGTTCCAGGGCATGAATATCCTTTCGCTTGGAATTCCCTCAAGCGCCGGCTCACCGGCGCAAAATCCAATATTATTCTTCTATAGGGATGCAACGGCACGCTTTCAACGCGATCGGCTGCCGTCACCGTCCGCCTTTGGGTCCATTTAGACCTGTCGCGACGCTTTGTCGTCTTCAATTCACGTCGCGGCGCCGCTCGTAAACCGAATAGCGTGTCGCATGGCTGTCCTTCTCACCGGCCTCAACCTCCTGTGAGTGGACTATCCGCCATAGTGCCGGGTCGATCGGCGGGAAATGAGCGTCGCCGTCGACCGCGGCCAGCACATGGGTGACGTGCAGCCGATCGGCCAGCGGCAGCGCCTGAGCATAGATCTCACCGCCGCCGATGACGCAGATTTCGTCGGCGCCGGCCATGCAGCGCCCGCGCACCGTCGCCAGCGCGATTGCGTCCTCGATCGAATGCGCCACTTCTACGCCCTCGGCGCGCCATGCCCTGTCTCGCGTCACCACGATGTTGAGCCTGCCCGGCAACGGCCGGCCGATGCCTTCATAGGTCTTGCGGCCCATGATGATAGGCTTGCCCATCGTATCGGCCTTGAACCGCTTGAGATCGGTGGAAAGCCGCCACGGCAACCCACCCTCGCGCCCGATCACGCCGTTCTCGGCGATCGCGACGTAGATCGCGAGGTCCATCAGCCGCCGTTCCCGCCATCGGATGGCTCCAGCAGCAATATGTCAATGTCGTGCTCGGGGTAGAAGTTCTGCGCCTTCATCTCGAACGTCGTCGGTCCGATCTTCCTGACGTTTTCGCCGCAAAACGAGACCAGGTTCTTCGGATCGCCCTTATCGACGGTCAGCTTGAACGTGCCGATGTTTCCCGACGCCCAGTTGCCGCCCGTGGTCAGGATATAGGCGATGCGGTTCTCGAAATATTTGGGGTAGCCGTCGGGATCGTCCTTGGCTGCCTTGCGCACGGCGTTCTCGAACGTGTCATCCATGCAGTAGCGGGTCTTGTAGGCGGCATACTGGCCCTGGAACTGGCCGTCATAGAAGAAACTGACCGAGGAGGTGCCGCCGACGCTCGGCTTGTAGCGATGCGAGACATGCACCGCCTTGTTGGCCGGAAAGGTCGAGCGCCACCAATAGGTCGAGCGCAATTGCCAGAACGGCGTATAGACGGTCTTCATGCCCGAACCGTCATCGGCAGTGTCTTCGATGATGATGCCGCGGTTGACCCAGTCGTCGGTGACCGCTTGCGGCAGCTTTGCCAGCGCTGCCTTGGCCGCATCGCCGAATGGATAGAAAGGCACGCCCTGCGCCTCCAGGTCGGCGCCGATGTCGATGCCGAGCGCGAACACCTTCTGCTCGAGCTGCGGCTTTGCCGGCACCCCGTCGATCGTCACTTCGAAGCCGAGGAAATTGTCGCTCTGCGCCTCGGGAATCGCCGGTATTTCTTCGGGGTCGCCTTCGATGTCGGGCATCGGAAAGGCGACGATCGCATCGACATCCTTGTCGGTGTTGTTGCGGAAGACGTAATCGACCGTCACCTTTTCCGGCGAGATGTAGAGATCCTCGCTTTCCATCGCCACCGCATCGCTGCGCGACAGGATCAGCCCACCGGTGCCGAGTTCGGCGACCGAATCATTGGCGAGTGCGGGCGTAGCCGAGAGCGCCAAGGCTGCGGTCAGGACGTAACGGAACATGGAAACTCCCCCGGCGAAAATGCCAACATAACTCTAGCCGTTCAATGTGGCGTTTCAAAGCCTTTCGGCAAACGCGCCGGCGCGTGCCGGCTTGTCGTGTCGGTCTAGACACGCCGGTCTCGATCGGGCAGGAGTTCGCTCATGCGCAAGCTTCTTGTCATCGGCATCGGCGCCGGCAATCCGGAGCACATGACGGTCCAGGCCATCAACGGCCTCAATCGGGCCGACGTGCTGTTCATCCCCGACAAGGGCGCGAAGAAGAACGATCTCGCCGAATTGCGCCGCCAGATCTGCGACCGCTTCGTCATCAATCCGAACTCGCGCCGCGTTGAATTCGATGTGCCGGTGCGCGCCGAGCCGGCGCCTTCCTACCGCTCGACCGTCGACGACTGGCACGAGGCGATCGCCGCGATCTATGAAGGCCTGATCCGCGGCGAACTCCCCGAAGATGGCTGCGGCGCCTTCCTGATCTGGGGCGATCCTTCGCTCTACGACAGCGCGCTGCGCATCCTGGAGCGCGTGCGCCTCAGAGGCAATGTCGCATTCGAGCTGGAGGTCATCCCTGGCATCACCGCCATCCAGGCACTCGCAGCCAGCCACAAAATGGCATTGAACCGCATCGGCGACGCCATTTTGATCACCACCGGCCGCCGGCTCGTCGAGGAAGGTCTGCCCGAAAACGCCGGCAGCACCATCGTCATGCTGGACGGCAAATGCGCCTTCAACACGCTGGCCGACAAGGACGTTAGTGTCCACTGGGGCGCCTATCTCGGCACACCCGACGAGATCGTCGTCTCGGGCCGGATTGGCGACGTCGGCGACGAGATCGTCAGCATCCGTGAGGCGGCACGCCGGAAAAAAGGCTGGATCATGGACACCTATCTGCTGCGCAAGCCGGGCGAGCCTAAGGAGTAACAGGGATCAAGCGCGGCATGAATTCCGCCGGCGTTACGCGGCGTCGATCTCGGCCTGCAGCGCCTCCATATGCGACGCCGCTGCTGAAGACGCAGCCCGCTCGATGGCGCGGAAGCGGCTGACCACCGCAAGCCCGACCGAGGTCAATTGGGCGCCACCGCCTTTCTTGCCGCCCGTCTGTGCCGCAACCAGCGGCTTGCCGAACACGCGGTTCATGTCCTCGACCAGATCCCAAGCGTGCTTGTAGGACATCTCCATGCCGCGCGCCGCGGCCGAAATCGAGCCGAAGGCAGCGATCTGTTCCAGAAGCTCGATCTTGCCCGGCCCGATGCGGCCATCTGGATCGAGATTTATCCGCAAGCTCAGCGACGGCATTTGCTCCTCCGCGGTCACGCCATTCTACAAGTTCTCCAGCGATACCGCTATTCCAAAACGATATAGCGAATCATCGGCCGTTCACCCATCCGCCTCGGCGGGGAGGCCGGCGCCGGTATTTGCCCGGTCGAAGCTCACCGTCTTGACCACCGCGAAGACCTTTCGACCAAGCTGGAGCCCTAGCGTCTGCCGCGACTGTTCAGTGATGCGGGCAAGCACGGTTGCGCCATTGCAGTCGATGCCGATCTCGACCGTAGGCCCTTCGCCCGGCTTTATCGCCATGATCGCGCCCGGGAATATGTTGAGCGCGCTGAGGCCAACCGGCTGCTCGGTGGCGATCATCACGTCGCGGGCGCGGATGCGGACGCGCACCGGCGCACCGACCGGCGTTGCCAGAAGCGGCACACGGATCTCGCCCGCCGCCGAGCCAAGCACGGTCATGCCAAACGCCTCGTCGTGGCGCAGAACCGCGGTATCCAGCACGGCACCGCCCTCGCCGCGCTCTTCGGCCGGCAATAGATCCAGACGCTGCATGATCACTCCGGTTGGACCGGAAGCAGCGACCTTGCCCTGCATCAGTACCACGACGTCGCTCGCCAACCGCGCCACTTCGGCGATCGAGTGGCTGACATAGACGATCGGGATTTTCGTCTCGTCGCGCAGCCGCTCGATATAAGGCAAGATCTCGGCCTTGCGCGCCTCGTCGAGCGACGCCAGCGGCTCGTCCATCAGCAGCAATTTCGGACTGGCAAGCAGCGCCCTGCCGATTGCCACGCGCTGCTTCTCGCCACCGGAGAGTTTTGCCGGCCGCCGGTCGAGCAAATGGCCGATCCCGAGCAGTTCGACCACGCCATTGATATCCGCGTAGCGCTCAGCAGCCGGCGTGAACCAGCGGCCATAGCGCAGATTGCTCGCCACGCTCATATGCGGAAACAGCCGCGCGTCCTGGAACACCATGCCGATCCGCCGCTTGTGCTTCGGCATGAACAAGCCGGCATCGCTATCGACCAGCACACGGCCGTCGGCCGCGATACGGCCTTTGTCGGGGCGGATCAGCCCGGCAATCAGGTTGATCAGCGTCGTCTTTCCGGAGCCGGAAGGCCCGAACAGCGCAGTCAGCCGCCCGGCGCTTTCGAAGCGGGCATTGACGGCGAAATCGCCAAGCCGGTGGCTGATGTCGACCTGAACCGTCATTCGATGTCCATCCGCCGGCCGACGCGTCGCGCCAGCACTTCCGAGGCGACCAGTGCCGCCATCGAGATGACGATCGAGATCAGCGTCAGCCTGAGCGCGCCGGCGTCGCCGCCGGGAACCTGCGTGAAAGTGTAGATCGCCGACGGCAGCGTCTGCGTCTCGTTCGGAATGTTGGAGACGAAGGTGATCGTCGCGCCGAATTCGCCCATCGCCTTGGCGAAGGAGAGGATCGCACCGGCGATCAGGCCGGGCAGGATCAGCGGCAGCGTGATCGTGCCGAACACCCATAATGGATTGGCGCCGAGCGTGCCGGCGGCCGCCTCGATTTTGCGGTCGACCGCTTCGATCGACAGCCGGATCGCCCGCACCATCAGCGGAAAACCCATCACGCCGCAGGCGAGCGCGGCGCCGGTCCAGCGAAAGGAAAAAACGATGCCGAAATGTTCGGCCAGGAAAGCTCCGGCCGGACCGCGCTTGCCGAAAGTCAAAAGCAGCAAATAGCCGGTCACCACCGGCGGGAGGATCAGCGGCAGATGCACCAGCCCGTTGAGCAGCGTCTTGCCCCAGAACTGGCCGCGGGCGAGCACAAGAGCGATCGCTACGCCCGGCGGCAGGCTGGCAATCATCGCCACGGTCGCCACCTTGATGGACAGTCGGACCGCATTCCATTCGTCGGGAGCGAGATCCAGCAGCCAGCTCATGCTCAGGGCCGTTCGTCAGTTGCTCGGCGCAAGCACGGTAAAACCTTGCGCCTTGAAGAGTTCGCCAGCCTTGGCGGATTGCAGGCATTTCAGGAATGCCGGGGTATCCTTGCCCTTCGAATCCGCAAGCTGGGCAACCGGATAGATGATCGGCGGATGTGTATTGTCGGGGAAAGTGCCGAGCACCTTCACGCCAGGCTCGGCATGCGCGTCGGTGGCATAGACGATGCCGAGTGCTGCCTCGCCGGTCGACACCAGCTTTAGGGCGGCGCGCACATTCTCGGCCTGCGCCACCTTGCCTTCGACGGAAGACCAGACACCGAGCGATTCGAGCGCCGCCTTGCCGTATTTGCCGGCCGGCACCGCCTTGAAATCGCCCATGGCAAGTTTGCCGTCACCCACGAGCCCGGCAAGATCGAAACCCTTTTCAATCCTGGTTTCAACCTTGGAATCCTGCGGCGCGATCAGCACGATCTGGTTGCCGAGCAATTTCACTTCGGTGTCGGGCTTGGTGAGCTCCTTGTCGGAAAGATATTTCATCCAGTCGAGATCGGCCGAGATGAACACGTCCGCCGGCGCGCCGCTTTCAATCTGCTTGGCCAGCGCCGAGCTCGCCGCGTAGGAAATGGTTGCCGCCTCGCCGACACTGGCCTCGCAGGCCTTGTTGACGGCATCGAGCCCGTCCTTCAGGCTCGCCGCGGCAAACACGACCACCTTGTCATCGGCATGGGCCGCCGGCACCGCGGCCATCAGCATGGTGGCGAGACCCGCGATGGCAATCGTCGTCGAACCTTTGCGCGCCAGCATGAACTCTCCTCGTCTCGGATCGCCCGAAGCCGTCCATCGATATATCCATATGAACATAACAAGGAAAGGCTCTTTACCGGGCGGCTGCATTCCGAGCTGCGGTTTTCTCGGCCTGCGATAACCTCCGTTAGATACAGCGATATTGAGGTCGAAGAAAATATCGCATGGAATCTGTTGCGCGCACCACAGACGTCGGTCGATCAAGATGGATGCTGACAACGTCCGAGGGCGTAGCCGCAGTAGGCAATTTCGATATGCACAGTCAGGTAGGGTGCTAAACCGCGATCGGCGCCTTGATCGTCGCGTCGGCGAAATAGTTGTCGAGCCGGAAATCCTCGAAGCCGAAGGCAAAGAGATCCTTCACCTCGGGATTGATCCATAGCGTCGGCAACGCCTTGGGCGTACGCCGCAATTGTTCGCGCGCCTGCTCGAAATGGTTCGAGTAAAGATGCGCGTCGCCGAGCGTGTGGATGAAATCGCCGGGTTTCAATCCGGTCACCTGCGCCACCATCAGCGTCAGCAACGCATAGGAAGCGATGTTGAAGGGCACACCGAGAAAGATGTCGGCGGAGCGCTGATAGAGCTGGCAGGAAAGCTTGCCTTCCGAAACATAGAACTGGAACAGGCAGTGGCAGGGCGGCAACGCCATGGCCTCTACCTCGGCAGGGTTCCACGCCGAAACGATCAGCCGCCGCGAGTTAGGATTTTTGCGTATCTCCTTCAGAAGATTCGCAATCTGGTCGATGGCGCCGCCATGGCCGTCCGGCCACGAACGCCATTGCTTGCCATAGACCGGGCCGAGAGCGCCATTCTCGTCGGCCCACTCATCCCAGATCGAGACGCCGTGATCGTTGAGATATTTGATGTTGGTGTCGCCGGCCAGGAACCACAAAAGCTCATGGATGATCGACTTGAGGTGCAGCTTCTTGGTGGTGGTGACCGGAAAGCCGCGGGCCAGGTCGAAGCGCATCTGGTAGCCGAATATCGAGCGTGTTCCGGTACCGGTACGGTCGCCGCGATCTGCGCCGTTTTCCAGCACATGCTTCAGAAGGTCGAGATACTGGCGCATCGGCTCCGGTCCGATTCGGGTTGTCAGCCATCATAGCCGAATGACCGTCGGCCGAACACAGCAAAGCGAGACAATTCCAGCAGAAGCCTCGCCAGCATCAGCGGCGAGTTTGTTCAGAGCGAGCCGAGCATGCCCAGATCCTTGGCGACAAGATAATAGAACGTCACCCGGCTCTTGCTGTTGTCGGCCGCCATCGCCTTGCAGGTCTTTTCGATAGCCGCATCCGCCTTGGCGCCGTCGGTGACACCGAGCTTGCCAGCGACCCAGCTGTTCCTGACGCGCTTCAGTTCCTCCGGGTCGGTGCAGGACACCAGCGAGGAATCGCGGTTCCTGAGCGCGATGCCCAGATGCTTGACGATCTTGGCGACCGCGTCGGCATCCGCCGCCGCATCATATTTTTTTACGTCTGCGAGATAATCGGCCATCGAATTTCCCCTCGTCGGCGCCACGGGATCCGGTCGATGAGGATTGTGGCGCGCTGCCGCAACTGTGCGCTGGGTCTCCTCACCGCCACAAAGCTTCGGTTGAGACCGGCTGCAAGTCAACCCCTTGATGATCCACTTTGACACGGACGAAAGTGGCATTCCGGCCTTTCATTTTCCACCGCCAGTCCCTATATTCGCCTCGTCGGCTCGACCGACTATGGTGATAAACAGGCGATGAAATAAGCCGTTCGGACCCGGGGGCGGTACCCGGCGCCTCCACCAAAAACCGCTGCTCAAGAGCGGCTTTTGCTGGGGGCGAAATAGGATCGACGAAGGTGTAAAGATCGTACTTTTGCCCGGCATTGTACCACCGTTATCGGGCTAAACTTATAGTTGCCAACGACAACTATGCGGAAGCACGTCTCGCCGCGTAAGCGGTGCGATAGCTTCAATTCAAGCCCTAGTGGTTCGCACTTCTAGGCGGGGTTCGGAGGTACCTGGCAACAGAAACCTCCATTTCTTCCCTTTTGATATGTGCAGCTGCAGGCCTCGCCGGCTGGGCTTTTTATGCGCCCTGATACGCTCAAGACGCCGCGGCGTTTATACCAGCCCCTGGCTGACCGCGTCGATCGCACCGGCGAATGTTTCACCAGCAGCCTCATCGGGCAACAGCATCTCATTGTGCCCTCTGCCCGTCCGGACCATCGGAAAACAATTGGCGAGCTTGGCAACACGACAGTCGAGGAGCACCGGCCGGTCCACGTCGATCATTTCCTGTATCGCATCGTCAAGGTCGGCTGGTTTGTCACAGCGCAGGCCGACCGCTCCGAACGCCTCGGCCAATTTGACAAAATCGGGCAAGGCCTCGGAATAGGAATGCGCGAGGCGGTTGCCATGAAGGATTTGCTGCCACTGGCGAACCATGCCCATATATCCGTTGTTCAGGATGAATATCTTGATCGGCGCGTCGTACTGGACTGCCGTCGACAGCTCTTTCATGGTCATCTGAACCGACGCGTCGCCGGCGATATCGATGACGAGGCTGTCCGGATGAGCGATCTGCACGCCGAGCGCCGCCGGCAGGCCGTAACCCATCGTCCCCAGGCCGCCCGAACTCATCCAGCGGTTCGGCTTTTCGAAGCCGTAGAATTGGGCCGCCCACATCTGATGCTGGCCGACTTCAGTGGTGATGTATGTGTCGCGATCCTTCGTCAGCTCGTAAAGGCGCTGCACCGCATATTGCGGCATGATCACGTCGTTGTTCATCTCATAGGAGAACGAATTGCGTGCGCGCCAGCCGGCGATCTTTCTCCACCAGTCCTGAAGGCGGCTTCCATCCGGTTTCTGAGATAATGCGCGCCATAGACGAACCATGTCACCCAGAACATTGCCGACATCGCCTTGTATGCCGATATCGGCGTGGACGTTCTTGTTGATCGAGGACGGATCTATATCGATATGTATCTTCCTGGAGTTGGGCGAAAAAGCATCCACACGCGAGGTCACGCGGTCATCGAAGCGCGCGCCGATACAGATCATGACGTCGCAATCGTGCATCGCCATGTTCGCCTCATAGGAACCATGCAGACCGACCATCTTGAGCCAGTTCTTGCCGGAGGCGGGGTAAGCTCCAAGGCCCATAAGCGTCGAGGTGACCGGAAAGTCGGTCAGTTGAACCAGCTCCCGGAGCAATGTCGATGCTTCCGGGCCGGAATTGACGATGCCGCCGCCGGCATAAATAACGGGACGGCTGGCATTGGCCATCAGCGCTATCGCCTGGCCGATCTTGTTGATGTCGCCCTGCAGCTTCGGTTGATAATTTTTCAGCGCAGCAACGTCCGAAGGCGGCGTGTACATGCCGGACGCAAACAGAACGTCCTTTGGCATGTCGACGAGAACCGGCCCCGGTCGCCCTGACTGGGCGATGTGGAACGCCCTATGGATCGCTGACGCCAGGTCATTGACGTCTTTGACCAAAGAGTTGTGCTTGGTGCAGGATCGCGTGATGCCAATCGTGTCACATTCCTGAAAGGCATCGGAGCCGATCAATGTTGTCGGCACTTGTCCGGACAGACAGACAATCGGCACTGAATCCATCAGCGCGTCCTGCAGGGGCGTCACGGCATTCGTCGTGCCTGGGCCTGACGTGACCAGCATCACGCCGACCTTGCCCGTGGACCGGGCGTAACCCTCGGCGGCATGGCCGGCGCCCTGTTCATGGCGCACGAGGATATGCTTGATGTCGTCCTGCTGGAATATCTCGTCATAGATCGGCAAAATAGCCGCGCCGGGATAGCCGAAAATATGCTCCACACCATTGTCTTTGAGTGCGCGGAGAACGATCTCCGCTCCTGTCATGCGGTTGCTCGTATCCTGAATGGAATTATCGCTTGTCATGGTTCTGTCCCGTAGCATGATGAGGATGGGTTGACGGGGCATCGCCGAAATCGGGCGTAAGAAGAATTTCGGGCATAAAAAAAGGCCCCGTCGGGAGCCTGTTTGTCGCGCACGGGTGGCTGTCGCCGGATGGTTACACCATCCTGCCCGTGCGCTTTCCTACCACTGCAAGAACCATTGCGATCTTCATGATGATCGCTGCTACACAGAAAATCGCGCATCGTCAACGTCTCAGGCTGAGGCGTCTCAGGCTGAGGCGAAAACCCAAGGGCTTTCCATCATCGGAACCTCCGATGGCAGCATTCGTATCTTCCCGTTTCCCTTCTCCCCTGCCTTTGTCGAACAAGGCTTCAGTTTCTCGCCGCGTGTCGGTCACGCCCCGCGAGCTACCTGATGGAGATAAGATGAACCAGGAAACCACGCCAAAACCCGAACGCATCCTGATCGTTGGCGGCAGTTCCGGCATGGGGCTGTCGCTTGCCGAACAGCAGCTTGCTGCCGGCGCCGAGGTTACGATCGTCGGCCGCTCCGAGGACCGGTTGTCGGCCGCACGGCAGCACTTGCCTCACCCGGAAAGGCTGAGGACGATCGCAGCCGACGTCACAAGCGAGGACGAGGTCCAGCGCCTCTTCGAGGACGTCGGTACGCTCGACCACATCGTCTCGACCGCCGCCGACATCATCGGCGTCTATGTGTTGCTTCCCGAGATGGACGTCTCGATAGCGCGGAAAGTGATGGATTCCAAAGTCGTCGGGCCGCTTCTTCTCGCCAAACACGGCGCGCCTCGTCTGACGCCCAAGGGGTCGATCACGCTGACCTCGGGCATCGCCGCCTATCGTCCGGCGGCGAAAGGCTCGGTGGTGGCAGCCGTTAATGGGGCCCTTGGCTCACTCGCCTACGCGCTTGCCGTCGAACTGGCGCCGATCCGCGTCAATGTCGTCTCGCCGGGCTGGGTCGACACGCCGATTTGGGATGCCGTCGTCGGCAGCGGAAAGACGGCTGCGCTGGACGCCATGGCAAAGCGTCTGCTCGTCGGCCGGATCGGCCGGGCAGCCGACGTTGCCCAAGCTATCACGTCCCTGATGCATAACGGCTTCATCACCGGAACCGTGCTTCATGTCGATGGTGGCCAGCGATTGGTCTAGTGATGGCCAGACCTCGCGAACCATTGCGAGGAACAGTTGCAAGACCGGCGCTTGAATGCGCCGGTGGCGCCATACCATGGTGACCGGCGTCACCGGGCTGCTTCCGACCCAAGGCAGCACGACGATATTGGCGTCAGCCGCAGAACCCACGAGACGCGGGACCAGCGCGCATCCAAGACCGGCTGCAACAAGGCCCCGTATCGCGCCCATGCTGGCGAACTCGCCGACCAGTTTTGGACGGTCAGGCAACGTTGCGGCAAACGTTTCGTCGAACATCCGCCTGTAGACGCAACCGGGCTGGGTGACGAGGAAGGCCTCGTCAGCCAGATCGTCGGGCGTTATGGCAGAATATCCGGCCAACCGGTGATTTGCCGGCATTATGATGACGAGCTCTTCTTCTGCCACCTGCTCGCTTCGCAGCTCCGGCGCCGCCACCGGGGCGGCCCCGAAATGCAAAGACACGTCCAGCGCCCCGCTGGCCACGCCGGCACGCAACCGGCCGCTATCGTCCGCCTGGAGGTTCAGTTCCACGTCTGGATAGCGCCGGTGGAATTCGCTCAGCAAGGCTGGCAAGCGCGTAACGCAAAGCGTCTCCAGGCCGCCGACAGTCAGGCGACCGGCAACCGTGCCGCTCGCGTCGGCGACAGCGGAACGGGCTTCGTCCGCGAGGTCGAGGAGATCGTTTGCGTAGTCCAGCAGGCGCTGTCCCGCCGCCGTCAGCTTCAAGGCACGCCGTGACCTGTCGAACAGCGACGTGCCCAGATCGGCTTCCAGCGCCTGGATCTGTTCCGTCACGCTCGATTGGGCAAGATGAACCCGCTCGGAGGCGCGTGTGATGTTCAAGGTGGTGGCGACCGCCACGAATGTCTTGAGATGTCGAAGCTGCATGTCCTGAACCCGTCATATAGGCATAGGCTGCTTTGAACCGGGATCGCAAACGTGAAAAGGCCGGGAACATCGCCCGGCCTTTTTTGTCTCGCTAGGAGAAGCTTACTCCGCCGGCGCTTCCGCAGCTTCGCGGCTGCGGCCGAGCGTTACCTTGGCCAGCGTGAAGGAGATCGCCGCGCAGAGCGTGATGCCCGCCACCATTGGCAGCGGCGTGCCGTCAAAGAACACGCCGGCGACACCCATGGCGACCGCGCCGATGGCGAAGTGCAGCGTGCCCATCAGCGCCGACGCCGTGCCGGCGATCTCACCATGCTCTTCCATGGCCAGCACCGACGTGGTCGGGATAACCAGGCCGAGGAAACCGTAGCCGACGAACAGCAGGGCCGCCATCACGTCGAGCCGGTCGACACCCGAGGCCATCACCGCGAACAACACCACCATCGTCGTCGCATAGCCGGTCACCGCGACGCGTACCACGCGCTGCAGCCCGAACCGCTCCGACAGCAACCCGGTCAGCTGCGACATGCCGATGAAGGCAACCGCATTGATCGAGAAGAACACGCTGTAGACCGAAGGCGACAGCCCGTAATGGTCGATCAGGATGAAGGACGAGCTCGACAGATAGACGAAGAAGCTCGCAATGCCGAAGCCGGCGATGGCCGTCAGGCCAAGGAAGTTGCGGTCGCCCATCAGGAAGCGGTAGCCGGAAAGTGCCGTCCCGAAGGACGACCCGGCGCGCTCCTCGACCGGCCGCGTCTCCTTGAGCGAGGTCGCCAGCAGGATGGTGGCGAGCACAGCCGCGCCCGTCACCGTCCAGAACACGGCGCGCCAGCCGAAATTCTCGATGATTTGGCTACCGGTCAGCGGCGCCAGGATCGGCGACACCGAAAAAACCAGCATCAACAGCGACATCAGCTTGGCGGCTTCAGTGCCGGTGTGCAGATCGCGCACGATCGCGCGCGGCACCGCCATACCGGCGCTGGCGCCGAGCCCTTGCAGGAAGCGGAAGGCGATCAGCCATTCGATCGACGGGGCCAGCGCCGAGCCGACGCCGCCGACCATGAACAGCGCCAGGCCGCCATAGAGCGGCAGCTTGCGGCCGACCATATCGGAGATCGGTCCGACGACGATCTGACCGAAGCCCATGGAAAGAAAGAAGATCAGCAGGCTCATCTGCACCGCGGCGGTGCCGGCATGCAGATCCTCGCCGATCGACGGCAAGGCCGGAAGATACATATCGATGGCAAACGGGCCGATGGCGGACAATAGGCCGAGCACGACCGCAATGCGGAGGAATTTGGCGTTCATGATAGCAGGCTCTTTCGAATTCTGGTTGCCGCCGCGGGCCGGCGTGTAACCCTAGGACGTTCCATCCCGTGGAGTTCCGACTCTTCTGCGGAACGAAACCCCCTCGTGTTAGTCCACAAATTTAGACAGGCTTGTCTAATTCGTCAACCACCTCTATATAGTTTTGCATGAAGGCCAACGTTTCTCCTGACATTTTCCCGCCGCGGGGCCATGAGGCCAAGCGGATGTCAATTGTCGACGCCGCCGCCTCGGTCTTCTGCCGCGAAAGCTTCGCCGGTGCCAATATCGACATGATTGCCGCCGAAGCCGGCGTCTCCCGCCAGACCATCTACAATCATCATGGCGACAAGGAAAAACTCTTCGTTGCTATCGTTCGCGACCTCACCGAACGTTGCAATGCCGGCATCTTTGCCACGATCTCCACTTTTCCCGATCGACCGAAGGATCTCGAGGCCGACCTCATCGCCTTTGCCGTCCGGATGAACCACAACTGCATCTGCAACCGCGACGGAAAATTCCTGCGCAAGCTGATCCAGAGCGAGGGCGAGCGCTACCCCGAGCTCTTCGCCGAATGGCGCGAAGAAGGACCGGGCAGGACATGGCCGGCGATCGCCGCCCGTTTCGCCCGCCTCGCTCATGCCGGCTTCCTTGATATCGACGATCCCGATGTCGCAGCGCGCCAGTTCATGGCGCTTGCCAATGCCGAGTTGCAGACGACGTTCATGCTCGGCGGTACACCGACCGAGGACGAGGTGGTGCAATCGGCGACAAATGGCGTGCGCACCTTCCTGCGCGCCTTCGGCAAGCGGCAGCATGTGGTCCGGGCAAGCAAACAGGGCGTGCTCGCCAGCGCTTGACGATCAAAGCCGTTTGGCGATCAAATCGTCGCCAACAGGCTTCGCTTCCGCACCCCGGCGATCTATATCCGGTTTACGCCGCGCTCAAGCTTGATTACAGCTATCAGGACGATTCAACGGAAGCCGACAGCCACATGGCCGACGACCACATCCGCTACGACATTCTGGCCCAGGAGGCGTTGCGCGGCGTCATGCGCAAGGTCCTGGCCGAGGTCGCGCGCACCGGTCTCCCAGGCAACCATCACTTCTTCATCACATTTCTCACCGGCGCGCCGGGCGTGCGCGTATCTTCGCGGCTGCGCGAACGCTATCCCGAACAGATGACCATCGTTATTCAGTTCCAATATTGGGACCTGAAGGTGAGCGACACCGGCTTCGAGGTCGGGCTGTCGTTTTCGGACGTGCCGGAGAAACTGGAAATCCCGTTCTCGGCCGTACGCGGCTTTTACGATCCGTCCGTCAACTTCGAGCTCGAATTCGACGTCAAGACGGATACCCCGGCTGAACAGGAGACAAAGGCCAAGCCTGCTCCCGAGCCGCTGGCCATCGTCGCCGAGAAAAAGCCTGAGACGAAGAAGAAAACCGCTGAGGCGGAAAAGAAGCCTGCCGCGGCCGACGCCGGCGCCAAGGGGGCCGACGTGGTGTCGCTCGACGCCTTCCGCAAGAAGTGACCCGACGGGCGGCGTGACATGGCCGAGATCGTCAATCTCCGTCAGGCACGCAAGCAGAAGGCGCGAGCCGAGAAGGAGCGCCTGGCCGAACAGAACCGGGCGCTGCATGGCCGTTCCAAAACCAGCCGGGATCGCGACCGCCTGATCGCCGACAAGGCCGACAAATTCGTCGCCGGCCATCGCCGGGAAAAATCGGGCGATTCGGACAAATCCGATGCTTGAAGTGTGAGGGCGGTCGCGTGAGCCCGGTCGAAAAGCGCTCGGTCACCATTCGCGGCCACCGCACCAGCTATTCGCTCGAAAAGCCTTTTTACGACGACCTGATCGCCATCGCAGCCGCGCGAAAATTGACGCTCGCCGCGCTTGTCGCCGAAATCGACGAGAGCCGCCCGCGCGATGCGAACCTCTCCTCGGCGCTCAGGCTCTATGTGCTGGACTGGGCCAAGCGCCGCAAGTTGTAGCCTTCAGGCAACGCTATCTTGTTTCCTGCGCCGGATACGGAAGCCCAGCAAAGCCGAGCGGTCGCGTTCTTCGGCCTGCTTCTTCGATCTGACACGCATCAGGTCCTTCCAGCCGACATAGCCCACCAGCCGCGCATTTTCTCGCGTGACGACGGGCAAATGGGACACGTTCGCCATCAGCAGCTTGTCGGAGGGGCCCTCGAGATACTCATCCGGATAGGCAACCGTCTTTGCGAAGCCGGGCTCGTCGCGAGGGACCACGACGAGGAGGACCACCGCCGCGTGCTGCTGCGGCTGACCGACCGCGCCGACGACAGTCTCGCCGATCTGTCAGCCGCTCATCTCGACGAACTCGGGCGGATCGAGCCGATGCTGAAGCGCTTGCTTGCTGGACGCGGCGCATAAGGGATGCGCCGTCACCCGCCATTCAGCGATTTTAGCAGATCGTCGATCGACGAGGGATCGAACTTGAGCTTTGGCGGGGGCGGCACTGAGGGTGGCACGTTATTTGCGGCCGGTGGCGCACGTTCTGCTTTCTGCGCTTGCTCCGCCGCGGCCTTGCGTTCGGCGTCGAGCTTTGCCTTCTCTTCCGAGGCGATCCGCAACGCCTCTTCCGCCCTCTGGCGTTGCTGTTCTTCGGCCTGCGCTGCTTCCTCGGCAGCCTGTTGCGCCGCCTCGGCTTTGGCTTCGGCATCCGCTTTGGCCTTTGCAGCCGCCTCGGCTTTCGCCCTGGCCTCGGCTTCGGCCTTCGCCGCTGCATCCGCTTTCGCCTTGGCTACAGCCTGCGCCCTGGCCTCCGCTTCGGCTTGGGCCTGCGCCTCAGCTTCGGCCTTTGCCTTGGCGTCCGCTTCAGCCTTCGCCTTGGCTTCAGCCTGCGCCCTCGCCTCCGCTTCGGCTTGGGCCTGAGCCTCGGCTTCGGCCTGTGCCTTAGCGTCCGCTTCAGCCTTCGCCTTGGCTTCAGCCTGCGCCCTCGCCTCCGCTTCGGCTTGGGCCTGCGCCTCAGCTTCGGCCTTTGCCTTGGCGTCGGCCTCGGCCTTCAGCCGCGCTGCTTCCTGTTGCCTGCGCAGTTCCTCCGCCGCTCTTTCACGCTCGGTTTGCAGGGCAGCGTAGTAGCGCACCTCACGCCGCAGCCTTTGTTTCTCGAGCAGCGCGGCTTGCATGGCTTCGACCCGCTGCTGCTCCTTTTCCAGCGCACGCTGGGTCAGGAACTGTGCCAGTGGCTCGCTGTCGAACTGCCGTTTGATGGCGCCGAACGGACCGTCGACGCTGAAATTCAAAATTGGTTCGGAGCCGACCAGCGCCTCGTCGCCGGGTCGGTAGGCGATCTCGCCCTTGGCATCGACGGTGCTGGTATTCAGATCGGCGGTGATGTCGGCGGACAGCGTCGCGCCCGGGCTTTCGAATTTGACCGGTGGCGCCCTCAGCGTGCCGCCGGCGATGGTGAAGGCAATATCGGTGTCCTGCGCCGGAAAACTTCCCGCCGCGGCGATCTGCGGCACGAAGCCGGCAGTCTTCGACGCGTCGATATCGCGCCCTATCGCGTCGGCCTTGGCGATGAATGCGCCAAAGGCATCGGGATTGAAGCCGGCAATAGTCATGCCCTTCAGCGTCGCCGTGCCGGAACCGGACAGCGCCGCGACCATCGCGTCGACCGATTTGCCGCTGGTCGAAAGCGCCGTCGAGAAATCGCCGCTTCCGCTGAAACCGGCCTCCGGCAGCACGGCTGCCAGATCGGAGCCGGCGAGTTTCATCTGACCGGAGAAAAGCCCGGTGCCGTCATTGTTCTTGAGCTCGAACAGGCCACTCAACTCGCCGCCGAGGAATTTTGCCTTGAGGTCGGAAACACGAATGCCCTCCTGGTCGAGCTGCAGCGAAAGCGCAGCGTCATAGGCGGTGGCAAGCGGGCCGGCGGCAAGCGACGCCGCCGTCAGATCGAGATCGGCGGTAAATGGCAAACTGGATTTCTGGCTGAACGGTGCCGTCGGCCAGGCCCCGTCATTGACGAGGAAGGCCTGGTCGCCGAACAGCATCATCGCCATCGGATCGAGGTCCAGCTCGTCCAGCGACAGCGCGCCGGCAAGATGCGGCAGCCCCTCCTTGACGTCGATATTTACGTCACCGGAAACCGCCGCTTCGTTGACGGCGCCGTTGAGGCCGCTCAGCACCAAAAGACCATTGCCGTAGTCGGCATCGGCAGCAAGCGACGTCGACATGCCGGTCCCCATGCCAGGCAGGCCGACGCCGGTCGTCATCAGCCATGGCTCGATGTCGGCCGTTTCCAGGCTGACCTTGCCCTTGGCGGCCGCGCCCTGAGGCGTGTCGGCAACTGTCCCGTCGAAACCAGCTTTGAAGTCGTTGCCGGCCAGGCTGAAGCGTGTCGCCAGGCCGCCGCCAAGTGTGCCTTTGGCCGAGACGTCGGTGGTCGCCTCGCCGAGCATGCCGAGTGGCAGCGCCGGCAACCCGTAAAGCGCCAGAAGTGCGGTGGCGTCGGCGTTCCGGGCATTGAAGGTCAACGTCACCGGCGCTTCGAGGGGCCGGTCGAGCGCCCCTTTGCCGGACAGCGACGCCGAAAAGGCCGAACCACCGGCCCTGCCCTGTGCGCTCATTGCCAGTCCAGTCGTACCGTCGCCATTGTCTGCGGCACTCGTGACGGCGTCGATACGCGCATCCTGGAACAGCTCCGGATAGGCAGCGGCGCGCGCCGCCAGCCCGTTCAGCACCGCATTGTCCGGATAATGCCGGACGGCGACGTCGATCAGCGGCTTGAGGTCGACGGCGACCACCGAGGCGTCGAGCTTGCCGGTCGGGCTCGCCGGGAAGTCCTTGATCCGGCCGGTGGCGCTGATAGAGGCGCCGGCAAGTCCGCCGACCGACAGGCGGTCGATCTCAAGCAGCCCGTCGCGCAATCTAAGCGCGGTGTCGACGCTATCGGCGGTCAACCCACCTGCGCTGACCGGCCCGGCCTTGATCTGGAAATCGAGGTCGCGGTCGGAAAAGCGGTTGGCTCCCTTGTCGCTGACGAAGATCGAGGCGAAGGCGGCGAGTCCATCGACGTCGAGTTCGCCACCTTCCAGTTGCATCAGCACCGATGGCCTTGTGTCTTCGGGCTGGGTGGAATCGATGCGGCCGGAGAACTTCGCCTTGCCGAGGATGAGTTCGAGATCGCTGAAGGCCTGGTGCTTTTCACTCAAATCTACTTTTGCCTTGAAGCCGGCGGCCGGCAAGCGGCGGATCGCCTCGTCGACGTCCTTCGACAGCCAGGCGGCAAAGCCGGAGGGCTGCGCCACAGCCAGAAGCAGCGATCCGGTGAATCCAAAATGATCCTCGACGCTGACCATGCCATTGGCTTCCAGCTTGGCGCGGCCGGGCAGCGTGGCGGCCAGCGATTTCACCGCCCAGCCGCCCTCGGCCGGTTCGGCGGATAGATGCACGTCGCGAACCGTCGTGTCGCCTGCCACCACCGCCGGCAGTCTCACCTCGACCGTGCCCGGTATGGTCGGCTTCGGCAGATCGAGCAGCGCCTGCTCCAGCGCCGCCACCCGCTCGGACAGCGTCAATCCGGCACCGGCCGCCGCCCCCACGGCCTCGTCGAACTGCACCTGTGCGCCATTGGCCTCGATCGAGAAATGCGGCTTCAGCCCAAGGTCGACCGCAGCCTTGCCGTCGGCGGTGTAAGGATTGCCGAGCGGTCCGGTCTCGAAGCGGAACTCGTCGACGCCGAGCTCCTGGTGGTCGAGCGAAAACTTGCCGTTCAGCCTGAACCCCGGATCCGGCTTGCCGGCGCTGACTTTCACTGCCTCGCCGTCGGTGCCGCGCAACTGCGCTACAGTCTGGTCTGCGCCCGATATCTTGAACTGGCCCGAATAGACCGCGGCGCCCTCGACGAGGCCCACATTGCCGTCGGTCTCGATGACCAGCGGATAGTCATCCGGATCGGCTTTGAGCCTGAGCCGCATTTGCCCGTCCGCTTCAGCCTTGCCGGTGGAAGCGGCGATCGTGGTCCGCAACCCGTCCAGCAACAGGGAGCCGTCCATCCGCCAGGGGCCGCCCAGCGACTTGGCCGAGATCGTCGAGTTGATCTCGGAAATAAGATGGCTGCGCCCGCCTGCGGCGTGGCTGAGCGCGATCTGTCCTTCCGTCACCGTCAGCTTCTCGATGGAGATCTGGCCAGGATCGAAGGGCGAGGACGGTCGTATCGTCCAGTCGACCGTGCCGTCGGCGGCGATGTCGATCATCGCCTTCGGCCGCACCAGACGCATGTCGAAGATCAGCACCTCGCCGCGCAGGAATGGCGCGAGTTCTGCATCCATCGAAAAGGTTTCGACGGTCATCGCCGGCTGGCCGTTGGGGCCGCCGGCAACGGCGACGTTGGAAAAGGTCACCGAGGGGAATGGCAGCAGCCTTGCCGTTGCATCGCCTCGCACGGTCACCTTGCGGCCTAGGACGGCGCTCGCCTCGCGCTCGAAATCGGCACGGTAACCCGTCCAATCGACAAAGTAAGGCACCACCAGCGCCGCACACAGCACCAGCACGAGAAGCCCACCGAAGATCACGAACAGGCGTGCGAGCATGAACTCCGAAGCGGTTGATTGAAAATCAGCCGCACTCTACCCGCATCAGCGTGTCGATAAAGAGGCAATTCCGCCAGACAGGTTTCCAGAGCAAAAGAAGGCGGCCAAGAAAACTCAGCGCGCGTCGCGCTTTGCCTGCGCCACCTTTGCCGCCTGCCGCTGCCGGCCGAGTTCCATCGGCCGGATCAGATTCTCGGGCCGCCGGCTCACGATCGCGCGCATGCCTTTGTGCGCGGTGCGCGTGTTGAACTCGGGACCGTCTGCCGCAGCGCCCTGCTTCATGGACAGCGCCTTGCGTGCATTCTCGACCAGCGAAACACGCGCTGCCAACTGGCGGCGGCGTTCGGCCTCGCCATTGAGCCGCCGCATGGTCATCGCCAGAACCGCCAGCTTCAACTGCGAACCTTCATCGGCCTTCGAGGCGCCGGCGCCCTTTGGCGCACCCTTGCCGCGCATTTCGCGGCGGCGGCGATGCGCCTCGGTCTGGGCCTTGTCGCGCCGCTCCCTTAGGAGCTTGACCAGGCTGGCGAGTTCGGCGTCGGCAAGATGCTGCACTGCTGGATGGTGCGACTTCTCGACGAGAGCATGTTCGTCGGCGCTCAGCGCCCGAGCCTCTTCCTTGCGTGAAATCGCCATGACACCATTCCTCCGTCTGTGACGCCTGCCTGCCTCTCAGGTCCTTGGAGTCTCGATCCAAATGGTGGTGCGGTCAAGCCAGGGACCATCTGGATCTTCTTCCACTATTCGGCCGGCAATATCTTGCCCGGGTTCATGATATTCAGCGGGTCGAGCGCCTGCTTGATCGTGCGCATGATGTCGACGCCATGACCGAGCTCATGCCGCAGGAAGCCGATCTTGCCCTGCCCTATGCCATGCTCACCAGTGCAGGTGCCGTCCATGGCGATGGCGCGCATATTGAGCCGCGCCACGAATTTTTCCGCCAATGCGATCTCCTTCGGGTCGTCCACGTCCATCAGCACCAATACATGGAAATTGCCGTCGCCGGCATGGCCGACGATCGGTGCGATCAGGCCCATCTCGGCGATATCCGCCTCGGTCTCGGTGACACATTCGGCAAAGCGCGAGATCGGCACGCAGACATCGGTCGACAGGCCCTTGGCGCCCGGCCGCAGCGTCAGCGATGACCAGTAGGCATCGTGCCTGGCTTTCCACAATTTTGTCCGCTCTTCGGCGATGCTGGTCCACAGGAACGGGCCGCCGCCATTTTCCTCGGCGATCATGCCGAAAGTCTCGGCCTGTTCGGCGACGCTGGCATCGCTGCCGTGGAACTCGACGAACAGGCAGGGGCTCTCCGGATAGTCGAGCTTCGAATAGGTCTTCATCGCTCGCATCTGCAGCGCATTGACCAATTCGATGCGCGCCACCGGAATGCCCATCTGGATGGTCGCGATCACCGCGTTGCAGGCCGCCTCGACGCTGGGAAACGGGCAGACGCCGCCCGAAATCGCCTGCGGAATGCCCTGCAGCTTCAACGTCAGCTGGGTGATGATGCCGAGCGTACCTTCCGAGCCGATCAGCAGCCGCGTCAGATCATAGCCGGCCGAGCTTTTCTTGGCGCGCTTTCCGGTCGTAACCGCTTCGCCGTCGGCCATCACCGCCGTCAGTGACAGGACGTTGTCGCGCATCGTGCCGTAGCGCACGGCGTTGGTGCCCGACGCCCGTGTCGCCGCCATGCCGCCGAGCGAAGCGTTGGCGCCCGGGTCGATCGGAAAGAACAGGCCGGTGTCGCGCAGATGCCGGTTGAGGTCCTCGCGCGTCACGCCGGGCTCGACGGTGCAATCGAGGTCCTGCGGATTGACTGCAACGATACGGTTCATGCGTGACGTATCGAGCGAGATGCCGCCGCCCGGCGCATTGGTATGGCCTTCCAGCGAAGAGCCGACGCCAAAGGCGATCACCGGCACGCGATGTGCAGCGCACGCACGCACGATCTCCTGCACCTCCTCCGTCGTCTCGGCAAAGGCGACACCGTCCGGCGCCTGCGTCGGGATATAGGTCGTGGTGTGCGCGTGCTGGGCGCGGATCGCCTGGCCGATCTGGAATCGCTCGCCGAGCCGCTGCTTGAGGATGCCGAGCACGGCGGCAATGCCTTCCTCGTTGCGTTCGACCGGGTTGAGGTCGCTTAGGGCCATCGATTCCTCCGCGAATGGACCAGCGTCCACCCTTGTTCTGCATCTAGGGATGCGTAGTCTCACCAACCACGCTCTGTCCAGTCCACGCTCATCCCGGCATGACGAGAAGGAAGTTTCCGATGCCCATCCCCGCCCCTTTCCTCTCTCGCGCCATGGAGATCGAGAAGGCCTGGATCGATTACAACGGCCATCTCAACATGGCCTATTACAACGTGCTTTTCGATCGTTGCTCCGACGAAGCCTTCGAGATGATGGGGATGGGGATGGACTATGTAAGGGAACGGCGGCTGACCATCTACACCGCGGAAGTCCATGTCTGCTACGTCCAGGAGCTGCATCTCGACCACAAGGTCACGGTCTCGTTCCAACTCCTCGACCATGACGACAAGCGGCTGAGGGCCTATCAGGAAATCCGCCATGTCGACGGCTGGCTTGCCGCCACGTCTGAAACGCTGTCGCTGCATGTCGACATGGCTGGCCCGAAGGTGGCGCCCTTCCCCGCCGACGTCCTTGCCAGAGTGGAAGCGATGCGCGCCGCCCATGCCGCCCTGCCGATGCCGGAGCGCGCCGGCCGCTCGATCGGTATTCGTCGTAAGCCGGCTTGAACCGCAACCCAACCGCCGTTAACCTTACCGAGGTTTTAACGTGAACAAGCCGAATTGAGACGTTGAACGACTCAGCGCGGCGTTGGAAAACCATCCGCATCGAATTGCGATACGGGCGGCGGAGCAGCAGCGGTTCGGGGAACGTGCATGAAAACCGACATCAAGGTCGAGGCGGACAGGCTGGCGGCTGACCCACGCATCACCGACTATGATTTCTGGCGCTCGCTGAAGAACCTCAACAACGAGATCTTCCACATTGCCAACAACAACGAGCCTATTCCCTTCGCCATGATCCGCTGGCGCGCCATCCTGAAGCAGGCGCGGATGAAACGCGGCCACGCCTGAAACTGTTATGATAACACCGAGCTTGCGGCACAAGAAGACAGCGTTGCTTACGACAACGAATGGTCGCCAGGCAGCAAGCCACCGAATTCCGGCATCTATCGTTGCAAGAATTGCGGTGACGAAATTGCGGCGAACAAAGAAAACGGCCAATCAAGGCGATGGATTGGCAGCTGTTTCAGCAGCCAACTACAAACAGACAATCCCTGATCCTCTAAGATTTTAGTCTTCAGGCCCGGTAAATCCACTGTTCCGGCACGCGCACCGAAATCTCCTCGCCGGCCGTGATCGTGCCGGGCTTCTCGACCCAGGCGACGAGGCCGCGCAAACGCTTCGCCGCTTTCGCGAACAGCAGCGCGCCGGCCTCGTGATCGGCCATCCCGGCATTTTCGGCGACCGATCGCCCGGCGATGCGGCAAGGCCCGTTCTGCGCGTCGATCTTGACAGTCGCGCCGCCTTTGAAGAACAGCAGCGCGCCGGACGGCAGCATCGAGAGGTGCGGCAGGCCTTCGATTAGGAGATTGGCGCCGATCCATTCCGGCTTGATCTCGGCGATGCCCATCCGTTCGGCGACGGTGGTCAGTTCGTCCGCCGCCACGATCGACAATTGCCGCTCGTTGCGCATCTCGGTGCCACGCGGATACCAGGGTTCCCGTCCGCCGGAGCGCCGCGTCGTGCCAGCGTGGAAATCGCCTTCAATGCCGTCGAAGCCAAGCTGCAAGGTGTCGATGGCTCGTGTCTCGAAATGATCGAACGGCGCGAGATAAAGCGCGGCCACCTTGGCGGTGAGCTTTCGCGCCGGCACGATCTCGACCGGATTTTCGGCCTCGGGGAAAAGATCCGGCATGGGTTCGTTCCTCGCGTGATACGCGCAATTAGCCTTGGTAGCTCATCGGGTCCAGTCGAAAGCGCTGATGCTCCGATCAAGCGGACTGATGTGACTATGCCCGGCGGGGTCCCGATGCTGGTTCCGTTCGCGCCGAAATGGTCAGAGCATGCGCAATAGCGCGCCGCCGATCGAGTAGCCGGCGCCGAAGGCGCAGAGCAGGCCGTAGTCGCCGGCCTTCATATCGGCATGGTTCTCCGACAAGGCGATGATGGCACCGGCGGCGGCAGTATTACCGAGGCGCTCCAGCACCATCGGCGCGCGGTCATGGTCGACGTCATGGCCGAACGACAATTTCAGGATCATGGCATTCATCCGCGCATTCGCCTGATGCAGCCAAAAGCGCCGGATCGCTTGCGGTGTCAGCCCGTGTTCGGCCAGGAATTCGACGATGAACTTGTGGCCGGCGACGGTGACTTCCTTGAACACCTTGTTGCCGATCTGCTTGATCAGATTGCCTTCCAGATCGATCATGTACGGATCGTCCTGGGTGGCGCGGGTATAGTAACCGAGATTGGTGCGGATGCTGTTCGACATCTGCGTCCAGGCACGCGTGTCGAGCACCTCGAAACGCCCCGACCGCTTCTCGCCCTGGGCGAGCCCTTCGACGATCATCGACACGGACGCGTCGCCGAAGATGAAATGCGTCTGCCGGTCGCGAAAATTGAGGTGGCCCGTGATGATCTCCGGCGTCGTCACCAGTACGCGTTTATGCGCCCCTGCCCGCACCAGATTGACCGCAATGTGCAATGCGGCCGCCGCCGAAGAGCAGCCAAGCCCCATGTCGAAGCCGGCGCCTCTCGTGCCCAGCGCCTGCTGCATTTCGATGGCGATAGCCGGATAGGGCCGCTGATGGTGCGAGGCCGAGCAGATCACCAGGTCGATGTCCCCAGGCTTCAGCCCGGCATGATCGAGCGCCTTGCTGGCCGAGGCGATGCCGAACTCGGCCTCCAGCGACAGCGCATCGTCGGGCCGCGCCGGGAAGCGCGGCGCCATGCGGGTCGGGTCGAGGATGCCTTCCCGTTCGATGACATGGCGGGTCTGGACGCCCGAGGCGTGGACGATGAAGGCACTGTCCGATTTCTGCAGCAGCGGCTCGCCCGAGACCTCGCGCCGGACGTTCTCCATGTCCACCCAAGTGTTGAAGCTGGCGACGAGCTCCTCATTGGTGATCGACGCTTCGGGGATTTCAACGCCGATGCCGCTGATGATGACGCGATGCATTTCCAGTTCGTCCCGTGCGCAGGCGTTGCGGCTTCATGTCGACGCCGCAAAAGCTCGGCGCAACCTCTTTTTGCACCTAGCCAGTTTATGCCGGCTTAAATCAAGTCCCTGGAACGGGTCTTTACCAGGCGCAGAGCTTGGTATTGGTCTGCGGGTTGTTCCAGCAGGCACCGTCATCATTGCTGCGCACGAATTGCCCGGGCAGCGGCACGTTGCGGCGGCCGAGATTGACATAGCCGTAGGCAAAACCCGGTCCGTCGATCTCCAGGACGTAAGTCGGATAGCCCGGCGCCGAGATGCGAAAGCTGCCGGCATCGTCCAGCGCCCGATAGCTGCAGGAGAAATAGCCGTCGTCGCTGGTGAAGCAGCGCGCTCGCTTGGCCTGCGCCGATATCGAGAAGGCGAGCACCGCGGCCGCACAAATGCTGCCGCCAAAAATGAGCGTTTTCAGTGTCATCATCCACCCCCCATGGCCCATGAGGGCCGTTATCCCTGCCCCAGCGAGATGCGCATGACGGCGAAAGCCGGTCAAGCATCCGCCATGCACTGTTTTTGGGTGTAGCTAAGAGTTTCTAATTAGAACGCCGCGCCACGATGAAGACACGGGGAAAGCGCAGCAACACCTTGCCGCTTGCCGTTTTCGGATAGGCTTCGGCGATCCTGGCCGTGTAGCGCTTCAGGAAAAGCTGCCGCTCGTCTTCGTCGAGCGGATCGAGGAACGGCTTCAGCCCCGTCGACTTCACCCATTCGACGATCGCCTCGGCATCGGCCAGCGGATGGTTGTAGATCGTGTGCCAGATATCGAGCCGATCCGAGAATGGCGACAAAAGGTCGTAATAGAACGCGACAGGCGGCAGCGGCGCGCGGGCCGCACGCTCGAACTTTTCAGTGAACGGCATCTCGGCCGCGGTCTCCCGCATCAGCCGGTGCGAAGGCTCGCCCATATTGTCCGGCATCTGCACGGCAAGCGCGCCGCCGGGCGCCAAAAATCCTATCAGCCGCTGGAAGACAGCCCGATGCTCCGGTAGCCACTGAAACACTGCATTGGCGAAGATCACGTCGACCGGTTCGGCCGGCTGCCACGTCGCCGCGTCCGCCAAGGCAAAGGTGACGCCGGGCAGGCGCGCCTTCGCCTTCTCGATCATGTCGGGCGAGGTATCGAAGCCGCTGATCTGTGCCTGCGGCCAGCGCTCGACCAGCAATTCGGTCGAATTGCCCGGCCCACAGCCAATGTCCACCACCCGGCGCGGTTCCGGCACTGGCACCTGCGCTAGGAGGTCGCGCGCCGGCCGCGTGCGCTCATCCTCGAATTTCAGGTAGAGTGCGGCGGACCAGTCGGGTTTTGCCTTTGCCGCTATGCTGTTATTCATCGATAGATCTCGCGACGGTTGCCTATCTCCACGATCAGCACGACGAGCCGGCTGTCCTGAAACTGGGCAATGATTCTGTAGTCGCCGACGCGAAACCGCCAAGCTTCCTTGGTCCCAGTCAGCCGTTTGGCGAGTGCTCTTGGATTGGGGTGCGCAGAAACTCTTTGATACAGGAATTCTAGCACACGGCGCTGGTCCTTCGGTGAAAGCCCTTCAATGTCTTTTTCGGCTCGCCGCGTAAACTCGACCTACCAACTCATTCAGCGGCAGGTTTCTTGTGCCGCTCCTCGACTTCGCGAAGTTCAAGCTTCCGGATCACCTCTTCCAACGGAATGCGTACGCCGTCGTCATCCGCGTTCCTCCGCAATCCTGGCATCCTGCCAATCCTCAATGGTTTCGAGGATCGCTTCAACTGCGACCTGATCGATCGTACGGCCGCTGGCCTTGGCAATATCGGCCAGCAGCTTCTCGGCTTTTTGCGGTAATTTGACCGTGATCATGGGCAACTCCATCCGATCAATTTAGGCCAAACGACGATCGCCCGCAACGGATCGAGACTCTACCTCGTCAGCCGCTTATACGTCATCCTGTGCGGATTGACCGCATCGGGCCCAAGCCGGCGGATCTTGTCCTGCTCGTAATCCTCGAAATTGCCTTCGAACCATTCGACATGGCTGTCACCTTCGAAGGCGAGGATGTGCGTCGCCAGGCGATCGAGGAACATGCGATCGTGCGAGATGATGACGGCGCAGCCGGCGAAGCTCTCGAGCGCGTCTTCAAGTGCCGCAAGTGTTTCGGTATCGAGATCGTTGGTCGGCTCGTCGAGCAGCAGCACATTGCCGCCGGTCTTCAGCATCTTTGCCAGATGCACGCGGTTGCGCTGTCCGCCGGACAGGTTGCCGACCTTCTGCTGCTGATCGCCGCCGCGGAAATTGAACGACGCGCAATAGGCGCGGGTGTTGGCTTCGAACTTGCCGAGCTTGACCACTTCGGCGCCGCCCGAGATCTCTTCCCAGACGGTCTTGGTCGGGTCGAGTGCGTCGCGGCTCTGGTCGACATAACCGAGCTTGACCGTCTCGCCGACGCGGATGGTGCCGGCATCGGGCTTCTCCTGGCCGGTGATCATGCGGAACAGCGTCGTCTTGCCGGCGCCGTTCGGGCCGATGACGCCGACGATGCCGCCGGGCGGCAGCTTGAATTCGAGATCGTCAATCAAAAGCGTGTCGCCAAAGCCCTTCGACAGGTCCTCGACCTCGATCACCACATTGCCGAGCCGCTCGCCATGCGGAATGACGATCTGCGTATCGCTCGGACGCCGCTTGTCGGCCGCATCCAGCAGATCCTGGAACGCCTGGATACGGGCCTTCGACTTGGTCTGCCGGGCTTTCGGGCTGGACTGGATCCACTCGCGCTCGCGGCCGATCGCCCGCTGGCGCGCATCGTCCTCACGGCCTTCCTGCTTGAGCCGCTTGGCCTTGGCTTCGAGATATTTGGTGTAGTTGCCTTCGTACGGGATACCGCGGCCGCGATCGAGCTCGAGGATCCAGCCGGTGACATTGTCGAGGAAGTAGCGGTCGTGGGTGATGATCATCACCGCGCCCGGATAGGCGCGCAGATGCTTTTCCAGCCACGCCGTCGTCTCGGCGTCGAGATGGTTGGTCGGCTCGTCGAGCAGCAGAAGGTCGGGCTGGCGCAGCAAGAGCTGGCAGAGCGCGACGCGACGGCGTTCGCCGCCCGACAGCTTGGTGACATCGGCCTCCTTGGGCGGGCAGCCGAGTGCCTCCATCGCCATCTCGACCTGCTGCTCGAGATCCCACAGATTGAGCCGGTCCATCTCGTCTTGCAGCTTAGCCGACTCGTCCGCCGTCTCGTCGGAATAGTTCATCATCAATTCGTTGTAGCGCTCGATGATCGCGGTCTTGGCGGCAACGCCTTCCATGACGTTTTCGAACACATTCTTGTTCGGATCGAGCGCCGGCTCCTGCGCCAGGTAACCGACGGTCGCGCCTTCGGCCAGCCAGGCCTCGCCGCTCCACTCCTTGTCGATGCCGGCCATGATCTTGAGAATCGTCGACTTGCCGGCGCCGTTGGGGCCGAGGATGCCGATCTTGGCGTCCGGGTAGAAGGACAGATGAATGTTCTCGAGCACCTTCTTGGTGCCGTAGGCCTTGTTGAGGCCGGCCATGTGATAGATGAACTGGCGTGCCACGCGCGCTTTCCCTGAAAAGTCGACTGATGTCGGATTGAATGGAAGTTGGGGGCTATGTAAGCGATGCGGCCCCGAACGGCAAACAGTTTTGGTCCCAGGCGGAATTGGTCGCACCGCGAACGCTTAGCCACTTCATTTCGTGCCGGCGCCCGGGCGAAAGCTCCGGTTAACCATTCCGCGTCAAAACAGTGTTTGGATGGGAAATCGCTGGCAGCCGCGATTTCGGGGAGAGAGATCGGGCCGTGCTGAACAGTTTCCTGCTTTTTGCCGAAGCGGTTCTCTATTTCGGCATCATGGTCACGCTTTTCCGGTTCAGAGGCCGCATCGGCCTCGGCGTCTTTGTCTGCGCCCTTGGCGTTATGCATTTCCTGGAAACCTACCTCGCCAGCGTCTTCTACGTCGCGCTGCCGTTCGGCATGGTGTCGCCGGGTTCGGCTGTGCTGTTTTCCGGCAAGCTGGTCATGCTTCTCCTGCTCTACATCAAGGAGGACGCGGCAACCGTCCGCCAGCCCATCTACGGCCTGCTACTCGGCAATGCCCTGATGATCGGGCTCGTGCTGATCCTGCGCCTGCACGACATCGCACCGCTGCCCGACGGCAAGCTTCCGGACATCGGCTTCATCGACGAGATGGGCTGGCTGATGGTGTGGGGCACGACGCTGCTGTTCGTCGACGCCATCCTGATCATCCTGCTCTATGAAAAGCTCGGCAAATATCTGCGCAAAGCGCTTTTCACCCGCATCCTGGTCTCCGTCGCGTGCGTGCTCACCTTCGACCAGGCAGGCTTTTTCACGGCGCTGCATTTCGTCACCGGGGCGCCGGTCGCGGTGTTCTTCGGCGGCTGGTTCGCCAAGGTGGCAGCGGCCTTGGTCTACAGCACCATGCTGGTCGCCTACATCAGATGGTTCGAGGCGCGGCAGGTGCCGGCGCCGCGCGGGCTTTCCGACATTTTCGACACGCTGACCTATCGCGAGCGCTATGAGGCCCTGGTCGAGCACGTCGGTCGCGACGGCCTCACCGGCCTACTGCACAGGGGTCGCTTCGACAGCGATGGCGAGGCCTCCGTGGCAACCAGCCTACGGACCGCCAAGCCGCTCAGCCTGCTGATCATCGATGTCGACCACTTCAAATCGATCAATGACCGCTTCGGCCACGCCGAGGGCGACAAGGTGCTGAAAGCCCTGGCGATTTTGCTTGGCGAACTTGTCGGGACCGAAGATCAATTGTTCAGGATCGGCGGTGAGGAATTCGCCATCCTCTGCTGGCGTCCACAGCCGCTCGCCAGACTGCTGGGCGAAACCGTCAGGCAAGCGGTCAAGACGTCTGCGAGCACCAGCCGGTTCGACATCACCGTCAGCGCCGGCATCTCGACGGTCAGCGAGACGACGCGTTGCCTTGCCGATCTCTTTGCGCTGGCCGACCAGCGTCTCTACAAGGCCAAATCGACCGGACGCGATCGTGTTGTCGGCGAACCGGGTGGCAACGAAGCAGACGGGCGCAACACATGGACCAGGCCGGAGCGCAGCGCCGGCGCGTAACGCTCACTCTGGTCTCGGATTGGCGCAATCAGGATTGTTTGCGCCGCTGCCATGCGCCGATCGCAACCGAAACCGCCATCAGCGCGATCGCCAGCCATTTCATTGCCGCGATGACCGGGCCGGCATCGATGTCGTAGGCGATGAACAGAAGAATGCCCGGCACCAGCAGGCCGCAAAGCACGAGCGTGATCCGGTTGATCTGCCACGACACTTTTGCCGCAAGCATCTGGTCGCCGGGCACGGCGACAAGCGCGGCCCGCATTGCCTTCGGCGCCACCAGCGCGGTCGAGAGACGCAGCGAAATCGGCAAGCCGATGCCGATGATCAGCAAGGCGCATGCCGCCAGGAGCAGCGAAAACTTGAGCGCACTGGTTTCGGGTGGTACCGGGAACAGCAGCGTCGCCAGCGGCAGGAAGACACAGAAGATCCCGAGCGCGGCGATGGCGATGAAGATCGCCGCGTTGACCAGCGTGAACAATTGGTAGGTGCCGCCGCCGATCGGTTTGGCCAGCGTGGTCATGCGCGCCCACTCCACTTCGGTGTAGGAAAAGCCCGGCCATTCCATATGGCCGTCTCGGATCGCCGTCATGCCCCTGGCCCAGAACGCCAGCCGCGCCAGCGCCCCGTTCGTCATGCCACTCATCGCCACCCCCTACGAATGTGTGCCTTCAAGACCATACCACCCCCGGCGCAAGGCGACAGTCGCGTTCGGCCTGTTTACTGGAACCCGACGGCGTCGACGGTACCCTTCGGACAACCCACCTTGGCTGTCGGTGCCGAGGCAAGCAGCAGCGCACCGAGCGAAGAGTTCGAAGCGATCGGGCCGGCCAGGCCGAGCGTCAGCTCGTCGATCAGCCGCCTGCCGCTCGAAGGATCGACCACGCAGGATACGCGGACCCGCTCGCCCGCGCCTTTGCCGAAGGCGCTGTCGAAGGTGCTGCGGATCTGATCGGACGTCAGCTGCTTGCCGACGTTCCTGGTGAAGAGATCGCGCACCGGCGACGCGTTCACCGCTTGCATCAGGTTCAAAGCGTCGGAGAAATACTCCTGCTGACTCTTGCCGTAGCAGGTGCCGTGCTTGATCCATTCATGCCTTTCGAGGGCGGATGCGGTGCCCGGCATCACCTGGTCGAGTTCCGATCGCGTATTCGGGTCCAGCGTGACCGGCGGCAAATCCCGCCAATGTGCCGGATCGTCGTTCGCCTTGTCGCTTGCCGCGACCTGGCAATAGAAATTTCCATTCGGTTGCGGCCACAACCCATGCAAGGTGAAGTGGGTCGCATCGAAACCGGCGGCGGTCTGCGCCCGGCATTCGGTCTTGCTGGATTTGGTCTCACAGAAAGCCGGCTGCCAGCTCAGCGCGAAGACATATTCCGGCTTTCCGGACGCCGATGGCTTGTTCGGCTCGGCAGGCGCCGGTGCAGCCGGTATCGTCGACGCGCTGCCGCCCGAAACGTGACCGCAGCTGATCTTAACCCAGCGGCGCTCCGGATCGGCGCCCGGAACGCGGATGAGATAGTGCGTGGGCGCGTCCTTGTTGCCGGCCAGCAGATCGTAACTCTGGCCAGCCGCGGTCGAGACGTTGCCGGGATTCTTGCCGCTCTTGATCGCCTGCGTTGCCGGACAGGCGGCATCGGCGACGAAAGAGCCGGTCATCTTCACATCGGCCCGCGCCGCGCTTGCGCCAGCAAACGCAAGAAACACCGCCCCCCATATCGCCCAAATCCGCATTCCGGCACTGCTCGTGATTCACGCCGCAAGCTAGAAACTTGCGACATGTCAGAATTACGATTTCTTTCGTCGGCCGTAAAAACAATCGCCAGCGCATTGAGACGGTTCCCGTGTGGTCGATCAGGCTCCGCCCGCCTCCACCCGTTCTGTCAAGGTGCGCAGCAGATCAAGCGAGGATTTTAGCGCGTCGGCGTCCATACCCTCCGAGACGCGGTTCGCCCAAACATGCTGGCGTGTGCCGATATTCTTGACCGCTGCCCGGCCGGCATCGGTTATCGACAACAGCTTGGCGCGGCGATGCGCTGGGTTGTCGGCATAG
The DNA here is from genome assembly GCF_040319725.1 of Mesorhizobium sp. M0894. NCBI lineage: Bacteria > Pseudomonadati > Pseudomonadota > Alphaproteobacteria > Hyphomicrobiales > Phyllobacteriaceae > Mesorhizobium > Mesorhizobium sp. M0894. Next base: position 179,286 of record NZ_JAMYOG010000004.1, on the reverse strand, counting down.
GCGGCAAGCCCCTCCGCAGCCAGTATGTCGGCCAGCCGCTGTACGCTCTGACGGGCGAGACCCATGTCGCGGGCGACGTCGGCCACGGATTTCGGCTCCTTCAAAACCGCACCCAAAACCTGCCAGCGCGCTGCCGTCAGCCCGGTTGGAGCGGCCAGCCGGTCGGCCGCATCCAGAAAACTGCCGTTCATCCTGAACACGGCAAGCACGAGTTCCGTGAACACATTTGCCGCTTCGGTCCTGGTCGTCATTTCTGGCCGGCCTCGATGGTCGCGACGAAATTATTAACGGCTTCGGCTACGACCTCGGGCTTGTCAAGCATCACCCAATGGCCGCTGCCCGCCACGATCTGGCGCGGAATGTCCGTGCGCAGCCGGTAGAGCGCGGCTGGAGTGTCACTGGCCTCGGTAGCCAATACGAACATAGGCCCGCGATACGCATTGAGTGCCGGCTCCGGGTTCCATTCGGCCAGTGCCTTGCCGACACCTGCCCTCGCCGCCGGATCGACCACTGCCACATCGGCCAGAACACGCTGGCGAACAGCCGCGTTAGGGCCGGCAATCGACGTGTAATAGGCGTTCAGGACATCGCGGCCTTGCGGACCGGCCAGATCGCGGACAAAGCCGTCGCGAATCGCCTGCGGCAGCGCACGAGGATTGGTCGCCGGGTCGACGAGCAAGACACCTGCGACCCGGTCGGCATGGCTGGCGGCATAAGCGAGCGCCACACCACCGCCGCCGCTGTGCGCGACAATGAGAAACCGCTTCAGGCCAAACGCGTCGGCCACGGCACCGACATCCATTGCACGGCCGTCATAGCCATAGTCACCGTCCTGCGCCGGCGCGGAGGCGCCATGGCCGCGAAAATCGAAGGCTACCGCCTCGCGGCCTTCGACGGAGAGCTGCATCACCCGGTCCCAGTGGGAAGCGCGGCTGCAATCTCCATGCAGGAACAGGATCGGCAGGCCATTGCCGGCGTTGATCCTATAAGTGGCAAGCTGGCCTTGCGGGCCTGGAACGGTGGACGTCATCATGGGTCATCTCCCTGGTTTCCTGACTGAACGCAGCAATCCCTGGCAACAGGGTGGCCGTCGTGAAGGCGAAGCCCGCCAGCAAGATTGCACGCCGCGAAATGGCCCCGGTGGTTTTCATAGTCATACCCCCAATCTGCTGGCCAATTGACAGTATGCTGTCATGTAACATATTGACAGCATACTGTCAACTAGCGTCGAATGGGTACCCTACGTCTCTTGACGTCGATCGCTGCGTCGCCCAACAGTCGCCGACGGGAGCGAGACATGCCATTTGACAAGCAGAGGATGCTGGCATCGCCGACCGGCGCCGAGCTCAACCTTTATGTGAAACACGCCACAGGCCAGCCGCGCGCCATTGTCCAGATCAATCACGGGTTGGCCGAGCACGCGGCGCGCTATGCCCGCTTCGCCGATTTCCTCGGCGCGCGCGGCTACCAGGTCTACGCGCACGACCACCGTGGCCACGGCGTCACCAAGGCGCCCGACGCGCCACCTGGCAGGTTCGCCGATGCGGATGGAGGTGCCAAGGTCATCGCCGATGTCGCTGCCGTCCATGATCTGATCGCCAGGGAACAGCCCGGCCTGCCGGTCATCGCCTTCGGTCACTCCTTGGGCGCGTCGGTCGCTCTGAACTTTGTCCTCCGCAACTCGGCGCGCATCCATGCCGCCGCGATCTGGAACGGCAATTTCTCTGCCGGACTGCTCGGCCAAATCGCGCTGGGCATGCTTGCCTGGGAAAAGTTCCGGCTTGGCTCAGACGTGCCGTCGCGCATGCTGCCCCGGCTGACGTTCCGGGCTTGGGGCAAGGCAGTGCCCGATCGCCGGACGCCCTTCGACTGGCTGTCGCGCGATGCCGCCGAAGTCGAGAAATACATCGCCGACCCGCTCTGCGGCTGGGACGCATCGGTGTCGATGTGGCAGGACATCGTCAAGATGACGCTGCATTGCGGCCGCGACCGCAATTTTTCCGGCGTGCGGCGCGACCTGTTCGTCAATCTGGTCGGAGGCGAGCAGGATCCGGCCTCGGACGGCGGCAAGGCGGTCAGCCATCTCGCCGGCCGGATGCACATGCTGGGCTTTTCGAATCTCGTTTCAAAGGTTTACGCCGAAACCCGCCACGAGAGCCTGAACGAGGTCAATCGAGACATCATCATGGAGGATTTTGCCGCTTGGGCCGATCGCGTGCTGAGGGCGCCTTGATACTTGGCCCATTGCAAGGGCCGTGACAGCGGCACCCGGGATTGATAGTGGATGTCGCCCAAAGCATGCCCTTGGGCTCGACCCGAGGGTGCGCAGCGGTTTTGGGATAACGACATGCACAAAAAACATCTAAGCCTGCGCTTTCGGCCAACCACGGTGATCCATGACTGAGCCTCCGCTCAAAGGCATCCGCGTCATCGAACTCGCACGCATCCTCGCCGGGCCATGGGCCGGGCAGCTGCTTGCTGACCTCGGCGCCGACGTGATCAAGGTCGAGAGCCCGGACGGCGGCGACGACACCCGCAAATGGGGACCGCCCTTCGTCATCGGCCATGATGGCGAGAACCTTTCGGCCGCTTATTACCATTCCTGCAACCGCGGCAAGCGCTCCATCGCCATCGACTTCTCGACGCCCGAGGGCGCCGAGACGGTGCGCCGGCTGGTCGCGACCTCGGAAGTGCTGATCGAAAACTTCAAGGTCGGCGGACTTAAGAAATACGGCCTCGACTATGACAGCCTGAGGAAAATCAACCCACGGCTGATCTATTGCTCGATCACCGGTTTTGGCCAGTCGGGACCGTATGCGCCGCGCGCCGGTTATGATTTCATCATCCAGGGCATGGCCGGCATGATGTCGATCACCGGCGAAGCCGGCCGCGAACCGCAGAAGGCGGGCGTGGCTATTTCAGATGTCTTCACCGGGCTTTATTCGGTCGTTGCCATCCAGGCGGCACTTCGCCACGCCGAGAAGACCGGCGAAGGCCAGCATATCGACATGGCGCTCTACGACACCCAGATCTCAACGCTCGGCAACCAGAACCTCAACTATCTCGTCTCCGGACAATCGCCGGTGCAGATGGGCAATGCGCATATGAACATCGCGCCCTACGAGGTGGTGCCGGTGAAAGATGGCCACATCATCCTGGCGGTCGGCAATGACGGCCAATTCGCAAAGTTTTGCGCTGCCGTCGGCCTCGATGAGCTGGCTTCGAACCCTGACTTCGCCACCAATCCCGCCCGCGTCGCCAACCGGGCAAAGCTGCGCGAGCACATGGTCGAGGCGCTGAAGGTCTTCGATCGCGACCCGCTGCTGGCCAGGCTGGAGACAGCCGGCGTGCCGGCCAGCCCGATCAACAATATCGGCCAGATGTTTGCCGACCCGCAGACCATCGCGCGCGGCATGCGGCTCGACCTCGATGACGGCCATGGCAATCTCTTGCCCTCGGTGCGCGCGCCGATGGTCATGTCCGGCACGCCGCTGGTCTATGAACGGCCGTCGCCGCGTCTCGGCGAACACACCGAAGAAATCCTTGCCGAACTGGAGAGGTCAGGAAAATGAAGACCGGCGGACAACTCATCGTCGATGCGCTCGAAGCCAACGGAACGGACCGTATCTATTGCGTGCCCGGCGAATCCTATCTGGCGGTGCTCGACGCGCTGCATGATTCGCCAATCCGCACCATCGTCTGCCGCCAGGAGGGCGGTGCCGCAATGATGGCCGACTGCCATGGCCGCCTGACCGGCAGGCCCGGCATCTGCTTCGTCACCCGCGGCCCAGGCGCCACCAATGCCTCGGCCGGCATCCACATCGCCATGCAGGATTCGGTCCCCCTCATCCTGTTCATCGGCCAGGTCGCCAGCCACGCCAAGGGGCGCGAGGCCTTCCAGGAGGTCGACTATGTCAGGTTCTTCGGCGATATCGCCAAATGGGTGGTCGAGATCGACGACGCCGCGCGCATCCCCGAATTCGTCACACGGGCATTTGCAGTGGCGACGTCCGGCCGCCCGGGCCCGGTCGTCATCTCGCTGCCCGAGGACATGCTGACCAGCCTTGCCGAGGCACCGGAAGCCCGGCATTACACCCCTGTCGAGACGCGGCCTGGCGAAGCCGAGCTCGACGCGCTGGACGAGCTGCTCAACAAGGCAAAGCGGCCGTTCGTCATCCTTGGCGGTACGCGCTGGGATGCGCAGGCCGTTGCACGGATGCGGACGATAGCCGAAGCCTGGTCGCTGCCGGTCGGCTGCTCTTTCCGCCGCCAGATGCTGTTCGACCATCTCCACGCGAACTATGCCGGCGATGTCGGCATCGGCATCAATCCCAAAGTGGCAACCGCCATCAAGCAGGCCGACCTTGTGCTGCTGATCGGCGGCCGCATGGGCGAGATGCCGTCATCCGACTACACGCTGCTGAAGAGCCCCTACCCCGACCAGACGCTGGTCCATATCCATGCCGACGCCGGCGAGCTCGGCCGCGTCTACCGGCCGGCGCTGGCGATCAATACCTCGCCTGCCGCTTTCGTCGAAGCCTTTGCCAAACGCAAGCCGGCCGCAACGCCGGTGTGGGCGGCGGAGGCAGCGAAGCTGCACACCGCCTATCTCGACTGGTCGACGCCTCCGGAGAGCGGCCCCGGCGCCGTGCAGATGGGGCCGATCATGAATTATCTCGAAACGATGCTGCCGGACGACGCCATCCTCACCAATGGCGCCGGCAACTACGCCACCTGGGTGCATCGCTACCATCGCTTCCGGCGTTTCGGCACGCAGGCAGCACCCACATCCGGCTCGATGGGCTACGGCACGCCGGCGGCGGTCGCCGCCAAACAGCTTTTCCCCGACCGCGACGTGATCGCCTTCGCCGGCGACGGCTGTTTCCTGATGAACGGGCAGGAATTCGCCACCGCCGTACAATACGGATTGCCGATCATCGTCATCGTAGTCAACAACGGCATTTATGGCACCATCCGCATGCATCAGGAGCGCGAATATCCCGGCCGTGTCGTCGCCACCGATCTGAAAAACCCCGACTTTGCTGCTTTGGCCCGTGCCTATGGCGGCCATGGCGAGACGGTGGAAAAGACCGCCGACTTCGCGGCGGCCTTCGAGCGCGCGCGTGCTAGCGGCAAGCCGTCGATCGTCGAGATCAGGCTCGACCCCGAAGCCATCACGCCGACCCGCACGATGACCCAGATTCGCGACAAGGCCTGACAAACAGGGTGGTTGCCCTGTTTTGTCGTCTTGATCTGCCTATTTGACCTTTTCGATCTGGCCGCGGATCTCGCCGTCGGCGTGGGCCGCGGTGTGGATGTTGACGTAATATTTGCCCGCCTCAAGATCGGTCGCCTGGGCATCGGTCAATGTCGCCGAACCCTTGATCGGGCTCTTCAGCTTGCCTTCGAACGGCACCACTGGATCGGCGTTTTGACCCTCTGCCGCCGGGCCGTGAATGTGCCCGGCCTTCGCCGGCCCGCTGAGGCCGGAATATCTCACCGTCCAGCTGAGTTTCTTGGTGGCGGTGTTGAATCTGAGCGTGGCGGTACCCTTGCCCTTCGTGGTGACGGGCGGGCTCTGCTGAGCACCATCGAGCGTCGCGGTCATCTTTACGGTTTCGGCCAGAGCCGGTGACACCGAGAAGATGGCGGCAGAAATGGCCAGCGCCGAAAGCATCGGCGTGAAGGACTGGATGCGCATGGAAACCTCCGTTGTGGCACCCTTGAGTTGGATGCATCGGCACAACGATTTTGCGAGCGGATGTTTCCGCGGGTAACGTTCATTTTACATCCCACCAAAAAGGGGCGGTCGCCCGCCCCTTTTCGTCTTCCAACAGAGCCTGCTTGATAGCTCTATTTGATCGCCTTGTCGGTGATCGCGGTCGTGTAGGCGCCGGTCGGCTCCTTGGTGATGATCTTCTGGTCGAGCAGCGCCTTGGCGGTGCGCTCGTAGGTCGCCGGATCGAGCTTGCCGTCGGCATTGTCGATCAGCTTGGCGACTTCGCCCATCATCCGCTTCTGGTGGTTCTCGTCCTGGCCGCCATTGTCCATGACGATGCCGGCCGCCTCGTCGGAATTGTCGACGGCGTATTTCCAACCCTTCATCGAAGCGCGCACGAAACGCACCATCTTGTCCTCGAAGGCCGGATCCTTGAGCTTGTCCTCCAATGCATAGAGCCCGTCTTCGAGCAGATCGTTGCCCATGGCGGAATAGTTGAAGACGGTCAGCTCTTCCGGCTTGTAGCCGGCGTCGATGAGCTGCCAGTATTCGTTATAGGTCATGACCGAAATGCAATCCGCCTGCTTCTGGATCAGCGGCTGCACGTCAAAGCTCTGCTTGAGCACGGTGACGCCGTCCGGCCCGCCATCGGTCTTGAGGCCAAGCTTGTTCATCCAGGCATAGAACGGATACTCGTTGCCGAAGAACCAGACGCCCAGCGTATGGCCCTTGAAGTCGGCTTCCGTCTTGATCGGGCCGTCCTTCGGGCAGACCAGCTCCATTCCGGCCTTCTTGAACGGCTGGGCGATGTTGACCAGCGGCACGCCCTTTTCGCGCGCAGCCAGCGCGCCGCCCATCCAGTCGACGATGACGTCGGCGCCGCCGCCGGCAATGACCTGCTCGGGTGCAATGTCCGGGCCGCCGGGCTTGATGTCGACGTCGAGGCCCTCGGCGTCATAGAAGCCCTTGGCCTTGGCGACATAATAGCCGGCGAACTGTGCCTGGGTGACCCATTTCAGCTGCAGCGTCACCTTGTCCGCGGCCATCGCCTGGAACGCGGCAAGCGACATCGCGCCGGCCAGCATCGAAACAACAAGTCTTTTCATGTTTTACCCTCTGAAGTTAGCGCCCTAAACCCACCGCCCCTATCCACCACGGACAGAGGGATGCCAAAACGTGATTGCTCTCTCGAAAAGAGCGACCACGCCATAAAAGACCGAACCCGCAAGTGCTGCAACTGCGATTTCCGCCCACACCATGTCGATGTTCATCCGCCCGACTTCCGTCGAAATGCGGAACCCCATGCCGACCACCGGGGTGCCGAAGAACTCGGCGACGATGGCGCCGATCAGCGCCAGCGTCGAATTGATCTTCAACGCATTGAAGATGAAGGGTGCCGCTGCCGGCAGCCGCAGCTTGAACAGCGTCTGCCAGTAGCTCGAGGCATAGGTGCGCATCAGGTCGCGCTCCATATGGCCGGAGGCGGTAAGCCCGGCGACGGTGTTCACCAGCATCGGGAAGAAGGTCATGATTATGACCACGGCTGCCTTGGATTGCCAGTCGAAGCCGAACCACATGACCATGATCGGCGCGACGCCGATGATCGGCAGCGCCGACACCATATTGCCGATCGGCAAAAGCCCGCGCCGCAGGAACGGCACACGGTCGGCGGCGATGGCAACGAGGAAGCCGGCGCTGCTGCCCACGACATAGCCGAAGATCACCGCCTTGAAGATGGTCTGCCTGACATCGGCCCCCAGCACCGGCAGCGAGCCGACGATGCGTGCACCGATGGCGCTTGGCGGCGGCAACAGGATGAAGGGAATGCCGGCGCCACGCGTCACCGCCTCCCAGATGATCAGGATCCAAGCGCCGAAGATGGCTGGAATGATCAGGCGCAAGGCGGTTGACGCCCAGCGCGACGTCGGGCGAACCGACGACAAGACCGTTACGCAGCGCCAGGCCAAAAACCACGCCGCGACGAGCAGCAGATAGAAGGAGCCACGAGCGCTGCCCTCATTGCCGGTTATGCCGGCGAGCAACATCCACGCCGCGCCGTGCGCGCCAAGGAACAGCAACACCACCCCGATCATCGGTGGAAAGTTGTCGGCCTCGATTGCCATGAGCAGCAAAATGAAAATCAAAACCGTAGTCGCCATGCCGTAACCGGGCGTAGCACTGACGAGCGGCCAAAGAAGCAGCGCGCCGACAAGAAGGATAAGCGCGGCATATCCTTGCCAGGATCGGGGGGTGATTGAGGAAAGGCTCAGGAGCGAGCTCATGCCGGCCTCCCGCCCATGGCGCGGTCGACAAGGCGCCCAGCAATGCCGACCAGCATAACCAGCAAGGCCGCCACCACCGAGCCGGCGACCAGCGCCGACCAGATGTCGATCGTCTGGCTGTAGTAGGCGCCGGCGAGCAATTTGGCGCCGATGCCGGCGACGGCGCCGGTCGGCAGCTCGCCGACAATGGCGCCGACCAGGCTGGCGGCGACAGCCACCTTCATCGAGGTGAACAGGAACGGCACCGAGGCCGGCACCCGCAATTTCCAGAAGGTCTGCGAGGGACTGGCATTATAGGTATGCATCAGGTCGAGATGGGTGAGCTCGGGCGAGCGAAGCCCCTTCACCATGCCAACCGCCACCGGGAAGAACGACAGATAGGTCGAGATCAGCGCTTTCGGGATCAGCCCGGTGATGCCGACCGCCGCCAGCACGACAATGATCATCGGCGCCACCGCCAGGATCGGAATGGTCTGCGAGGCGATGATCCACGGCATCATGCTGCGGTCGAGGGTCGCCACATGCACGATGCCGACGGCGATGACGATGCCGAGCGCTGTGCCGAAGGCAAAGCCGAGCAGCGTCGACGACAGCGTCACCCAGGCATTGTAGACAAGGCTGCGGTTCGAGGTGATGCTGCGCAAAAAGGTGTTTTCGAAAAAATTCATCGCCACCTGGTGTGGCGCCGGTAGCGTCGGCTTCGGTTGTGCCAGCGTCTTGCCGATGAATTCCACAATGCCCGGTGTCAAATTGGCGCGGCGGTCGAGATCGCGCTGGAACGGCGCGTTGAGGACAACGGCCATGACGTACCAGACGACGACGACGCCCAGGAGGATCGAGGTCACCGGAACGATCTTGTCGCGAAACGAGTCCATCTAGCAGGCCTCGCCGGGTATGCGCCCTCCTCTCCCCAACGGGGAGAGGGTGGCTGGAGCGAAGCGGAGGCCGGGTGAGGGTGACCGCGCTTTCGTCGTCCTGGGGCGGAGCAGCCGCGAAGCGGCGTGAGTAAAGGGAGCGCCCAACCACGCTTTCGTCATCCTAGGGCGAACCAAGGAGCGAAGCGACGCGGCGCAGACCCTAGGATCCATGCCGTTATCTCCCCGCTCCGCAACGGTGCTGAAAATGGCTCCCTCCGCACCGCTCTGCGTAACGCTTATTCTCGACCGCTTGCGCGTTTCGCCCGACATCACGGCATGGATCCTAGGGTCTGCGCACGCCGCTTCGCGGCGGCTCCGCCCTAGGATGACGAAAGCACGGTTAGCGCCTCTCTCGCGAGGGCGATGCACCTCCTGCGTCGAACGCGCAAGCCCGTCGGGCGCGCCCTCAATCATCATAGCTGTGCCCTGCCCTCAGCCCGTCGCGCACCCGTGCCGCGATGGCCAGGAACTCCGGCGTCTCGCGGATATCGAGCGGCCGCTTCTTCGGCAGCGTCGATTCTATGACATCGCTGACACGCCCCGGGCGCGGCGACATGACGATGATGCGCGTCGACAGATAGACCGCCTCGGGGATCGAATGGGTGACGAAGCAGATGGTCTTGTTGGTCCGCTCCCAAAGCTCCAGCAGTTGTTCGTTGAGGTGGTCGCGCACGATCTCGTCCAGCGCGCCGAACGGTTCGTCCATCAACAAAAGGTCGGCATCGAAGGCGAGCGCCCGTGCGATCGAGGCGCGCTGCTGCATGCCGCCCGAAAGCTGCCAAGGGTATTTCTTCTCGAAGCCGCTGAGGTTGACGAGGTCGAGGGTTCGCTTGATGCGCGCCGCCTGCTCCGCCCTGGACAGGCCCATGATCTCCAGCGGCAGCGCCACATTGCGCTCGATCGTGCGCCACGGATAAAGTGCGGCCGCCTGGAAGACATAGCCATAGGCGCGGCGCTGGCGCGCCTGCTCGGGCGTCATGCCGTTGACGGAAATGGCTCCCGATGTCGGCTTCTCCAGATCGGCGATGACGCGCAGCAAGGTCGTCTTGCCGCAGCCGGAGGGCCCGATGAAGGACACGAATTCGCCCTTGCCGATGGTCAGGTCGACATTCGACAGCGCCTGCACCGGACCGTCATTGGTCTGGAAGGTCAGGCCAAGCTTGCTTGCCGAAACAACGGCTGGCGATGCTCCCGTCATCGGCCGTAGCCTGTCGCTTCCGGCCACTGCGCCACCGGCCGGAATCCGATTGATTTTACCCCGATGTTGCTTTCCACTCGCCCAGTCCTACTCGCGCCAGTTCTACGCGCCCCAGTTCTACGTGCCCTTGTCCCATCAGATAGACGCCCGGAGTTGCCCCGATGTCGCCCAAACCGACGTGCCATCTTATCCGCCCTGAAAGCTCTTATGAAGGCAAGCAGGGCCTGAGCTATTTCGCCGGTATCGCCGCCGAAACAGTCGGCTCCTCCGGTATCTGCATGCATCTGCTGACCATGCCTCCGGGCGCCCGCGCCAAGGCGCATATGCACGAAAACCATGAAACCGCGATCTATGTGCTCTCCGGCGAAGTCCATACCTGGTATGGCGACCGGCTCGAACAGCATATCGTGGTCAAGGCCGGCGATCTTTTCTATATTCCCCCCGGTGTGCCGCATCTGCCGGCCAATCTGAGCGACAGCCCCGCCTCGGCGGTTATTGCCCGCACCGATCCCAACGAACAGGAAAGCGTCGTCCTGCTGCCGGAACTGGACGGGTTGGTCGCCTGAGGACTGGGTCGAGGCGGCGGCCGTCATCGGCACCGTCACGAACATGATTTCAGCGGCCCTATCTCCTCAAGGCCGGGAATGGTCACGAAGAAACCGTCCCCTCCTTTGTTGATGACCTTGACGACATCTGTGGTCGTCCCCTCCTCGCCCTCGGCGAAACAGGTGGAGCTCAACAACTGGGTGCCAGGCGTCGTCGTCAATGGCTGTGCGAACTCGCAGCCGCTGCCATAGGTTTCGACGCCCTCGGCGGTCAGCACGACATAATCGTCGCGGTCCTGATAACCGAGCCGTACACCAGCGCAACCGACCTCATTGCCAAAGGAGCCGGCAAGGACGTCCGCCGCCGGCCCGGCGGCAAGGATCACCGCGGCCATTGAGATGACCGCTCCGTGGCTCGCCAAGCTCAAACGCCCGTCGCCGGGATGCCTGTACGCTCCACCTTGCGCGGCGCGGAAATTTCCTTCCAGGTCGACAGTGCCCGGTTGACCGCCGCGTTCGGCTCGCGAGCGACGAACTCGCCATGGCCGGGCTTTGCCTTAACCTCGTTTTCCTCGATCGACAGTTCGCCGCGCGAGAAGACGTAGCGTGGCAGGCCGGTCACCTCGAAACCTTCGAAGACGTTGTAGTCGATGACCGACTGCTGCTTCTTGGCCGTGATTTTCTTCTTGCGCTTCGGGTCCCAGACAAGGATGTCGGCGTCCGCGCCTTCGACGATGGCGCCCTTCTTCGGGTACATGTTGAGGATCTTGGCGATGTTGGTCGAGGTCACCGCGACGAACTCGTTCATCGTCAGCCGGCCGGTGTTGACGCCGGTCGTCCACAGCACCGGCAAACGATCCTCGAGCCCGCCCGTGCCATTCGGGATCTTGGTGAAGTCGCCGACGCCGTTGCGCTTCTGCTTGGTGGTGAAGGCACAATGGTCGGTCGCCACCACTTGCAGTGACCCAGCCTGCAGGCCGGCCCACAGCGAATCCTGATGCCATTTGTTGCGGAAGGGCGGGCTCATAACGCGCCGCGCCGCATGGTCCCAGTCCTTGTTGAAATATTCGCTCTCGTCCAGCGTCAGGTGCTGGACCAGCGGCTCGCCGAATACCCGCATGCCTTTCTGGCGCGCCCGGCGGATGGCCTCGTGGGCCTGCTCGCAGGAGACATGCACGACATAGAGCGGCACGCCGGCCATGTCGGCGATCATGATGGCACGATTGGTCGCCTCGCCTTCGACTTCCGGCGGGCGCGAATAGGCGTGTCCCTCCGGACCACTATTGCCCGCCGCCAGCAGCTTCTGCGACAGTGCCGCCACCACGTCGCCATTCTCGGCATGGACCAGCGGCAGCGCGCCAAGATCGGCACAGCGCTGGAACGACGAATACAGCTCGTCGTCATCGACCATCAGCGCACCCTTGTAGGCCATGAAATGCTTGAACGAGGTGATGCCCCTGTCAACGACGGTGGCCATCTCGTCGAACACCTGCTTGCCCCACCAGGTGATCGCCATGTGGAAGGAATAATCGCAGGAAGCCTTCGAAGTCTTGTTGTCCCACATCTGCAAGGCCTCGAGCAGCGACTGCTGCGGCGCCGGCAGGCAGAAATCGACGACCATCGTCGTGCCGCCGGCGAGCGCGGCGCGGGTGCCGCTCTCGAAATCATCGGCCGAATAGGTGCCCATGAACGGCATTTCGAGGTGGGTATGCGGGTCGATGCCGCCCGGCATGACATAGCAGCCGCTGGCGTCGAACTCATGGTCGCCATGCAGATCCGGCCCGATGCCGACGATCTTGCCGTGCCTGAACAGCACATCGGCTTTCCACGTCCGGTCGGCGGTGACAATGGTGCCATTCTTGATGACTTTGGACATTTTCTTGTTCCCCTATATGTCCGCGTTGGCAAGCTTAAGCTTTCTTCGATCTTGCGATTCCCGCGTCCTGACCGCTCAAAATTTCCCAGGCGGAATCGAATTGTGGCCGATGCTTGCCGATGTCTGACATGGTTTGGTCAAGCGATCGCAGGATCCCGTCAAGCTCAATCCAAAGATCCTGGTTTTCCATCCAGAACTCCGGAGAAATCTTGAGGCAGTTCATAAGTAGATCGCCATCGTGGAACGTCACTGCGATCAACGGGTTTTCAGTCAGTATGGATATCGCTTTGGGGACCACATATTCCAGCCCGAATCCTTGGCTGACCAGCAGCCTTATTTGCTCCCCCGTAAGGTTCCGCAGCGGCGTTGCCAACGCGATGCTGCATTGTTCGACGAGAGAGGTTTGAAATGGAGGCTGATCTGCCTTCCAGCCCAGAAGCACGTTAAGCGTCCGATCTTCGTCAAGATTGCGACGCGGCTTCATTCGACAATCACTGCCGTATCGACCACCGCGTGGAACAGCACATCGGCGCCGGCCGTTGCCCATTCCTTGGTGATCTCCTCGGCCTCGTTGTGGCTGAGCCCGTCGACGCAGGGACACATCACCATCGCCGTCGGTGCGACGCGGTTGATCCAGCAGGCGTCGTGGCCGGCGCCGGAGACGATGTTGCGATGCGTATATCCCAGGCGCTCCGCCGCATCCCGCACAGCCTTGACGCAGCCCGCGTCGAAGGTGACCGGATCGAAATGACCGACCTGATCGATTTGATATTTGATGTCGAGCGCCTCGCAGATCGTGTCGATGCCTTCGCGGATGCGGCCGTCCATGGCGTCCAGCACCTCCTTTTCCGGCGAGCGGATGTCGATGGTGAAGACGGTGCGTCCGGCGATGATGTTGCGCGAGTTCGGATAGACCTCCATATGGCCGACCGCGCCGACGGCGTCCGGCTGGTAGTCCATGGCGATCTCGTGCACCAATTCGATCACCCGCGCCATGCCGAGCCCGGCATTGCGCCGCTTCGGCATCGGCGTAGAGCCGGTATGCGCCTCCCTGCCGGTCAGCGTCACCTGCAGCCATTTCAGTCCCTGGCCATGGGTGACGACGCCAATGTCGATGCCCTCGTCCTCGAGGATCGGGCCCTGCTCGATATGCAATTCGAAGAAGGCGTGGATCTTGCGCTCGCCGACCTTTTCGGTGCCCTTCCAGCCGATCCGTTCGAGCTCCTCGCCGAATTTCTTGCCGTCCTTGTCGACATGCGAATAGATTTCGGCCTGATCGAGCACGCCGGCGAATACTCCGGACGCCATCATCGCCGGCGCAAAGCGCGCGCCTTCCTCGTTGGTCCAGTTGGTGACGACGATCGGGTGCTTGGTCTTGATGCCGAGATCGTCGAGCGAGCGCACAACCTCCAGGCCGCCGAGCACGCCGAGCACGCCGTCGTACTTGCCGCCGGTCGGCTGCGTATCGAGATGGCTGCCGACATACACCGGCGGCAGGCTGGGGTCGGTGCCTTCGCGACGGGCAAACATCGTACCCATCTCGTCGACGCCCATTTCGAGCCCCGCCTCATCGCACCAGCGCTTGAACAGGTGCCGCCCTTCGCCATCCTCGTTGGTAACGGTCTGGCGATTATTGCCGCCGGCAATGCCAGGGCCGATCTTCGCCATCTCCATTATCGAATCCCACAAACGGTCTGAATTGATTCGCAGATTCTCGCCGGGGGCGGCCATTCAAGTTCCTCTCATTTACTCACATTAGGACGACGGTTCCCGTCGTCGCCCTACATGTTGGGGAGCATCTAGTCCACCGCCCTCAGCACTTCGCGCACATGGTCGATCAATTCGTTGATCTGGCCCTTGGTAATGATGAGCGGTGGCGACAGAGCGATGATGTCGCCGGTGGTGCGGATCAGCGCACCGCGCTCGAACGCCTTGACGAAAGCCGAGAAGGCGCGCTTCGTCGGCTGGCCTGCGATCGGCGCCAGCTCGATCGCGCCGATCAGGCCGATGTTGCGGATGTCGATGACGTTCGGTTCGCCCTTCAGCGAGTGCAGCGCGTCCTCCCAGTACGGCGCCAGTTCCTCGCCGCGCGTCAGCAGCCCCTCTTCCTTGTAGGTGTCGAGTGTGCCCAGCGCCGCCGCGCAGGCGATCGGATTGCCCGAATAGGTGTAGCCGTGGAAGAACTCAATCATATGCTCGGGCCCGGTCATGAAGGCGTCGTGGATTTCCTTCTTGACGAACACCGCGCCCATCGGGATGACGCCATTGGAGACGCCCTTGGCCGTCGTCATGATATCCGGGGTGACACCGAAATAGTCGGCGGCAAACGGCGTGCCGAGGCGGCCAAAACCGGTGATGACCTCGTCGAAGATCAGCAAGATGCCGTGCTTGGTGCAGATCTCGCGCAGCTTCTGCAGATAGCCCTTCGGCGGCAGGATGACGCCGGTGGAACCGGCAACCGGTTCGACGATGACTGCGGCGATGGTCGACGCGTCGTGCAGGGCGACGATGCGTTCCAGCTCGTTGGCCAGTTCCGCGCCATGCTCGGGCACGCCTTTCGTGAAGGAGTTCTTTTCCGGCAAATGCGTGTGTGGCATGTGATCTACGCCGCCGAGCAGCGTGCCAAACATCTTGCGGTTGGTGACGATGCCGCCGACCGAGATGCCGCCGAAATTGACGCCGTGATAGCCGCGCTCACGGCCGATCAGCCGGGTGCGCGAGCCCTCGCCTTTTACGCGGTAATAGGCGATCGCCATCTTCAGCGCCGTCTCGACTGATTCCGAGCCGGAATTGGTGAAGAACACATGGTCCATGCCCTTCGGGGCGATGTCGACCAGGCGATTGGCCAGCTCGAACACGATCGGGTGGCCCATCTGGAAGGCCGGCGCATAGTCGAGCTCTGCCGCTTGGCTCTGGATCGCCTCGGTGATCTTCGGGCGGCAGTGGCCGGCATTGACGCACCACAGGCCGGCGGTGCCGTCGAGAACCTTGCGCCCGTCGCTGGTCGTGTAATGCATGTCCTTGGCCGACACCATCATGCGCGGCGCCTGCTTGAACTGCCGGTTTGCCGTGAACGGCATCCAGAATGCGCTGAGATCGTTCGGCGTGACTTTCAGCCGGTTGGACATGACCAAGACTTCCCCTTGTAACCTGTTTCGGTGCGGCTAACGCTTGGTCTTTCCAACACTTGGTCTTTGCTGCGTTTTCGTGCTACGCAAATTTTTGACCGGTTGGACAAACGTTAGCACCGCCTTATCAGCGGTCAAGGGATTACTAGCGGAAATGCGGCTTTCGAAGTGCGCTCCACAGGGCGGGGAAAAACTGGTCCAGAGAATTGGTCCAGACGCTCCTCACAGCGAAGGTTGTTCGAGGTGACGGGGGCGGTCGAAAGCTCCGCTCCACGCCGCACCCGCATCCAGCTGGAAAAGCGCGAGCTCATTCTGGAGGCGGCGCTCGAAGTCTTCTCCACCAACGGTTTTCGCGGTTCGACCATCGACCAGATCGCCGAAGCCGCCGGCATGTCGAAGCCGAACCTGCTCTATTATTTCCGCCGCAAGGAGGACATCCACGAGACGCTGATGCAACGGCTTCTCGACACCTGGCTGGCGCCGCTGCGCGAACTCGACGACATTGGCGATCCGCTGACCGAACTGCGCAACTACATCAGGCGCAAGCTCGAAATGACGCGCGATTTCCCGCGCGAGAGCCGGCTATTCGCTAATGAGATCCTGCAGGGCGCGCCGCGCATCATGCCGATGCTGGAAGGTGAGTTGAAGACGCTGGTCGACGAGAAAGCCAACGTCATCAAGGGCTGGATGCGCGCCGGCAAGATTGCCCGCACCGACCCCTGGCACCTGATCTTCTCGATCTGGGCGACGACGCAGCATTATGCCGATTTCGACGTCCAGGTCCGCGCCGTGCTCGGCCCCGACCGCGGCGGCGACGGCCGCTTCGAGGATGCCGCAAGGTTTCTCGAGCAACTGTTCATCGACGGGCTGAAGCCGAAAGACTAGCCTTGATGGTTCACGCGCTGCGCCGCGCGGCCGGCAGCGCATCGAGCAGCTTCTGCAGCTTGGCGATCGAGTTCTGCTCGGCGAGCGGCGTGTAGACGATCAGCTTCATGTCCGAGCCGTCGTCGATCGACAGGCTCATATGTTCGAACGCCATGGCGCCCGCTATCGGATGCCTGACATGCTTCACACCCGATAGGTTGCGGGCCACATCGCGCAGCGGCCACCAGGCGCGGAACTCCGGGCTTGAACGCGTCATCAGCGCAATCAACCGCTCGAAATCCGGATCGCCGACATACTTCGCGCTTTCCGCCCGGAATGACGCCAGCACGGCGCGCGCCAGTTCCTCCCAGTCGACGAGCAGGCGCCGATGCTGCGGGCTGGTGAAAACCATATGGACGATGTTGCGGGCATCGCCCTCCAGCAGGCCATAATCGCCGAACACGGCTGCCGCCGCCGGGTTCCAGGCCAGCACATCCCAGCGCCGCCCGACGACATAGGCCGGCTGCAGGACCAGGCTCTGCAGCATGTGCAGCAAGGGGCCGTCGATCTTTTCCGGCGCGTCGACGCGACGCTCCGGCTGCGGCCGGCCGGCGAGAATAAACAGATGCCGTTGCTCAGCCGCGTCCAGGCGCAGCGCCTGGCTGAGTGCGGTCAGCACTTCCACCGACGGCCGAACGTCGCGGCCCTGCTCCAGCCAGGTGTACCAGGTCGTGCCGACGCCCGCGATCATCGCCACCTCCTCGCGCCGCAGCCCGGGCGTGCGCCGGCGTAAGCCGGTCGAGATGCCGGTGGCCGAAGGCGTCAGCCTTTCGCGCCGCGAACGCAGGAAGGCGCCGAGCTCGCGGCGGCGGCTGTCTTCGGCGGAATGCGCGGTGGAATCCATGGCCGCTACTATAGCAGTACCGATACCAGGATAAAGTTTGAACTGTTTGGCAAGTGGCTGGTGCCCCATCTTTCCGCTCAGAGCGATGAGATGGAGGCTCTGAACATGGAACTGAAAGACAAGACAATCCTCATCACCGGGTCGACCGACGGCGTCGGCCGTGTCGTCGCGCAAAGGCTCGGCGCCGGCGGCGCCCGCATCCTGGTGCATGGCCGCGACGCGACCAGGGGCAAGGCGATCGTGGCCGAGATCGAAGCCGCCGGCGGCAAAGCCGAGTTGCTCGTGGCCGATCTCTCCTCCCTGGCTGAGGTCCGCCGCCTCGCCGAGGCTGTTCGCGCCCGCACGGGCCGACTCGATGTCCTCATCAACAATGCCGGCGTCGGCACCGCCGGCCCCAACGCCAAACGACAGGTCAGCGCCGACGGCTACGAACTGCGCTTTGCCGTCAACTATCTCGCCGGCTTCCTGCTCACCACGGAGCTGCTGCCGCTGCTCAAGGCCAGCGCGCCGGCGCGCATCGTCAACGTCGCCTCGGCAGGCCAGCAGGCGATCGATTTCGACGATGTCATGCTGACCCGCTCCTATGACGGCATCCGTGCCTACTGCCAGAGCAAGCTGGCGCAGATCATGTTCACCATCGATCTGGCGGAGCAGCTGAACGGCACCGGCGTCACGGTCAACAGCCTGCATCCGGCAAGCTACATGAACACCACGATGGTGCGGCAGGCGGGCGTCACACCCTGGAGCTCGGTCCAAACCGGCGCCGAAGCCATCATCAATCTCGCCACATCGCCGGCGCTCGAAGGGCGGAGCGGCCTCTATTTCGACGGCCAGAGGGAATCCCGCGCCGATGCGCAAGCCTATGACGCTAAGGCACGACGTCGATTGCGGGAATTGAGCCTCGGTCTTGTCGGGCTCGCACCGGCTTCCGCAACATCGAAGAGAGAAAATTCATGATCGAGAAAGCGCAGCACACTGTGGTCGTCGGCGGCTCCTCCGGCATCGGCCTCGCCACCGCGAAAAAGCTGCTTGGTCCGGGCATGAAGGTGACGATCACCGGGCGCAACCGGGAAAGGCTCGACAACGCAGGGCAAAGCCTTGGCGGCGCGGTCGGAAAAGCTGCCTTCGATGCCGCGAAGCCGGACGAGGTTCGCCGGTTTTTCAGCGATCTCGGCCCTTTCGATCACCTGGTGCTGGCCGCGAGCGGCGGCAAGGGGCTCGGCCCGTTCGAAACGCTTGACCTGACCGACATCGGCGGCGGCGTCGACGAGAAGGTCCGGCCGCAGCTCTCCTGCCTGCAGGCCGCCTTGCCGACGCTGAACAAGAGCGGCTCGGTGACTTTCATCTCGGCGGTGTCGGCGCAATTGTCGGCGCCGGGTGTCGCCGGCATCGCCGCCGTCAACGGCATGCTGCTGACCGTGGTGCCGATCCTGGCAATGGAGCTGAAGCCGTTACGCGTCAATGTCGTGGCGCCGGGCGTCATTGACACGCCCTGGTGGGATTTTTTGCCTGATGAACAGCGCCATGCGGTGTTTGCCGATTATGCAGGCAAGACGCCGGTCGGCCGCATCGGCCGCGCCGAGGACGTTGCTGAGGCGATCGCGTTCCTGGTTTCGAACAGCTTCGTCACCGGCCAGATCCTGACCTGCGACGGCGGCTTGCGGTATGCGGCGTAACGCGGCTACATCTACGCGGTGATCGCTTTCAAAGCGACTGCGCGATCAGCGCCAGAAATCCTCCCGTCAGCGCGACGTTGCCGACAAAGCCATTGATGCGGGACGCGCGCTCGGGACCCTGATGATCCCAGAAATTATGGAACATCGGCGTAGCAACGACAAGGAACAACACCAGGCACAGAGCGGCGGCAGCGGTCCAGATGCCCGCGATCACCAGTGCTCCTGTGACGGTCTGCAGGACGATCCCCAGCCACAGCACCAGCCGAGCCTGCGGCACGCCGCGCGTCGTCATCAATTGGGTCAGGAACGCCGCGTTCTGGATATTGCGCAGGCCGGCAAAGACAAAAGCGCCGCCAAGCAGCAGGCGGGCCGCGAATAGAATCTCACTATCAAAGTTTGAAAACATGCTGTTGGTCCTTGGGCAGAAAAGAGGCGCGCGACGCAGGCCCCGCGCCTGGTCCATGCTCAAGCGGCCATGACCGCCGGCATCGGATGGATTGCATGGAACGGAACGCAAAGCCGATTCCAGGTGTTGATCATGCCGAGCGCAACCGACAGCTTGACCAGCTCCTGTTCCGAGAAATGCTCGAGCGTCCTTGCGTAGAGTTCGTCCGAAACACCGTTGTCGGCGATCCTGGTCAGCGCGTCGGTCCAGGCAAAGGCTGCGCGTTCGCGCTCTGAAAATAGCGGCGATTCCTTCCAGGCGGAGACGAGATAGAGCCGCTGCTCGCTCTCGCCGTCGTGGCGCGCCTCGCGGCTGTGCATCTCGACGCAATACGAGCAGCCGTTGATCTGCGACGCCCTGAGCTTGATCAGATGCAACAGGCTTTTTTCGAGCCCGCATTCGTCGACTGCCTTGTTGAGCGCCGACACCGCCTTCATGATCTCCGGCGCCGCGCCGAAAAATTGCAGCCTCTGTTCCATCTTCTGTAGCCTTCATGCTTGCTTGGTTGAACTTGATTTCTGCGGACGCTGACGGCGCTCGACGAAGGCGCAGTTGGCGGCGACCGAACGGGGATCGGCATCGGCCGTGTATTCTGCAACGATGTCGGACAGCCGGGCGTCGGCGAGCGCTGCGCGGTAGGCACGCTCGGCCTTCAGCATCGCCACCTTGATGCCGCAGGGTTTGACATAGACCGAGGCATCGAGCCTGGCGGGGCCGCGCTGGCGGATTTCGGCGCAGCGAAAGGCCGGTTCTCGCCCTTCGACGGCCAGCACGATATCGAGCAGCGTTATGCCCTCCGACGGCCGCGCCAGCCGGTAGCCGCCGGACGGCCCCGGAACCGATTCCAGAATGCCCGACACCGTCAGCATATTGAGATGCTTGAGGAGATAGCTCGGCGACAGCCCGAACGCTTCCGCCATGGCAGCACCCGGCATGGTCGCGGCGCCATCAACGCCGGCAAGCATCGCGGCGCAGTGGATGGCCGCTTCGACGCCCTCACCCAGCTTCATTTCGCTCTCCTATTCATGGATATAACTTATCGTGGATAATTTTTATCCGCAATAGGAAATTTAAAAAGCGGCGCCCATGAACGCCGCTTTTTTCGCAATGCTATTCCGCCGCCACCTTAGCCATCGGGTTGTTCGGATGCGTCGTCCAGTTGGCGTAGATCGGTGACACCGGCTTGCCGGTGCGCTGGTCCATCACGCCGACCGCCAGCGGCTCCATGGTGATGCAGTTCTCGACCGGACAGACATTGACGCAGAGATTGCAGCCGACGCATTCGGCCTCGATCACCTCGAAATGCCTGACTCCGTCAACCATGCTGGTGATCGCCTGGTGCGAGGTGTCCTCGCAGGCGATGTGGCAGCGGCCGCATTTGATACAGGCGTCCTGGTCGATATGCGCCTTGGCGATGTAGTTGAGGTTGAGATACTGCCAGTCGGTGACGTTGGGCGTGGCGCGGCCGACGATGTCGTCAAGCGAGGCATGGCCCTTCTCGTCCATCCAGTTTTCCAGGCCGGCGATCATCTCCTGCACGATCTTGAAGCCATAGGTCATCGCCGCCGTGCACACCTGCACATTGCCGGCGCCGAGCGCCATGAATTCGGCGGCGTCGCGCCAGGTGGTGATGCCGCCGATACCGGAGATCGGCAGGCCATGCGTTTCCGGGTCGCGCGCGATCTCGGCCACCATGTTCATGGCGATCGGCTTCACCGCCGGACCGCAATAGCCGCCATGCGAACCCTTGCCGTCGATGGTCGGCTCCGGTGCGAAATTGTCGAGATTGACGCCGGTGATCGAATTGATGGTGTTGATCAGCGACACCGCATCGGTGCCGCCGGACAGCGCAGCGCGTGCCGGCTTGCGTATGTCGGTGATGTTGGGCGTCAGCTTGGTGATGACCGGCATGCGGGTGTTGGCCTTGCACCAGCGCACCACCATTTCGATGTATTCCGGCACCTGACCGACCGCCGCACCCATGCCGCGTTCCGACATGCCGTGCGGGCAGCCGAAATTGAGCTCGATACCATCGGCGCCGGTCTCCTCGACCACCGGCAGGATCGCCTTCCAGGCATGCTCCTCGCACGGCACCATCAGCGAGACGACGATCGCCCGGTCGGGCCAGTCCATCTTGACCTGCTTGATCTCGCGCAAATTGACCTGCAGGTCGCGATCGGTGATCAACTCGATATTGTTCAGGCCAAGCAGGCGACGATCAGCGCCCCAGATCGCGCCATAGCGTGGCCCGTTGACGTTGACGACCGGCGGACCCTCTTCGCCGAGCGTCTTCCAGACGACACCGCCCCAGCCGGCCTTGAAGGCGCGGATGACGTTATAGGCCTTGTCGGTCGGCGGCGCCGAGGCCAGCCAGAACGGGTTCGGCGATTTGATGCCGACGAAATTGTTGCGGATGTCTGCCATGCTCATGCCCTCCCGTTCGAGGTCAGTGCCCGATGAATGCTTTCCGCCGCGTCGCGGCCTTGCGCGACGGCCGAGACGGTCAGGTCGTCGCCGCCAAAGATGCAGTCGCCGCCGGCCCAGACGTTTGGCAGCGAGGTGCGGCCTTCGGCGTCGACCTTGATGCGGCCGGCTTCCAGGTCAAGCAAAGCCCCGCTGCCGTTGAGCGCAGCCGGGACAAAGCTCTGGCCGATCGCCTTGAACACCTGGTCGGCGGTCAGCGTCAGCCGCTCGCCGGTGCCGACAAGCCGGTCGCCGTCCATCGTGGTGTATTCGAGCTCGATCGCCGACACCTTGCCGCTGTCAGCAATGACCCGCTTCGGCTGCAGCCAGTGCCGGATGATGACGCCGTTGGCAGCGGCCAGGTCCTGCTCGAATTCGGAGGCGTTCATGTGCTCCGGGCCGCGCCGATAGCAGATCGTCACCTCTTCGGCCCCGAGCAGCTTCGATTGCACCGCCGCGTCGATCGCCGTCATGCCGCCGCCGATGACGACAACACGCCGGCCGACCGGCAGGCTGGCCAGATCACTGGCCTGACGGAGCTCGGCAATGAACTCGACAGCATTGGTGACGCCTTGCGCCTCCTCGCCATCCGCTCGCAAGGCATTGACGCCGGCAAGCCCCATGCCGAGGAACACCGCGTCGTAATTCCGGGTCAGGTCCGACAGCTGGTAATCACGGCCGAGCGCCTTGCCGTTCTGGATGTCGATGCCGCCGATCGACGTGACATAATCCACCTCGGCCTGGGCGAAATTGTCCACGCTTTTATACGCGGCGATACCGTATTCATTAAGGCCGCCAGCCTTCGGGCGGGCTTCCAGAATGGTCACTTCGTGGCCGTAGCGGGCGAGCCGATGCGCGGCCGCAAGCCCGGCCGGTCCGGCGCCGACCACGGCGACGGTCTTGCCGGTCGGTTCGGGGCGCTTGTAGAACTGCTTGTTTTCGGCCATGGCGACATCGGTGGCGTAGCGCTGCAGGCGACCAATCTGCACCGGCTTGCCTTCGGCCACTTCGCGCACGCAGACCTCTTCGCACAGCGTTTCGGTCGGGCAGACGCGGGCGCACATGCCGCCCAAGATGTTCTGGTCGAAAATCGTCTTGGCTGAGCCGATCGGATTGCCCGTCGAAATCTGGCGGATGAACAGCGGGATGTCGATCGAGGTCGGGCATGCATTCATGCACGGCGCGTCATAGCAGAAGTAGCAGCGGTCGGACTCGACCAGCGCCTCGTGGTGATCGAGCGGCGGGTGCAGGTCGGCGAAATTATCGGCGTATTGTTCCGGCGAAAGCCGCCCGCCGGCAATGCCTTGCTTGAACTGGCCTTCTGGCATCGTCAGTTCCCCATGTTCTTGTTTTGGGGAAGGCTAGCACGTTTTATTTTTTTATCAATTGGTCAATTTTCGGCGCAAGCGACTGAAAAGCTTCAACAAACATGACTGTAATAATCATGTTTTTCCAAACGGCCATATACGTCACGAAGCAGGTACGGAACCGCATTCAGGAGCGTTGCCATGGATCAACCTGATCTCGTCGCACAGCGCGACAAGTTCGGAAGTGAGCGACATCCGGCGCATGGATCAACAACCCCTCGTTGACTGCAAGCAAAGTCGAAAACCACAGGGCGCGCAACCCGGTAACATTTCCGGTTTGCCGTCATCTTTTTTGGTTGGCTGTCGGATTTTCGTCGTGAAGATCGTCCTAGAATGGATCGCGCATGCGCAAGGAGCACGACAATGCCACAGTCCCCCATGCCCTTCTTCTGGTACGAGCTGATGACCACCGATCTCGACGCCGCCGAGGCGTTCTACACCGCCGTGGTAGGCTGGCGGGGGCAGCCTTTCGAAGGGGCGCCGGGCATGCCGCGCTATATCGTCATGAATGTCGGCGAGCGCGGCGTCGGCGGGCTGATGACGCTGCCCGATGACGCGCGCAAGATGGGAATGCCGCCGGCCTGGATCGGTTATATCCTCACCAGGGATGTCGATGCCGCAACGGCCTCCCTCAAGAAGGCTGGCGGCGCGGTTCACCGCGAGCCCGACGACATTCCTGGCGTCGGCCGCTTCGCCGTCGTTGCCGATCCGCAAGGCGCGATGTTCAACTTCCTGCAGCCCAGCGGTCCCGACCAGCCGCCGCTACCGTTGGCGACACCCGGCAACATCGGCTGGCATGAGCTCTATACGTCAGACTGGAAGGCGGCGTCCGATTTCTATTCCAGTCAGTTCGGCTGGGAGAAGGGTGACGCCATGGATATGGGTCCGATGGGCGTCTACCAGCTTTTCGCCTTCGGCGGCGAGCCCGTTGGCGGCATAATGAACAAGCCCGAGCAGATCCCGGCGCCGGTCTGGCAGTTCTATTTCAACGTGCCCGGCATCGACGCGGCAGCCAAGCGCGTCACCGACAACGGCGGCAATATCCTGATGGGTCCGATGGAGGTCCCCGGCGGCAGCTGGATCGTGCAGTGCACAGACCCGCAAGGCGCCCATTTCGCGCTAATGGCACCGGTGCGGTAGCAACGTCGCGTCGCGATTGGCGAAACCGGCAGCAAAAACCGATCTCCCCCCTCGTGGGGGAGATGTCCGGCAGGACAGAGAGGGGCGCTGTCCCTCCAACCTTACGCTCTTTGAGAACTATTCCGGCGTCAGCACGGAAACTTTGAGATCGGGCTTCTTGGCGCCGCTGAGCTGGATGGTCGCCGGGCCGGCGGCTAGCTTGAAGCGCACGCTCTTGCGGATCCCCGGACAGGATTTTATACCACTGAAAGCCGCCGACTTCACGGCTTTACCGTCCTGAACGACATCGATCCAAGCCTCATCAGACAGGCTGATCTGGAGCTCTCCCTCCGGGGGCACGGCCACGCTCGCCATCGCGCCGAATGTACCGGCTGCCGGCGCGCGTTCCGGCGGAACGGTGAAGCTGATCGTGCCGACCGGCGCCAACGCCACATCTGCAGCCTCGCCGACCGAAAGGTCAGCGCCGGACTGCGCGGCGGGCGCCGCCGCAAACAGGGCCTCCTCGCGCGTCACCGGCCATTTGAAGGCAGCACAGCCGGCATCGTCGGCCGTGGCGACGCTGGTGCCTGCAAGGATGGCGAATAGGCTGACGACGACTTTTCTCATGGCAAACGGAACCCACATGGTTTGGAGTGTCTGGATATCACTACAACTATAGCATTTAAAATACAACCCTGGAGAGAAAAATATTAAAAGAACGAGGAACATTTCCAATCACTGATTGTGGCTGGCGGGCCATGCGAAGTGAATGGTCCCCTGTCGGGCGATGATCTATGGCCGGTTCGGGGGTAAAATGGAGTCTTAGATGAAGCTTTTCGACGGTCTTGTCAGATATCAGCTGCAGGCTCTGGCCGCATTGCGCTTCGTGACGGCACTGCAATTCATCGAACATGGTACGCAAAAGCTGTTCAATTTCCCCGTCGGCGACCATGCCGGCGCCCTGAGCGGGCTATCGCTGACCGCGGCCATCCTGGAATTCGCCGGTGGCATCCTGCTGGTATTGGGGCTTTTCACTAGGCCGGTGGCATTCCTTCTCAGCGGTGAGATGGCGATCGCCTATTTCATGGCGCACATGCCGCGCGACTTCTTCCCGGTCAACAATGGTGGCGATGCGGCAATATCGTTCTGCTTCATCTTCCTCTATCTGGTATTCGCCGGCGCCGGCGCATTGGCGCTGGATAACCGCCGCAGCGCCTGAAACCTCACCCACGCATCCGCTCGAAGTTCGCGTCGAACAGTGGGACCGGCTGCATGCGCGCAACATGGCGTTTGCCCAGAAGCTCGATCTCAAAACCGTCGACTTCGTCGGCAATCTCTTTCGGCACATAGCCGATAGCGACGGATTTTTTCGAATGATGCGCATAGCCGCCCGACGTGACCCAGCCGCGCACGGCGCCGCCATGCCAGATTGGTTCGTCGCCGATGACGTCGGCATCGACAGCATCGACGACAAAGGCCCGCAGCCGCAGTCTGCCGCCTTGCTTGCGCTCTGCCAGCGCCGCCTGCTTGCCGATGAAATCGGCCTCCTTGGCATAGGCGACGAAGCGATCGAGGCCGGCCTCCAGCGGCCCATAGATCGGCCGGTATTCGCGCGCCCATGAGCCGTAATTCTTTTCCAGCCGCAATGCGTTGAGCGCTCGCGAGCCGAACAGGCCGATGCCGAATTCTTCGCCCGCCGCCATCAGCGCCTGATAGGCGGCGCGCTGATATTCCGGCGCCACCCAGATCTCGTAGCCGAGATCGCCGGTGTAGCTGACACGCCCGACCAGACACGGCGCCATGCCGATGTCCATCTTGCTGATGGCCATGAACGGAAAGGCCGTATCCGACACATCAGATCGTGTGACCTTTTCAAGAAGGTTCCGCGTGCTCGGCCCGGCGATCGATAAGCCGGTGAGTTTTGCTCCCAGCGCTTCGATACTGACCGAGCCGTCCTTCGGCAGATGCGCTTCGAACCAGCGCATATGGTACTGCTCGGCGACGCCGGAGCCGGCCAGGAACCAGCCGTCCCTTTCCGAATTTGGGCTGCTGAGATTGGCTAGCGTGAAATCGCCAATCAGCCTGCCGTCTTCCTTCAGCATCGGCGCCAGCGTCATGCGGCCGGGCCTTGGCAGCTTGCAGGCAAGCAGGCGGTCGAGCCAGGCTGCAGCGCCCTCGCCCGTCACCTTGTATTTGGCGAAGCTCGAAATCTCCGACAGGCCAACGCCTTCTCGAACGGTCTTGACCTCATTTGCGACATGCTCGAAATCGCTCGAGCGCCGCCACGAGAACTCGTCCCTCACGCCTTCCGGCGCATACCATAGCGGCACTTCCAGCCCATAGGCGACGCCCCATTGCGCGCCTTTGGCCGACAGGAGATCATAGACCGGTGTGGTCTTGAGCGGCCGTCCAGCGGGCAGTTCCTCGTTGGGGAAGCGGATCGAAAACCGCCGCGAATAGTTTTCGCGCACCTTGGCGTTGGTATAGGCCATCGTGGCCCAGTCACCGTAGCGCGACACATCCATCGCCCAGATGTCGGCGCCGGGATCGCCCTCGATCATCCAGTTCGACAGCGCCAGCCCGACGCCGCCCCCCTGTGAGAACCCGGCCATGACACCACAGGCCACCCAGAACCCCGGCAGGCCGCGCACCGGCCCGACCAGCGGATTGCCGTCCGGCGCGAAGGTGAAGGGCCCGTTGATGATCTGCTTGATACCGGTGTTCTGGAAGGCCGGGAAATGCCGGAAGCCGACCTCCAGCGATGGCGCGATGCGGTCGATGTCGGGCTCGAGCAACTCGTGGCCGAAGTTCCACGGCGTCTGGAACTCGGACCATGGCTTGTTGGCCTTTTCGTAAGTACCCATCAGCATGCCGCCGCGCTCCTGACGCAGATAGAGCTCGCCATCAAAGTCGACTGCATGGATGATTTCCGTGCCGGTCTTCTGGTTCCAGGCGGCGACTTCCGGCATGTCCTCGGTGATCAGGTACATGTGCTCCATCGCCAGCACCGGCAGCTCCAGCCCGACCATGCGGCCGACCTCGCGCGCCCACAGGCCGCCGGCGTTGACGACATGCTCGGCCACCACCTCGCCCTTGTTGGTAATGACGCGCCACAGCCCGTCGGCGCGCCGCACGATGTCCTCGACCTTGGTGAAGCGCTCAACCTCGGCCCCAAGCTTCCTCGCGGCCTTGGCGTAGGCGTGGGTAACGCCGGATGGATCGAGATGGCCATCCTCCTTGTTGCGGACGGCACCGACGAACTGCTTGGGATCGAGCAGAGGCATCAGTTCGGCGGCTTCGGCCGGCGATATCTCCTCGAGCTCGATGCCGAGATAGCGGCCCTTGGCGACAACGCCGCGCAGCCAGTCGAGCCGCGCCTCGGTCGCCGCCAGCAGCACACCGCCGGTCAGATGCACGCCGGTCGCCTGGCCGGACAGTTCCTCAATCTCCTTGTAGAGCGAGATCGTGTATTTCTGCAGCTTGGCGACATTGGGATCGCCGTTGATCGTGTGCATGCCGCCGGCCGCGTGCCAGGTCGAGCCGGAGGTCAATTCATCGCGCTCCAGGAGCACGATGTCGGTCCAGCCGTGCCGGGCCAGATGGAACAGCACGGAGCACCCGACGACGCCACCGCCAATAACCACGACCTTTGCATGTGATTTCATGGGATTCTCGTCATTTCAAAGAGTTGGATGGGTTTCATGATTCTGGAAGAGAAGAAGATGAATCCGAGAAGAGTGGTGCTTAAGGCTCGCTCTGCCCGATCGCTTCCTTGCGCTTGGCTAGGTACGCCTCCAGCGCCTCGCGCCTGGAGATTTCCATCACCGGCTCGGCGTAGTCCTCCAGCGCCTTCTTCCACAGCCTGGTCGCACGCGACGTGGCGTCGAGCCCACCGGCCTCCTGCCAGGCCTCGTAGTTCTGCCAGTTGGACAGTATCGGCTGGTAGAAGGCCGTGGCGTAGCGCTCCAGCGTGTGTGGCTCGCCGAAGAAGTGGCCGCCGGTCGGAACCGCACCCAGAGCCTCGACGGCAAGCTCGGCCTCGTTGACTTCGATCGGGCGCAAAAACTCCATCATGTGCTGGATCATCTCGACGTCGATGATGAACTTTTCGAACGATGCAGTTAGTCCGCCCTCCTGCCAGCCGGCGGCGTGATAGACGAGGTTGCCGTGGCCTAGCACCGCGCCCCACAGCGCCATCAGCGTCTCATAGGCGCCTTGCGCGTCGGCGGCATTGGAGGCTGAGCCCGGTGTCGTGCGATAAGGCAGCTTGTAACGCCGCGCCAACTGTCCGGACGCGATGTTCGCCTTGGTATTTTCAGGCGTGCCGAAGGCCGGCGCGCCCGATTTCATATCGACATTGGAGGTGAAGGCGCCATACATCACCGGCGCGCCGCGACGGACGAGCTGCGTCAGCACAACGCCAAACAGCGCCTCGGCATTCTGCTGGGCGAGCGCGCCGGCAAGCGTCACCGGGCTCATCGCTCCCATCAGCGTGAACGGCGTCACCGCCACCGACTGGCCGAACTCGGCCATCGTCATCAGCCCCTCGGCCATCATCTCGTCGAAGCGGCGCGGCGAGTTGACCGAAATGATCGTGGTGACCCCGGGATCGTCGCGCATCTCGTCAAGCGTCAGTCCGCGCGCGATTGCCATCATCTTGATGCCGTCGAGCGCCCTGCCACGGCCGATGGCCGAGACGTGAAAGCTTTTGTCCGTCAGCGTCAGATTGGCGAAATAGGTGTCGAGATGACGGGAATTCGCCGGCAATTCCACCGGCGCGCAGACCTGGTTGCCGAGCATGTGGATGCAGTTGAAATGCTGCGCCAGGCGGACGAGATCGGAATAATCGCGCAAATTGCCGGCACGGCGGCCGCGCTCCATGTCGTGCACATTGGGCGGCCCGGCGACGAGCGTAAAGTTGATGGTATTGCCGCCGAGGTGGACGGCATGGGCGGGATTGCGCGGCGTCAGAGTGTAGCTGGACTGTGTCGTCTTCAGCGCTTCCTCGATCATGCCGCGATCGATGCGGACGTTCATCGAGGCATGATCGACCTTGGCCCCGGCCTTCTCGAACAGCGACAGCGCCCGCGGGCTCATCACCTCGATGCCGAAATTCTCCAGGATATGCATAGAGGCTTCATGGATCGCCTCGATCTGGTCGGCCGAGAGCATCGCCATCGGCGGATAAGGGTTTGTCACCCGCCTGAGCGGCAGTTGCGGGATGGCGGTCGGTCCCCTGTTGCTCGTTCGCTCGGCGCCGCGCTTGCGTCTTGGTTCGCTCATGCGGCGCATCAAAGCGCCGGCACGAGGATCGAGCTGTCAAGAATCCGCCACCTGCGGGCGTGATTTTAGCCAAGGCGCCATTCCGGGAATTGCATATCGGTAAAAGCGACAACAAACGTCGGAATCTTCATACTTCCTCAGCGCCTGCCAAAGCGGCCGACGAGCCGTTAAGGAACGCCGCAAGATTCCTTTTATGTTTTCGGCCTAATGCTCTTCCAATGCGTAGGTCGAGTTTTAGTAAAATTGTAGCGATTGCCGTGCCGCTGACGCTTTCGGCATGCGCGACGCCGCCGAACCACATCAACGATGTCTGCGCCGTTTTCGACCAGAACGATGGCTGGTTCGGCAACTGGCAGGCGGCGGCACAGCGCGCCGAGCAGAAATATGGGGTGCCGGTCCCCGTGCTGATGGCGACGGTGCGCAAGGAATCCGGCTTCAAGAGCAACGCCAGGCCGCCGCGCACCAAGCTGCTGGGCTTCATTCCCTGGAAACATATCTCCAGTGCCACCGGCTTCTCGCAGGCGCTCGACGGCACCTGGGCGCAATACCAGAACGAGACCGGCAGTTGGGCGGCGCGCCGCACCAGGTTTGCCGATGCCGTCGATTTTGTCGGCTGGTATCATTCCAAGACCGCCGACACGCTCGGCGTCGCCCGCAACGACACCTACAATCTGTATCTCGCCTACTATCTTGGCTGGAATGCCTATAAGCGCGGCAATCGCGGCGGCGCCGACGTGCAGCGCTATGCGCACGCCACCGAACAGATGGCGCAGGACTACGCCGCGCAGCTACGGCAATGCGCGCCCTAGCATATCAACGGTATTTCAGCCGCCCTTGGGTTTGCGCGGCTTGCGCGTGGCGTTCTCAGCTTGGCGGCCGTCGCCGACTGTCGGCGGCGTGATTGGTGCCACCGCGCTATCGGCAGAGCTTGAGATGCCGCCGGTCTCTGAAACCTCGTCGCGAACCTCGTGACGGCGGGCTTTGGCGACCGCTTCGGCATTCTCCGCTGCCTGACCCTCGGCATCGGCTTCAACGCTGCCAGTCTTGCCATGCGGGCGCTTGGGCGGATCTCCAGCAAAGCCCGGGCCAACACCGTGGTTTGCATCATCCGGCACGCCCTCATTCGCCGCGTGTTCCTTGTCGAATTTAATCACCGGCTCCATTTTTGCCAGCACGTCGTCGGCCAGCCAGCACAGGCTCATATGACCGTCGCCGAGATTTTTGACCGGCGGCACCGTAGTTTCGCAAAGATTGTCCGGCACAAGTTTCTTGTAGCCGCAGCGCGTCTGGAACGGGCAGCCCGAGGGCGGGTTCATCGCCGACGGAATGTCGCCTTCGAGCACGATATGCCTTTTCACCACGCTGGTATCGGCAATCGGGATCGCCGACAGCAGCGCCTCGGTATAGGGGTGATAGGGCGGCGAAAATATCTGGTCGGTCGTGCCTTGCTCGACGATATAGCCGAGATACATGACGATGACGCGGTCGGCGATGTAGCGCACCACCGACAGATCGTGGCTGATGAACAGCATCGTGGTCTTGTTCTTGCGCTGGATGTCCATCAAGAGTTCGGTCACCGCCGCCTGGACGGACACATCCAGCGCCGAGACCGGCTCGTCGGCCACCACCACCTTGGCGTCGCCGGCAAAGGCCCGCGCCACGCCGATGCGCTGTTTCTGGCCACCTGAAAGCTGGCGCGGCTTGCGCGTCTCGAATGCCCTTGGCAGCTTCACCAGATCGAGCAGTTCCAGCATCCGCTTGCGGCGGTCGGCCACCGTGTCGCCGACATTGAACTTTTCCAGCGTACGGATGATCTGCGAACCGACCGAATGGCTGGGATTGAGTGTGTCGAACGGATTTTGGAACACCATCTGGATCGACGACACGGTGTCGACGCTGCGCTTCTCGATCCCGGTCGACTGGATTTCCTTGTTGCCCAGCTTCACGCGGCCGGAGCTTGCCGTTTCGAGGCCGAGCAACACCTTGGCCAGGGTCGATTTTCCGCAGCCGGATTCGCCAACGATAGCGACGGTCTCGGATTCGCGCGCCATGAAAGAGATCGTCTCGTTGGCCTTGACGACACGTCCTTCGCTCGAGCCGAACACTTCGCTGCCGCCGACTTTGTAGTACTTCCTGAGGTCTTCGATCTGGAGCACCGGCGCACCGGGCACCACGCGCTCGTTGACTTTCTTGGCGCCAGGCGGCAGCGCCTCCCAGTCGATCTCGTTGAAGCGTACGCAGCGCGAGAAATGCCCGTCATGGCCTTCGACCGCGATCATCGGAATTTCGGCGGCGTTGCAGACGCCCTCGACGAAATGGTGGCAGCGCGGGCCGAAATTGCAGCCCTTCGGCCGCTCGTGCGGCAGCGGCAACTGCCCCGGAATGGATATCAGAGGCCGCGAATTCTTGTCGGCGCCCGGCAACGGGATCGAGCGGAACAGGCCTTGCGTGTAGGGATGGCGCATCCGGTCGAAGACGTCCTTGATCTTGCCCGTCTCCACCGCTTCGCCCGAATACATCACCGTGATGCGGTCGCAGGTCTCCAGGATCAGGCCGAGATTGTGCGACACGAAGATCATCGAGGTCCCGAACTTCTCGCCCAGCCCCTTGACCAGATCGACGATACCGGCCTCAACCGTCACGTCGAGCGCTGTCGTCGGCTCGTCGAGCAGAAGCAGCGCAGGCTTCGACAGCAGCGCCATGGCAATGACGATGCGCTGCTGCTGGCCGCCGGAAAGCTGGTGCGGGTAGGAACGCATCATGCGCTCGGGATCCGGCAGCTTCACCGCGCGCACCATTTCCAAAGCGCGTTTATGGGCTTCGTCCTTCGACACCTTGTCGTGGATCAGTGGCACTTCCATCAGCTGCTGGCCGACCTTCATCGCCGGGTTCAGACTGGCCATAGGCTCCTGGTAGATCATCGCGATCTTGTTGCCGCGGATGGCGCGCAGTTCCTCGTCGGACAGTTCTCCCATGTCCTTGCCCTGGAACTTGATCTTTCCGCCGACGATCTTTCCGATGTTGGAGAGGTCGCGCATGATGCCGAGCGACACGGTCGACTTGCCGCAGCCGGATTCGCCGACGATGCCCATCGCCTCGCCGGGCATGACCGTGCAGGAAAAATCCATGACGGCCGGGATCTCGCCCTTGCGGGTGAAGAAGGAGATCGACAGGTTCTCGATCTCGATGATCGGCCCACTGGTCGGCCCATTGGTCGGCTTGGCGGGATTTCGAACTGCCTCATTCATGGGTCGCTCCAATCCTTGTTCTGCAGGCATGTCGGGCCGAACCCGGCATCGATCTTTCCCGGTTCAATCTTTCCCGGCATCAATCCTTCATCGACTGTTCGCGCAACGAATCCGCCAGGAGGTTGAGGCCGAGCACGAACGACATCAATGCGATCGTCGGCGGCAGCGCCGGGTGGATGAACGAGCGCAGCAGCCGGCTGGCATCCTTGATCGCCGTGCCCCAGTCCGGGCTTTCCGGCGCCAGTCCCAGCCCGAAATAGCCGAGCGTGCCGAGCAGGATCGTGGTGTAGCCGATGCGCAGGCAGGCGTCGACGATAAGCGGCCCGCGCGCATTGGGCAATATCTCCCACAGCATGATGTACCAGGGCGATTCACCGCGCGTCTGCGCCGCCGCAACATAGTCGCGCGTTTTGATATCCATGACCAGGCCGCGCACGATGCGGAACACGCCCGGGCTGGAGGCGAACACCACTGCCACGAAGATGTTGAGCTGGTTAGGATCGATGTGGATGATCTTGAACGGATCGGCGTCGAAGACAAGGCCGGCATAGATCCAGCCGCCAACGACCAACGTCAAGCCAAGCAGGATATAGAGGCGGTCGGGGCGGTTCTTATAGCGCGTCCAGAACAGCACACTGAAGAAGATGATCGGAAACAGGAAGAACAGCCCGGCCATCGCGTAGGGGATCGGCGTGTCCATGATGCCTGGCGTCACCAGCAGGTAGAACAGCAGGATCACCGGGAAGGCCAGCACAAGGTTTGCGAGGAAGGACAGCACCGTATCGATCCTGCCGCCGTAATAGCCAGCCGGCAAGCCGAGCGTGATGCCGACCATCAGCGCAAAGCCGGTTGCCGCCGGCGCGATGATCAGCACGATCTGGCTGCCATAGACCATGCGGGAGAACACGTCGCGGGCGAGCTTGTCGCCGCCGAAATAGTATACAAGTTTCGACGCCGGCTCGATCGCGCCCGGCAGCGCGTCCTTCATGATCGGCACCTGGGCGAGCGGATCGAAGGGCGCGACGGTCGATGCGAAGATCGCCGTGAACAGCCAGAACAGGCAGATGCCGACGCCGACGATGCCGACGCCGCTGTCGAAAAGCTGGCCGTAAAGGCCAAGCTTCTTCTTGTAGCCGAAGCTCGCCCCCATCACCAGGGCGAGAGCGATCCAGACCGGCCAGAAGCGGGTAAGCACGCCGAGTACGACGTTGAAGGCGCTGAGATATTCGACCTGCATCCGCCCGGTCTCCTATTGAACTCTGATGCGCGGATTGAGGAACGCGTAGCCGACATCGGAGATGAGTTGTGTGATCAGGACGATAAACACCGAGACCAGCGAGCAGCCGAGCAGAAGATCGATGTCGTTGTTGCCGGCCGCCTCGACCAGCGTGTAGCCGAACCCCTGGTATCGGAACATCACCTCGACGATGACGACGCCGGTGAGCAGCCAGGGGAACTGCAGCATGATGACCGTGAACGGTGCGATCAGCGCGTTGCGCAGAGCGTGCTTTACCACCACGCTGCCGAAGGAGAGGCCCTTCAGCCGGGCGGTTCGGATATATTGCTGCGTCATCACCTCGACCATCGAGGCGCGGGTCATGCGGGCGATGTAGCCGATGCCGTAGATCGCCAGCGTCATCACCGGCAAGGTGAAATTGTAGAAGGTGATGCCCTGGCTGGCCGAGGCCGCCGAGCCGTTCAGCACGCCGAGCCAGGAGGCGAAGATGACGGTGAAGATGACGCCCGAAACATATTCGGGCGTCGCCGTCGAGGCGATCGAAGCCACCGACAATGTGCGGTCGGTGCGTGAGCCCTCGCGCATGCCGGCAAGAATGCCGATCAGGAGCGAGACCGGCACCATAACCGCAAGCACGCAGAGCATCAGGATGCCGGTGGCGCTGAGCGCCGGAAAGAGTTTCGAGGCGACCGTCGTCTTGAATTTGGTCGAGCAGCCGAAATCGCCTTGCAGGATGCCGGAAAATGTCGGCACGACCGGATCGTTGCAGAAGGAGAAACGCTGCGCTGGCTTGCCTGTCGCCGGGTCGGTCACCGGCTGCTTGGGCACGACGCCCAGCCATTGTCCGTAGCGGACAAAGAAATTCTGCCGATAGCCATGATTGACCAGCCAAGCCTCGAGCTGCTCGGCCGATGTGTGCATTTCGGTTTGGCTGATCGCGAGCTTCTTCAGATTGGGCCCGAGATTGACCAGGAAGAAGACGATCATCGTCAGGCACAGCATCGTCAATGCCATGGTGCCGAGACGCCTGATAACGAAAGAAAGCATGGCGGTCCCCTGCCGGTCGGGTTGGGGGGTGGAACCGGTTTGCAAGCCGTGCCCTGCCGCCAGCGGCAGAACAAGCCTTCAGACCAGTCCCAGATGCAATACCCTTTTTATTGCAGACCCCGGCCGAAGAGTCCGCAACTTTTTCCTGCGCCGACTTCCGGTCCAAGGACCATGCAACGAGCGAGAGAAAGGGGCCAGACGCCCCTTTCCGGATCGTCCGGTCAGGCCTGGTCGAGCCAGACCTTACCGTAGTCGCGCTCGAAGGTCGGGTGCATCTTGTAGTTCTGCACCGCCTTGACCGAATGGCTGTAGAGCTTGCGCCAATAAGGCTGGATGATAATGCCGGAATCCTGCAGGATCTGCTCGATATCCTTCATCATTTCCTTGCGCTTGGCGGCGTCGGCAACTGCCAGCGCAGCGTTGAGCTTGGCATCCCACTCGGGATTCGACCAAGCCGTCTCGTTCCAGGCTTCACCTGTACGATAGCCGATCGCCAGAACCTGGACGCCGAGCGGCCGCATGTTCCAGTTGGTCATCGACAGCGGATACTTCGTCCAGTCGTTCCAGAAGGTCGAACCCGGCAGCACCGTACGCTTTACCTTGATGCCGGCGTCGCGCATCTGCGCGGCGATCGCATCGCCGGTGTTCTTGTGCCAGTCTTCGTCGACCGTGATCAGCTCGTGCTCGAAATCGGCTTGGCCGGCTTCCGCCATCAGCGCCTTTGCCTTGGCCGGGTCGCGAGCAACCTTCGGCAATTCGTAGTATTCCGGATGGATCGGGGCGACATGGTGGTTCTCGGCAACCGTGCCGGCATTGCCGTAGCCGAGCTGGAGGACGACAGCGTTGTCGACCGCGAGCTGCAGGGCGTTGCGAACCTTCTGGTCGCCGTAAGGCTTGTTGGTCACATTGGTGCGGCAGACGATCGTCGAGGCGGTGACGACCTCGGACTTCGCCAGGTCCATGCCGTCGAGGATCGACACATAGTCGGCCGAGGTTTCGAAATTGGTGTGCACTTCGCCAGCTTCGAAAGCGCTGACCATCGCCGCCGGATCGGTGCCGTAGTCGATGAACTCGATGCCGTCGAGGAAGACCTCGCCATCCCACCACTTGTTGTCTTCACGACGCTTGTAGACCACTTTCTGGCCGACATCGTAAGAGACCAGCTCGAACGGCCCAGTGCCGATCGGGCAGGACTTGAAGTCGCCGCCTTTTTCGTCGAACGTCTTGTGGACGATGAGGCCGGGATAGTCGCACACGTTGGGAATGAGGGCGATATCGGGCTTGCTGAGCGTCAGCTTGATCGTGTGGTCGTCGACCTTGGTTACCGCGCTCTCATCCAGCTTGTCGTCCTTGACCAGCGAACCGAGGCGACCGGGCATAGAATTGCCTTCGGCCTTCTTGTCGGCCCAACGCTTGAGGTTGAAGATGACGTCGTCTGCGGTGAACGGATCGCCGTTGTTCCAGGTGACGCCTTTGCGCACATGCAGCGTGTATTCGGTAGCGTCGTCATTCACGTCCCAGCTCTCCAGCAGATAGGGGCGGAATGTGTATTCGGTGGTATATTTGACCAGCGGCTCGAGCGCCTGACGCTCGGCATTGGCGATTTCCGACCAGTCGGACTTGCGCGGATCCTTCGGATCCTTGATCCACTGCGCGACCTTCAATACGCCGCCTTTCTTGCCCTGGACCTCTTCCGCCTTGGCCGGCGTGGGGTCTGCAAGGCCAAGTATGCCATATGCCATCGCCGTCGACGCACCGAAGACGCTGGCGAGAGCCAGAAATTCGCGACGATCCATCTTGCCTGCCTTGGCGTCTTCGGCCATGGCCAGGATGTGATCGGGAACGCGGTCGCCGTTACTCTTGTAGATCGTCATGACTAACTCCCATTGTTGGCTTTCTGCCTTTTAACATTCCGCATTCGCGCCATGATGTCAAAGACGGCACGGATTGGGAACATGCCAAGGAATGTGCAACTTTGAAAGCAGGGCGGTTCGCGCGATAACGACAGTCTTGGCGCAAATTTGCTACTGCGCCAGGGATTTCGCGCGAAATCTCCACGGACAATTAAACCGGGACATTTGCTGCTGCGCCGCTCGTTCTTCGGGCAACCAACTGTTCTGCGCGAACAGCCGTTTCAATATTCCCGTTCATAGAAAACACCGCCTTTGGCTTCGCCGGCGTCGGTTGCCTCACCACGCAGCTTGACGCCGCGCCCGACGTCGAGATCGACGGTTGCCTTGCCCGAGCCGGGCCTATCGCCCTTCTGGATCGTCACGTAAGTGCGGTCGTTGAGATACTTGCCCGCCGAGACGGCGGTGCCGCCCTCTTCGTCGGTGATTACGTCGAGATCGTCGACGCCGATCGCGCTGCGCAGGTTCTGCAGCAGGGAGGTCGAGCCGCCGACGCCGGCCAGTTGTCCGGCAGCCTCGGCAAGCTGCGCGATCTGCAGCGGCGACAGGTTCGACATCGAACGGCCGAAGATCAGCTGCGCCAGCACCTCGTCCTCCGGCAGCGCGGGTACCGAGGAGAAGGTGAATTTCGGGTTGGTCGCCTCGCCCGACACCACGATGGTCACGGTGGCGCTGGTTGTCTTGGATTGCGCCGTAAGGTTGAGGTAGGGCACCAGAGAGCCCGAGAAGCCGACCGTGCCTTCGGTGAAGGTCAGCCGCTTGGCAAGGATCGTCAGCCGCCCGCGCCGCAAGGTGAAGGTGCCGACCGCCTGGGGTGACGATGCCGGACCGGTCAGCCGCAGCGAACCGCCGAGCTCGGCGTCGACGCCCCTGCCCTGGATGAAGATCTGGCTCGGCGCATTGATCGTGACGTCGAGGTTGAGGCCACTGCCGCCGCCACCGCTGCTTGCAGCGGCCGGGCGCAACGCCTTGTCCTGCGCACGCACGGCTGCCGGCGCATTCTTGTGCTTGACGTTGAGCTCGGCCAGCGAGCCGGGCAGCTTTTCGGGTACGGTGATGACGGTCTTGGCCAGGTTGACGGTACCGGAAATCACCGGCCCGGAGGTGAGCGGTCCCTTGATGGTCAGGTCGCCGCCGAGGTTAGCAGTGACCACCTTGCCGTCGGTATAACGGCCGTCGACCAGTTTGACCGACAGGTCGGCTGGGAAACCCTTAGCCGGATCGATGCCGACGGTGCCGCTGGCCGAAAGGCTGCCACGCGTCGACAGCGTGCCGGTCAGGCGGTTGATCCTGGCCACGCCACCACCGATAGCGACATCGGCGGTGATGTCGTTGATCGCAAGCCCCGAGCGCGCGTCGACCAGGCGGGCGCCTGACGTACGGACCGTGCCTGAGATCACCGGCGACGTCGCCGGGCCGCGCACCTGCACATCGACGTCGGCCGTGCCGCTCAAGGACAGGCCTTGCGCGGCGAGTGTCCTGGTGAGGAAGGCGAACGGCACCTTGCCGGAAAAGTTGAGATCAAGGGTGGGCGCGCCTGATGTCGTCATCGTGCCGCCGCCCTTGAGGCCAAGGCCGGCGGCATCGCTCATGTTGGCGTCGAAGGTCAGTCTGTTGCCCGAATACGTACCTGAAGACGAAACGCCCATGCCGCCGAAACCTGCACCGCGGGTCTGCGACGTCTGAACGCCTGCGGCGTCGATCTTGAAGGCGACGGCCGGATTGGCCGGCGCGCCCGTCACCTTCACCGTGCCCGAGACGGAGCCGGCGGCATCGAGGCCAGGCGAAAAACTGTTGGCTATCGAGATCGGGACGCGGGCCAGCGTCGCGTTGAGGTCGAGCGCCTGCCCAGCCGTGCCCGTGACCGTCGCCGTTCCGCCGCCGAGGTTGAGCACCAGCCTGTCGAGGCTGATCACTCCATTGGCGATGTTGATGGTCGAGGCCTGGGCGATAGCCGCCTTGATGCCGCGAATGGTCGCCTCGCCGGAGGCAAGTTCGACCGTCGTCGTGCCCTTGACCGCCCTGACCCGGCCGCCGGCCTTCAGCGGAATATCCTTCACGGTGGCGCCACCGGAGAAACCGGTCCATTCGCCGTCGCGCTTGAGATCGACGTCGACACCACGGATAACCGTGCCGCCGGAAGTGACGCTGTCGGCACGGATTTTTCCGGAGATCACCGGTGCCGCCAGGTAGTTGGCGATCAGCGCATCAATGGTCACGGCCTTGGCCGAGACATCGCCGCGCGAGATCGAGCCCGTCGTCGCCTTGATGGCGACCTGCGGCACGGCGCCAGCCTTGGAGAAGGCGATCGTGCCGCGCACATCGCCATCGGCCTTTTCCAGTGCCAGGGCAGCAAGCGGACCGATATCGGGCAGGTCCAGTGCTACCGTACCGACCGGCACGAAGGCATCGTCGAGCGCCAGGTCGCCGGAAATACGGTTCTTGCCCAGCGACAGCAAAAGCCCGTTGATGGCGCGTTTGCCGTCCGATGTCGCCAGCACGGCACTACCCTGCAGCGACTGGCCCGCGACATTTCCGGTGAGTTGTACATTCGCCGCCGGGTTGGCGGCATCAGCCTTGCCGGTGGCGGTGAGCTTCAGTCCGGTGATCTCACGCGCCGCCACCGAAAGCCTATCGCTGTTGACAGTCAGCGACAGATCCGGCGCGGTGCTGGCGCCTTGCGCATTCAGCGCGAAAGAAATAGCGCCTTTGGCATCCTTGGATAGCAGCGAGACGTCGCCCAGCGCGCCTTTGACGTCGGCGCTCAGCTTGTTATCGGCAAGGCTCGCCTGCCCGTCTGCGGTCAGCGCGCCTGATGACAGCCTGATCGCGTTGGCGGTGACATTGCCGTTGGCGTCTCGCTTCAGCGCGGCACTGAGTTGCGTCCGCTCGGCGAGCATGCCACGCGCCGCTACTGGCAGCGCCGCCGACGCGGCATCCGCCTTGAGATTTAGATCGATGGCGCCGTCGGCCAGCGAGACCCGCCCGTTGAAGCCGCTGTTCAACGCGTCGCTGGTCACGGTGCCGCTATCGATGATGACAGCGTCGGCGGCAAGGCTGCCGGCGACTTTGGCAGTGACCTTGCCG
The DNA here is from genome assembly GCF_040319725.1 of Mesorhizobium sp. M0894. Lineage (NCBI taxonomy): Bacteria > Pseudomonadati > Pseudomonadota > Alphaproteobacteria > Hyphomicrobiales > Phyllobacteriaceae > Mesorhizobium > Mesorhizobium sp. M0894. The sequence goes on along the minus strand of NZ_JAMYOG010000004.1, from coordinate 138,971 downwards.
GCGATCAGCGGCGCGACGGTCGGATTGTCGAGGCCGATTTTTTCGGCGGTCACCGAGCCGGAGATCGGCCCGCTCCGGGCTTTCACGTCGAAGCGGTCGGAGTGCAGCGCAAGCGTGATGCCCTCGATCTTAGCTAGATTGGTGGCGGCCGATGGCAGCGTCGCGGAGATGTCGAGCTTCGGCTGGGTGCCCTGCCCGGCCGCCTTTAGCGACAGCGTCTGCAGCTCGAGCTTGATCGGGCTCTCCTTGCTGCCGAGCGAAAGCGGCAGGCTCGGGCCGGTGGATGCGAGGTCGAGCGAGAAATCGCTGGCACCGTTCGGATTGATGGTGCCGGCTGCCTTGCCGGAGATTTTCTCGCCGGCAAGCGTCGCATGCTCGATGGCGACGCCGCTGGCCGACGAGAAACGGCCAGCCGCATCGAGATTGAGCGGCCCGAGCCCGGCCCGCCGGGTCTGGCTGGTTTCGCCGCCGCTGAGCCGGGCGTTGAAGCGAATGTCTGGGGCAGCCGACGATCCCGTGACTTGCGCGGTGCCGCTGAGCGTGCCCGCGGCATCGAGGCCCGGTGAAAAATCATTGGCAAGTGCTGCCGGCACCGCCGACAAGGTGGCAGCGAGATCGAGCGTCTGGCCAGCCGTACCCGACACGGCAACCGAACCACCGCCGACACCGAGCGCCAGTTTCTCTATGCTCACCATGCCATTGGCGATTGTCAGCGCCGATGGCTGCGCGACCGCTGCCTTGATGCCGCGGATGGTCGCCTCGCCGGAGGCAAGCTCGATGCTGGTGATGCCGTTCGCAACCCTGACCCGCCCGGCCGCGCTGGCCGGAATGCCGGCGACCGTGGCGCCGCCGCTAAAGCCGGTCCAGTCGCCATCGCGCTTCAGGTCGACGTCGATGCCGCTGATCACCGTGGTTCCGGAGGTGATCGTGTCGGCCTTGATCTTGCCGGAGATCGCCGGGGCTTTGAGATAATTGGCGACCAGAGCGTTGACGGCGATTGTCTTCGCCGCCAGTTCGCCGCGCGAAATCGCGGCGCTCGTCGCATCGATCGCGACCGTCGGCGCACCATTGTCATTCGCGAAACGGATCGTGCCACGCACGTCGCCGGCTACCGTTTGGCCGGCAAGTCTGGCCAGCGGAGCAATATCCGCGGCATCGAGGTTCAACGTGCCGAGCGGCAGCAGGTTGTCGTCGAGCCCGAGGTCGCCGGAGACCTTGTTGTCGGCCAGTGAGACGGCAAGTCCATTGATGGAGCGCTTGCCGTCGGTGGTGACCAGCGATGCCTTGAGGTCGAGCGGCTGGTCGTCGACCGAGCCGGTCAGCGAGACATCGGCGGCAGGGCTGGCAATGTCGGCCTTGCCGCTCGCGCTCAACTTGATCTGCTTCACCGCATGGCCGGACGCCGTCAGGCTGTCGCTGTTGGCCGAAACCGAGAAATCCGGTGCGCTGCGCGCGCCGCTTGCCGTCAGCGCGAAACCGACGGCGCCGCCGACCTTCGCGCCGACCAGCGGCGACAGTACCGACACGTCGCCGAGCGTGCCCTTGATATCGGCCCGGATATCGGTGCCTTGCGCACTGACGGTGCCGCTGGCACTAAGCGTACCGGAGGTGAGCTGCAATGCGTTGGCGGCGAACGCACCGTCCGGGTCGCGTGTCGCGGTTGCGGAAAACTGCACACGCTCGCCGAGAACCGAGCTGATCTGCGGCGGCAGCGCCGCCGAAGCCGCGTCGGCATTCATCTTGAGCGTCATCGACAGATCGGCCAGCGCCACAGTGGCCGTCACGGACGCATTGAGCGCGTCGCTGCGCAGCGTGCCTTGGTCGACAACGACCTGTTCCTTGCTGACCGAGCCGGCGAGACCGGCGCTGACCCTTCCCGTTATCAGCGGCGCCAATGTCGCAACGTCGGTGTTCAGGCCGGCCGCCGTCAGCTTGATGGTGACGGGCCCGCTACGGTTCTGGATGTCGAAGCCATCAGAATGCACTTGCCCGATCAGGTCGTCCACCCGCGTGCCGCCCGCCACCACGGAGACCAGCGACGCGCCGATATCCACCATCGGCGCCTTGCCATCGCCGAAAGCGCGGGCCGTGGCGTCCTTGATCGCCACGGTTATCGGCTGTGCCTCGCTGCCGAGGCTAAGCACGATCGGCGGTCCTTTCGCGGCGAGTTTCACAGAAAGATCGCTGACGCCGTTCGGATCGACAATGCCGGCGGCGGTCGCGTGCACGGCGCCGCTGTCGATATTGGCGCGCTCGACATCGACGCCGCCGGCCGCGGTCGCTGTGCCGGCAAGGTCGAAGGTGGTCTTGCCGGCAAACAGCGGTTTCAGGGTTTCGGGCAGGAAGCGCTCGAATTCGCCATCGCCGTTGGCCTCGACATAATGGCCCTTATCGGTGAGCTGATGGCGACCGGTGAGTTGGGTGACGATCCGGCCGTCGACAACGAAAGTCCCAATACCATTCCAGTTGGCGAGCGGTCCTGTGCCGGAAACGACAATGTCGACTGGCGGCGCGCCCGGCAGCTTGAGCAGGTTGGCGATGATGCCGCCGGCCGGCTCGGATGCCTTAAGGTCTAAGTCGAGCTTGTTGTCAGCCGGCGCGAAATGGGCTTTGGCGTCGACCGTGCCTTGCTTGCCGTCATGGCGAACGATGTTGAGGCTGCTCTCGATGGCCAATGGCGAGGCGTCCGCCTTGAGCGCTCCCTTGGCTGCAAGTTCGGCGACACCGCTGCCGGCCAGAGCCTGCCCGAGCGCGATTTCGGGAAGGTCGAGCTGCTTGACGTCGATGGAAACCGGCAGCGTGGTCGCTCCGCTTTGGCTCGGCTGTGTGCTGGCCACCGGCAGCCTTGCCAACTCGATACGCTCGGCCCCAATACGATCGGCGCTGAAGCTCTTCGACAGGAGTGCCAGCGGCGACCAGTCGACAGCCACCTTGCGCGCCACCATCCAGGCGCCTTCGCGATCCTCCAGAACGAGATGATCGACCCTCAGCGCGCCCGACCAGATACCGTCGATGCCGACGACAGTGACCTTGCGATCGCCGGTCGAGGCCATGGTCGAGATGATGCCGGCAAGGTTTTCGCGGCCGCGCTCGGTTTTGGTCAGCACGACGAGTGCCCCCACCGCCGCTGCCACCACGATGAGCAGCGTGTAGAAAAGGATACGGAGGATGCGCCTGAATATTGCCATCAGAATGCCTGGCCGATGCCGGCATAAATGCCGAAATGAGGATCGTCGGGGCCGCGGTTGAGCGGCACTGCCGCGTCGATGCGCAGCGGCCCGAACGCCGTCAGATAGCGCAAGCCTACACCCGCGCCGACCTTCATGTCCGAAAAATCGGGGACCTGCCTGGTGGACACCGTGCCGGCATCGACGAACGGCACGACGCCGATCTTGTCGGTGACAGCGATGCGCATCTCGACCGAGGTCTCGAAGAAGGAAAGCCCGCCGATCGGCTCTCCGTTGCTGTCCTTCGGGCCGATGCCCTGATAGGCATAACCGCGCACCGAGCCGCCGCCGCCGGAGTAGAAGCGCCGGTCGGCCGGAACATCCTGAAGACCGGCGCCGATGATCGAGCCGATGGCGACACGTTCGGCAAAAACGAATTTCGAGGCCGAATCGAGCGACTGGTAGGCCGACCCCTCGCCTTTCAGCTTGACGAACGCAGCCCCGCTCAAAATGTCGTAGCTCGGCTCGGCATAGGCCAGCACCCTGAAGCCCCTGGTCGGATTGAGCTTGCTGTCGCGATTATCGTAGACATATTGCAGCGGAATGCTGGCGATCAGATAGGTGTGTTTGCCGAAAGTGTCGTGGATCCTGGAATAGTCGAGCGCGACTTGCGCGGAAACCGTCTGCTTCTTGTCGAGTTCGTAGGACAGGCCGGTGCTGCCCTTGACCGAGAAATGGTCGTAGGCGTCGGGGTGCTCCAGCACGGTGTTGACACTGGCAATGAATTTCGACGCCGGCCCGACCACGCCCGGCTTTTCGAACATGACGCCGGCATTGTAATTGAGCTGGGTCAAGTCGTTGCTGCCGATGCCGCTAATCTTGCCGTCGATGCGCAGCTTTTCGGCGCGGCCAAACAGATTGCGGTGGCCCCAATAGCCTTCGAGGCCCAGCCCTTCGGTGTTTGAGAAACTGCCGCCAATGCCGAAATAGCGCGGCTTGCGTTCGCTTACCTGGACACCGATCGGGATGTTGCCGTCGGCGTCGAGGGCGTCGGCTTCCTTCACCGTCACGCTGTTGAAGACCTCGAGCCCGAGCAGCCGGTCGCGCGCATCGTCGATCTCATCGGGCGAATATTGGCGGCCGCGCTTCAGGCCGGTCATATATTCGGTGAAGTCGCGGTCGACCTTTTCGGTGCCCTCGACAGTGGTGTCGCCATAGCCGGCGACCGGCCCGGCCGCGACGGTGAGCGTCACGTCGAGCGTCGACCCGGCGTGCTCGGCGACGATCTCGCGGCCCGTCACCTTGGCCAGCGGCCTGCCTTCTTGCTTGAGTGCCCGCACGATCGCCGCCTCGGCTTTGAGCACCGCGCCCGAACTGGCGTCACCGCCGGCGATCAGGCCGAAATCGGCACTTGCCAGCCCCGCTGCATCGCCTTTCAGTCTGATGTTGCCAAGCGTGAATTTCGGCCCGGCTGCTATGCTTATCACCACCGGAATCGGCTGCGGGCCGGAAAACTCGGCATCGGGCGGCAGATCGTCGAGCGGCTTGCCCTGAATAGTGATGGTGACGACACCCTCGTAGCGCGCGTCCGCGTAGAGCGCGGCGACAAGTTGCTCACGGTCGCTGCGCGCCTTGGCCAAAAGACCCAGCGAACCTGATACCGGGTGTTCCTCGTCGGCTTTCAGCGCCGAGGCGTTTTCGAGCTTCTCGGCAAGATCCTCGTCGGCGTCGGGCGCTTCTATCGTCACGGCATAGCGCAGTGGGTCGACGATGTCGGCATCTTCGTCCTTTGACGACCCCCACAGCTTGATGCCGAAAATCTCGAAGGCTGCCGCACTTCCGGTTTCGGCAACAAGTGCCGTCGAGCACAACAAAGCGAAAAGCAGGGCGCGCGAAAGCGCGCGCTGTGGCGCGGTTCCTCCCGACATCTGCCTTTCATACGCCGGCATTATGCTCCTAGCCTAGCTCGCAAACCTAAAATTGGAATGAAGTTCTGAAGCACTCGTAAAGGGGCCACAATCCAATTGCTGAAATAGACAGGGCTTGGAACTCACACCTTCTGCGTCGCCGCAAGAAAGCGTGATCCCCTGTCCTATGGAGCTACTACCGGTCACCGACCGGAAAGCAAACCGTTGGCAGGCGGATCCTGCCGCGTCCTGATGTTGACAAGCGCGACTGAAGCTTGAAGATTTCTGGACGTAAGCACTTGTCTGGAGGGGTTTATGGCAATGCGCGCGGCTCGTGGTCTATCGATTCTTTTCCTTCTCTTTTTCGCCTGGAGCGGTGTCGCGCAAGCGGCCGAAGCCCGGCGGGTGGTGACATCGGATAATTCCGACTATTTTGGTTTCGATCTCAGATCCGACCAGAATGTCAGCCTCGATCAGTGCAAGACCACCTGCCTCGGCGACCCGGCCTGCCGTGCCTTCACCTACAACCTCAAGGCCAAATGGTGCTTCCTTAAATCCGATTACAACTCGTTGAAACCCTTCGGCGGCGCCGTCGCCGGCAAGGTCGTCAACATCGATGGCGATCCCGACATCGGCGCGCCACCCGAACTCGCCTTCTTCCCCAACTGGATGGCCGACCAGGCCCAGCAATACCGCAACAAGCTCACCGGCCCGACCTACACCAAGCCGACAGAGGGGCTGACGGCGCTGAGGGCCGCCGCCGAACAGTCGGCGCTGACGGGCGATCATCGCTCGGCCATGCACAAATACGAAGCGGCGGTTTCGGTGCTGCCGGACGATGGCCAGCTCTGGCTCGAGCTGGCGCGCGAAACGCTTGCCGTCCATCCGACCGCCAACAGTTCGGAGCCGTCGACCCTACCGGCGAACGCCACTTCCGCCGCCTTCAACGCCTACAAATTGCTGCGCACCACCAAGACGCGCGCCGACGTGCTGGCGCTGCTCGGCGACGGCCTTGACCGCCGCGACCTCTACAGGCCGGCCCTGCAGGCCTACGAGGCGAGCCTCGCTTTGGTCAATTCGCCGGCGGTCAGGGCCGCTTATCAGGATCTCAAGGCCCGCAAGGGCTTCCGCGTCATCGATCATACCGTCGATGCCGACACCAGCGCGCCGCGTATCTGCGCGCAGTTCTCCGAGGAGTTGGTCAAGACCGGCGTCGATTATTCCCAGTTCGTCACCGTCGACAACGCCGCTCCCAAGGGCGTCGAAGCCAAGGACAAGCAGATCTGCGTCGAAGGGCTCGAGCACGGCCAGCATTATGACGTGACCTTCCGCGCCGGCCTGCCGGCCGCCATTGGCGAGGTCACCGCGGCACCGGTGGTACTGTCGATCTACGTGCAGGACCGCGCGCCTTCGGCCCGCTTCACCGGCGACAGCTTCGTGCTGCCCGCCGGCGCACGCCGCGGCATACCGGTCGTCACCGTCAACATGAATGCCGCCGAAATGAAGCTCTTCCGCATCGGCGACCGCTCGCTGGCCCAGCTTCTGTCGGGGTATCAGTTCCTGCGCCAACTTGACGGCTACGACATTTCGAACATCTCCGAACAGATGGGCGAGCCGGTCTGGCAAGGCCAGCTCGACATCGCCAACGACCTCAACAAGGAAGTCACCACCTCCTTCCCCATCGACGAGGCGTTGCCGAAGCGCAAGCCCGGCGTCTATGTGCTGACCGCACAAGCCGTCAACGATCGCAGCGACGACTATGATTCGCACGCCACGCAATGGTTCGTCGTCTCCGACATCGGCCTGTCGACCTATACCGGACAGGATGGGCTGAACGTCTTTGCCCGTTCGCTTGCAACCGCCGAGCCGATCGCCGGCGCCGAGCTGACGCTGCTGGCCAGGAACAACGAAATCCTCGGCACCGCGACCACCGACGCGGAAGGGCGGGCGGTGTTCAATCCCGGCCTGACGCGCGGCGACAGCGGCATGGCGCCGGCGGTGCTGATGGCCAAGCAGGGCGACGACGACTTCGTCTTCCTCGATATGGGCCGCGCCGGCTTCGACCTGTCCGATCGCGGCGTCGCCGGACGCGCGGCGCCGGGCGCGCTCGACGTCTATGCCTGGACCGAGCGCGGCATCTACCGCGCCGGCGAGGACGTCCATGTCTCGGCTCTTGCCCGCGACAGTGCCGCCAAGGCGGTCGAGAACCTGCCGCTCACCTTCATCTTCTCGCGGCCCGACGGCGTCGAGGACCGCCGCATCGTCAGCGACGGAGCATCGGCCGGCGGCCACGCCGTCGACCTGCCGCTGGAACCCAACGCCATGCGCGGCACCTGGACAGTGGCGATCCACACCGATCCCAAGCAGGCGGCGGTCGCCAGCCAGATGTTCCTGGTCGAGGACTTCGTCCCGGATCGCATCGAGTTCGACCTGTCCGCCGACAAGCAGGAGATCGCCCAGGGCGAGACCGCCAACATCACCGTCGACGGCCGCTTTCTCTATGGCGCGCCGGCCGCGGGCCTCGCGCTCGAAGGCGAATTGACGCTGTCGACCGGCCGCGACTGGGACCGCTTCAAAGGCTATTCCTTCGGTCTGGCCGACGAACAGTCGGCCGAACCAACGGTGACGCCCTTCACCGGCCTGCCGGTGGTCGGCGACGACGGCAAGGCGACCTTCCCGGTTTCCGTCGATCAATTGCCATCCACCACCAAGCTGGTCGATGCCAAGGTCACGGTCCGGTTGCGCGAGACCGGCGGCCGTGCGATCGAGCGCTCGCTGAATATCGGCATCCGCCCGCAGGGCCACATGATCGGCATCCGCCCCGATTTCGACGGCGACGAGGTACCGCAAGGCGGCACGGCCAAGTTCAGCCTGATCGCCGTCGACCCAGACGGCAAGCGTGAAGCGCTGAAGGGCGCGCAGTGGTCACTGGTCAAGGTCGAGCGCAGCTACCAGTGGTACCGCTCGAGCAATTCCTGGAACTATGAGCCGGTCATCTTCACCAAGGCGGTGGCCAACGGCAGGGTCGACCTGAGCGCCGATGGCGAGGCTACCATGTCGCTGCCGGTCGACTGGGGCCGCTACCGGCTCGAGATCGAGACATCGGATCCGGAAGGCCCGGCGACCAGCTACGAGTTCGACGCCGGCTGGTATGTCAGTTCCACCACGACCGAAACGCCCGACGGGCTCGAGATCGCCCTCGACAAGGAAACCTATGCGGCGGGCGAAGTAGCCAAGCTCAAAGTATCGCCGCACTTTGCCGGCGAATTGCTCGTCACCATCGGCGCCGACAAGCTCTTGAGGACGGTCACGGCCAGCGTGCCGGCCGGCGGCAGCACTGTCGACATCACGGTCGGCGACGATTGGGGTGCCGGCGCCTACGTCACGGCAACGCTGTTCAGGCCGGGCGATGCGCAAGAGACGCGCATGCCGGCGCGCGCCATCGGCGTCAAATGGCTGAAGCTCGATCCCGGCTCGCGTAAGCTTGCCGTCAGCTTGGCGCCGCCGGACAAGACCATGCCGCGCCAGCAGCTGTCGATCCCGGTCGCCGTTGCCGGCGTGCAGCCCGGCACCAACGCCTATGTCATGGTCGCGGCCGTTGACGTCGGCATCCTCAACCTGACCAACTACAAGGTACCGGATCCGGAGAACTGGTTCTTCGGCCAGCGCATGCTCGGTCTCGAGGTTCGCGACATCTATGGCCGGCTGATCGACGGCTCGCTGGGCACGACCGGCAAGCTGCGCACTGGCGGCGATGGCGCCAACATGCAGTCGCAAGGCAGTCCGCCGACCGAAAAGCTGGTCGCCTTCTTCTCCGGCCCGGTCCAGCTCGACGCCGACGGCAAGGCGCGGATCGACTTCGACATACCACAGTTCAACGGCACCGTGCGCGTCATGGCCGTCGCCTGGACCAAGGAAGCGGTCGGCCATGCCCAGTCAGACGTCATCGTGCGCGATCCGGTGGTGATCACCGCCGGCCTGCCGCGCTTCCTGGCGCCCGGCGATTCCGCCGTCATGCGGCTCGACGTCGCCGACACCGATGGCCCCGCTGGCGACTACAAGCTGACCATCGACACGACGGGCGACCTGTCTACCGGCAGTGCCGCCTTGCCTGAAAAGCTGACGCTGGCCAAAGGCAAGCGGCAGACACTGACCGTGCCGTTGATTGCGCAGACCGCGGGCAACGCCTCGATCACCATCAAGCTTGCGCATGCCGATGGCACCGCCGTCGAGCAGACGCTCTATGTGCCGGTGCGCCCGGCGCAACTGCCGGTGACCACCCGCATGGTCGTCGACCTCAAGGGCAATGGCGGCGCGCTGCGCGTCGACAAGGAACTGTTGGCGGCAAGCCTGCTCGATGGCGCTTCGGTGAGCGTCGGCGTTTCGCAGTCAGCTGCCTTCGATGTGCCGTCGCTGCTGATGACGCTCGACCGCTATCCCTATGGTTGCGCCGAGCAGACCACCAGCCGCGCCATGCCGCTTCTCTACGTCAACGAGATGGCTTCCGGCATCGGCATGGCCAGCGACCCCGATCTGCATGGCCGCGTCCAGGACGCCATCTACAAGGTGCTGAGCTACCAAGCCTCGGCCGGCAGCTTCGGCCTGTGGGGTCCGGGTTCCGGCGATCTGTGGCTCGACGCCTATGTCACCGATTTCCTGACCCGGGCGCGCGAGCAGAAATACGACGTGCCGGCCCTGGCGATGAACCAGGCGCTGAGCAATCTGCAGAACGCGATCGGCTACGACCAGGACGTCCAGGATCGCGGCAGTGAGATCGCTTATGCGCTCTATGTGCTTGCCCGCAACAAGAAGGCCTCGGTCGGCGATCTGCGTTATTACGCCGACACCCAGCTCGAAGCCTTTACCAGCCCGATGGCCGTCGCCCAACTGGCGGCCTCTCTCGCGCTCTACGGTGACACGCAGCGCTCGGAGGCAACCTTCCAGGCCGCGTTGCAACTGGCCAAGTCGACGCCGGAATATGACTATTACCGGTCCGACTATGGCTCGCCGCTGCGTGACGGTGCGGCGATCCTGGCGCTTGCCGCGGAAAGCAAGCCGGTGCCGACCATCGTGCCGGCGCTGATCCAGCTGGTGACCAGGGAACGCGCCGACGCCAGGTGGACCAGCACCCAGGACGAGTCCTGGATGCTGCTGGCGGCCCGCGCGCTGAAGGCCGGCAATGATTCGATCGCGCTGACCGTCAACGGCGCACCGCATGCCGGCGGCTATTCGGACCAGATCGCCGGTGGCGAACTGGCCGACAGTCCGCTGACCATCGTCAACACCGGCAGAAATCCGCTGCAGGCGGTCGTCACCACCGTGGCCTCGCCGATCCAGCCTCTGCCGGCCGGCGGCAACGGCTTTACCATCAGCCGTACCTACTACAAGCTCGACGGCACAGAGGCCAACGTGACGGAGGTCAAGCAGAACGAACGCTATGTCGTCCTGCTCAAGGTTTACGAGCAGAACACCTGGCCTTCGCGGCTGCTGATCACCGACCTGTTGCCGGCCGGCTTCGAGATCGACAATCCGGGCCTGGTCTCCAGCGCCCAATTGACGAACTTCTCCTGGCTGGCGCAGACCGATGCTGCCCATCTCGAATTCCGCAACGACCGTTTCGTCGCGGCCTTCAATCCGAACGACGGCGACGGCGACCGCAACATCACGCTCGCCTACGTCGTGCGCGCGGTGACGCCGGGCATCTACGCCCACCCGGCGGCAACGATCGAGGACATGTACCGGCCGCAATATTCGGCCCGCACCGCCACCGGCATGATGGAGGTCATGGCGCCGTAACGATGGAGAGGGACGCAGACCGGTTGACTGCAGGTAACGACGTGATGCCGCGCCGCCCCTCACCCTTACCCTCTCCCCGTGAAGGACGGGGAGAGGGGGTCGCCAGCGTTGCGGCCATTCACCTTCTCCCCGTCCTCCACGGGAAGAAGGTGCCGGCAGGCGGATGAGGGGCGGCGCCGTGCTCTCCAAAAGATTCCTCCGCCGAGCGGCCATTGCGGGCATTTCCTTCGCCGCAATCACCGCTGTCGCCCTCTGGCAGCTCGACCGCGCTTTTCCGCCGCCGCTGCCGGCTGCGCTGACGGTCTCGACCGAGGTGCAGGACCGTGACGGCCAGCTGTTGCGGGCCTTCGCCACGCCGGATGGCTATTGGCGGCTTGCGACCAACCTGGACCAGGTTGACAACCAGTTCGTCGACATGCTGGTCACCTATGAGGACAAGCGCTTCTGGGATCATCAAGGCGTCGACGTGCTGGCACTGGCGCGTGCCGCCGGCCAGTTCGTGACCAGCGGCCATATCGTCTCCGGTGGTTCGACGCTCTCGATGCAACTCGCCCGGCTGATCGAACCGCGCGACAGCCGCAGCCTCGGCTCGAAGATCAAACAGATGCTGCGCGCCGTCCAGATAGAACGGCGGCTGTCCAAGCGCGAGATCCTCGAACGCTACCTGACGCTGGCGCCCTATGGCGGCAATCTCGAAGGCGTGCGCGCCGCTTCGCTCGCCTATTTCGGCAAGGAGCCGAAGCGGCTGACGGTCTCTGAGGCGGCCCTGCTCGTCGCTTTGCCGCAATTGCCGGAAAAGCGACGCCCTGACCGCAACCTCGAAGTCGCTCATGCCGCCCGCGACCGCGTGCTGACCCGCATGGTGTCGGCAGGCCTGCTCGGCGAACGCGAGGCCGCGCGAGCCGCGCTCGACGATGTGTCGGGGCTGCGGCGGACCTTGCCGGCGCTCGCTGCTCATGCTGCCTATGCAATGCTGCCCAAGGCCATTCCCGGCCAGAAGCTGCAACTGACGATCCGCAAGAGTGTCCAGGAAGGGCTGGAGCAGGTGGCCAAGGATGCCGCCGCCAAGCTCGGCCCTCGCCTTTCGGTGGCCATGGTGCTGGCCGATGCCCGCACCGGCGATATTCTTGGCGAGGTCGGCTCTGCCGATTTCTTCGATGCCAGCCGTTCGGGCTGGATCGACATGACCAAGGTCGTTCGCTCGCCTGGCTCGACGCTGAAGCCGTTCATCTACGGCCTCGCCTTCGAGCAAGGCCTGGTGGCGCAGGAGATGCTGATCGAGGACAGCCCGGCCGATTTCTCCGGTTACCGGCCGAAGAACTTCGACATGGGCTATCAGGGCGATGTCAGCATCAGGCAGGCGCTGCAATTGTCGCTCAACGTGCCGGCGATCCGCGTGCTCGACGCGGTCGGCCCGGCCCGGCTGATGGCGCGCTTTCGCCAGGCAGGCGTGATGCCGATACTGCCCGTCAACGAAGCGCCTGGCCTGGCGATCGGCCTCGGTGGCGTCGGAGTGACGCTGCGCGACCTCGTCCAACTCTATGCCGGCCTTGCCAATGGCGGCAAGGCACACACGCTGCATGACGGCACCGAGCCGGCGAACACCGAACGCTCGACCACCACCATCCTCGATGGTCAGGCGAATTGGCAGATCACCGACATCCTGTCGGGCGTCAAGCCGCCCCAGGGTGCCGCCCAACGCGGCATCGCCTACAAGACCGGCACCTCCTACGGCTATCGCGACGCCTGGTCGGTCGGCTTCGACGGCCGTTATGTGCTCGGCGTCTGGGTCGGCCGCCCCGATGCCGGCGCGGTGCCCGGTCTGTCCGGCTATGTCTCGGCCGCGCCCATTCTGTTCGAAGGCTTTGTCCGTTCCAGCCTAGCCGCCGTGCCGCTGCCAAGCCAACCGTCCGGCGTCCGCCGGCCAAAGCGCGAAGAATTGCCGGTGACGCTGACGCGCTTCGGCGCCGGCGTCGACGGGCTGGTGCAGGCGACGCCGACCGAACCTGCACCAACCATCGTCTTTCCGCCTGACGGCGCCCGTGTCGATCTCGGCACTTCCTCGGCCGACGCCTCGCCGCTGGTGCTCAAGCTGCAAGGCGGCCGCGCACCGTTCCGCTGGCTGGCCAACGGCAAGCCGCTGGTCGGCATCGACCGGCGGCGCACCGCGACCTGGCAGCCGGACGGCGCCGGCTATTCCACCCTGACCGTAATCGATGCGGCGGGGCGCGCGGCCAGTGTGAAGGTTTTTGTCGAGTGAAAGTTTCCCTTGAATAGTTTCCGGCAGGTGATTCAGCGGATTGGGTTTTACGCCTTGCTTTCGGCCGCCGGTATTTCCTCGGCCTCTGCTGACGCCCTCCCCGCCGGCTTTGTTCGGCTGGCCGACATCGATCCCAGTATCCGGCAGGATATCCGCTATGCCGGCCTCGAAAACTTCCTGCATCGCAAGGTAAGCGGTTACGATGCGCCGGTATGCGTCCTCACCAGCCAAGCGGCGCAAGCGCTTTCCGCAGTGCAGAAAGCGATTGCTGCCGGAGGGCTGACGCTGGTCGTGTTCGACTGCTACCGCCCTGCGCGTGCTGTCTCCGACATGGGTGACTGGACAAAAACGAGCGGACCACCGGACCCGCAATGGTACCCAAAGGTCAAGCGCAAGGATCTCATCGCCAAGGGCTATATCGGCGAACTGTCCACCCATTCGCGCGGATCGACGGTCGATGTCGCCATCACGCGAGCGGACCGCAAGAGCGCTCCGAAACCGGCCTGCGGCGCGACCGATGCCGACACGCTGGATTTCGGCACCGGTTTCGACTGTTTCGATCCGACGAGCGAAACGGCTCACCGACCGATCGCCAGTGAAGCGGCGGCAAACCGCAAAAAACTTGTCGAGGCGATGCGCGCCGGCGGCTTCAAGAATTACGCACGCGAATGGTGGCACTTCACGCTGGAAAACGAGCCGTTTCCAAGAGAGCGCTTCAACTTTCCCGTCACCGCCGAATAGTCCGCCCAAAACCTCGTTCGGACGCGACGTCGCCATTGCCGAAGAGCTAGCCGTCTCTAGATAATCGCGTCGGGAGCGTAGGTCCCGTGCAAGGGAAAATAGTTCCTCCCATCGCCGAAAGTAGGCGAAAAATTGCTTCAATAGGCCAAAAAAGGCAACATTGAATGCATCTAAATTCTATCAATTCGGTAGATTTGGCGCGAGTTCAACGGAGGCGGAAATGACCAAACCTCATTTCAGGAAACTGCTCGGCGCACTGGTCGCCACATCGGTCCAGTTCGGCACGCTCGGTTTCGCGTTTGCCGACACCACCATTCTCAACGTGTCCTATGACCCGACGCGTGAGCTCTACAAGCAATTCGATGAGGCCTTTGTCGCCCACTGGAAGGCCGAGACAGGCGAGACGGTGACCATCCAGCAGTCGCATGGCGGATCCGGCGCCCAGGCGCGCGCCGTGATCGACGGGCTCGACGCCGACGTGGTGACGCTGGCGCTCGAAGGCGATATCAACGCCATTGTCTCGAAAACGAAGAAGATCAATCCCGACTGGCGGACGAAATTCGAAAACAATTCGGCGCCTTACACCTCGACCATCATCTTCCTCGTCCGCAAGGGAAACCCCAAGGGCATTCATGATTGGGGCGATCTGGTCGAGGATGACGTCCAGGTGATCACGCCCAATCCGAAGACCTCCGGCGGCGCGCGCTGGAACTATCTTGCCGCCTGGGCCTATGCCAGCGCCAAGGATGGCGGCGACGAGGCCAAGACCAAGGGATTCGTTGGCAATCTCTATGCGCATGTCCCGGTTCTCGACACCGGTGCGCGCGGCGCCACCGTGACCTTTGCGCAAAAAGGGCTAGGCGACGTGCTGCTCGCCTGGGAAAACGAGGCCTATCTGGCGCTCGACGAGTTCGGCGCTGACAATTTCGATATCGTCTACCCGCCGGCCTCGATCCTGGCCGAGCCGCCGGTCGCAGTGGTCGACGCCAATGTCGACGCCAAAGGCACACGCAAAGTTGCCGAAGCCTATCTGAGCTACCTCTATTCCAAGGAAGGCCAGACGATCATCGCCAAGAACCATTATCGCCCTTCGAAGCCCGACCTGGTGCCGGCGGAGGACCTGGCCAAGCAGCCTGAGATCAAGCTGGTCACCATCGACGACCCACTTTTTGGCGGCTGGAAGAAGGCACAGCCTTATCATTTCGGCGACGGTGGTATATTCGACCAGATCTATAAGCCGGCCCAGTAGCATTTAGATCAGGACGACATGACCACAGCACCCGCCAAGGCGGGGTGGCGGTTCAGGCAGCCGAGCGTCATTCCGGGTTTCGGATTGACGCTCGGCTTCTCGCTTGCCTACCTCACCCTCATCATCCTCATTCCCCTGTCCGGGTTGATCTGGCGCTCGGCGGCGCTCGGCTGGACCGACTTCTGGGCGATCGTCACCGACCGCCGCACCATCAACGCGCTTGAAATCAGCTTCGGCACCGCCTTCATTGCCGCCGCCGTCAACGTCGTCTTCGGCACGATCGTCGCCTGGGTGCTGGTGCGCTACAGCTTTCCCGGCCGCCGCATCGTCGATGCCATGGTCGACCTGCCCTTTGCGCTGCCGACGGCGGTTGCCGGCATCGCGCTGACCACGCTTTACGCACCGAACGGCTGGATCGGCAGCCTGCTGACGCCGCTCGGCATCAAAGTCGCTTATACGCCACTCGGCATTGTCATTGCGCTGATCTTCATCGGGCTGCCCTTCGTCGTGCGCACCGTGCAGCCGATCATGGAGGAGATCGACAAGGAGGTCGAGGAAGTGGCCGCAACGCTCGGCGCCAATCGCTTCCAGATCATCAGCCGCGTCCTGCTTCCCGGACTGGCGCCGGCCATCGTCACCGGTTTCGCGCTGGCCTTCGCGCGCGGCGTCGGCGAGTACGGCTCAGTCATCTTCATCGCCGGCAACCTGCCCTATAAATCCGAGATCGCACCGCTTCTGATTGTCATCAGGCTCGAGGAATATAATTACGCTGCGGCGACCGCGATCGCGGCGATCATGCTGGCGCTGTCCTTCGTGATGCTGCTGGTCATCAACCTGGTGCAGACGTGGAGCCGCAAGCGCTATGGCTGACCCGGAGATCAAATCCTACGCGCCGCACCACGAAAGCCAGTCGCCGGCGGTGACCGAAAGCCGCACGGCGAGAACCGTGCTGATGATCGTGACCTTTGCCTTCCTCGGCATTTTCCTGCTCTTGCCGCTGATCATCGTCTTCAAGGAAGCTTTCGCCAAAGGCATCGAGGCCTACACACAGGCGCTGTCGGAACCGGATACGCGCTCGGCGATCCGCCTGACGCTTCTGGTCGCGGCGATCTCGGTGCCGCTCAACGTCGTCTTCGGCATTTCCGCCGCCTGGGCGATTGCCAAGTTCGAGTTCAAGGGCAAGGCGTTCCTGACCACGCTGATCGACCTGCCGTTTTCGGTCTCCCCGGTCATTTCCGGCCTGGTCTATGTACTCCTCTTCGGCGCGCAAGGCCTGCTCGGTGCCTGGCTCAAGGCGCATGGCATCGTCATCCTGTTTGCCGTGCCGGGCATCGTGCTGGCCACCATCTTCGTCACCTTCCCCTTCGTCGCCCGCGAATTGATCCCGCTGATGCAGGAACAGGGCAATGGCGACGAGGAGGCGGCCCTGTCGCTCGGCGCCAATGGCTGGCAGGCGTTCTGGTACGTGACGTTGCCTAACGTCAAATGGGGATTGCTCTACGGCGTACTGTTGTGCAATGCCCGCGCCATGGGTGAGTTCGGCGCGGTCTCGGTGGTGTCCGGCCACATACGCGGGTTGACCAACACCATGCCGCTGCATGTCGAAATCCTTTATAACGAGTACAATGCCGCCGCCGCCTTTGCCGTCGCTTCGCTGCTTGCCGGCCTGGCGCTCGTCACACTGGTCTTGAAAACACTTCTCGAGATGCGCTACGGCGCCGAGATCGCCGCGACGCGCGGACACTGACAAAATGCATGTCGCCCAAAAGTGGGAACCGGTTTTGGGATAACGACATGCATCAACTACAAAAGGGATTTGTATGGAAGTTCGCGTTGCCAACGTGCGCAAGGAGTTTGAGCGGTTTCCGGCCCTTCACGACGTTTCGCTCGACATCAAGTCGGGTGAGTTGATCGCGTTGCTGGGGCCATCCGGTTCCGGCAAGACGACGCTGCTCAGGCTGATTGCCGGGTTGGAGCGGCCGACCCGCGGAAAGATCTTCTTCGGCGAAGAGGATGCCTCGCAAAAGTCGATCCAGGAGCGCAATGTCGGATTCGTCTTTCAGCATTACGCGCTGTTTCGCCATATGACGGTCGCCGACAATATCGGCTTCGGACTCAAGGTCCGGCACGGGCCGTCACGCCCGTCGGCGAAGGAAATCCGCCGCCGCGCCTCGGAACTCCTCAACCTCGTTCAGCTTTCCGGTCTGGAAAAACGCTATCCGGCGCAGCTTTCGGGCGGCCAGCGCCAGCGCGTGGCGCTGGCCCGCGCCATGGCGATCGAACCGGCCGTGCTTTTGCTCGACGAGCCGTTCGGCGCGCTCGATGCCCAGGTGCGCCGCGAACTGCGCCGCTGGCTGCGCGACATCCACGACGCCACCGGCCACACCACGGTCTTCGTCACCCATGACCAGGAAGAGGCGCTGGAGCTTGCCGACCGCGTCGTGGTGATGAGCCAGGGCCGCATCGAGCAGGTTGGCACCGCCGACGAGATCTACGACACGCCGAACTCGCCCTTCGTCTATGGCTTCATCGGCGAATCGAGCTCGATCCCGGTCAAGGTCGAGGACGGCCAGGTCTGGATCGCCGACCGGCCGATCGGGCTTTCCGCGCCGCACGCACCGCAAGGTGAAGCGACGCTGTTCTTCCGCCCGCACGACGTCGATCTGGTGGAAGAATGCAACGGCTGCATCGCCGGCACGGTTGTCGCCAGCCGCCGCGTCGCCGGCACCAGGCGGGTCGAGCTCGAAATCGGCGGCGAACGCCAGCGGGTCGAGATCGAGTTGCCAGTCGACCATCCGGCGGCGCAGAAAAGCCGGGTGGCTTTCAGGCCGCGGCGCTGGAAGCTTTTTCCGGCTGCTTGATCCTCTTTTAGGCGCTACACCAGCCAGTTCTCGACCTTCAGGCCTTTGATCCGGTTGAACTCGCCGGTGTTGGCGATCACCAGGGTAGTTCCCAGTGCATAGGCGTGGGCAGCAATAAAAAGGTCGTTTTGGCCGATGGTCTGGCCCCTTCCTTCCAGCTCTGCGCGAATCGCGCCGTACTCGGCATCTACCGGCACATCGAGCGGCAAGACAGGAATCTCAGCCAGCAATTCCTCGACCTTCTTGAGCAACTTGGCCGACTCTTTCCTGGCGCAGCCATATCGCAGTTCCGAGGCGACCACGATGCTGGTACACACGGCGGCGTCTCCCACGCGCAGGACGGCGGCGGCGGCTTTCCCGGCCGGATTTCGGATCATGTCGCTGATAATGTTCGTGTCCAGCATGAACCGCATCAAAACAATTCCTCGGATTTGACAGGCATATCCTCGACTTCGGGAAGGTCCTCCTCGGAACCGGGGGGCGGCTCTTTCGCCCATTGCGCGAGCAGCGCCGTGAGGCCGGGTTTGCGAACCGGCTCGATGATCAGGCGGTCGCCTTCACGACTGATCAAGACCTTTTCGCCGGGAAGTTCGAACTCGACAGGAATGCGCACCGCCTGACTGCGATTGTTACGAAACAGCTTCGCCTCTTTCGGCGGGGTTGTTGAATGGCGGCGTTGAGGCATGACGATAGCTCCTTGTATATACCATTTGTATATGCCAGACCGCGCGGCGATGCAATCGCCATCGCGTTGGCCGGCCGGGAACCATCGTGCACGCCGACGGCATCGGCACCGCTGCCAAGCTGCTTGGAAGACTCTGCCTGAAAGAAAAAACTAGAAATCCTCCACAGCGGGAATATTTCTTCTATCGACAACGTGGAGCGGCCGCTCTGCGTGCCTCGTCGCGCACAATGCCTTGCCGCTATGGTCCGGCAATAAGCGCACGCATTGGAGCCTTGTTTTCATGAAGCGATTTTTGCTTGGCGTCGCCACATTGGCCGGCCTGTTCCTCGCATCCTCCCAAGCCTGGTCGGCCGACAAATTGCTGAACGCTTCTTACGATGTCGGCCGCGAGCTGTTTGCGCAGGTCAACAAGGCGTTCGTCGCCGGCCACCCAGGCGTCACCATCGATCAGTCGCATGCCGGGACGTCTGCGCAGGCACGTGCCATCGCCGAGGGCCTCGGCGCCGATGTGGTCACCTTCAACCAGGTCCTCGACATCGACTTCCTGGTCAGGAAGGGTCTCATCTCCGCGGATTGGCAGAAAGATTTTCCCGACAACGCCTCGCCCTTCTATTCGCTGCCCTCCTTCCTGGTGCGCGACGGCAATCCGAAGCACATCAAGGATTGGAACGATCTCGTGCGCGACGACGTCCAGGTGATCTTCCCCAATCCGAAAACCTCCGGCAATGCCCGGTACACCTACCTTGCGGCCACCGCCTACGCCAAGGAAGCCTTCAAGGGCGACGACGCCAAGGTGAAGGAATTCGTCACCAAGCTGTTCAACAACGTACCGATCTTCGACAGCGGCGGACGCGCCGCGACCACCACTTTCGTGCAGCGCGAGATCGGCGACGTGCTGATCACCTTTGAGTCGGAAACGCGCGGCGTCCGCAAGGAGTATGGCGAGGACAAATTCGAGCAGGTGACGCCCTCGGTCAGCCTTTTGGCCGAGTTTCCGGTGGCGATCGTCGACACGATCGCCGACGAGCATGGCACGCGCGACCTCGCCAAGACCTATCTCGACTTCCTTTATACGCTGGAGGGCCAGGACATCGCCGCCCGCAACGGCCTGCGGACCCGCGACGCGACGGTCGCCGCCAAGTACAAGGCTGAGTTTCCCGATGTCCGCCTATTGACGGTGGAGGATGTCTTCGGCGGCTGGGCCAAGGTCCAGGCCGAGCATTTCGCCGCTGGCGGCCTGCTCGACCAGACTTACGGCAGCCGCTGACGTCTGCAACCTCGTGAACTGATTGAAAGCGGGCGTTTGCCGGCTTTCTTCATTTGCTCGCCGAAAACGTGGCCTCCGCCCGTTCCGGACGCCCGCCCTCCAAAACGTTACGAAGAATCAACGCGTTTGCGCGCAATATGTCTTCGGGCGGCCTGTCTGCGCGAACGGCATCGCACGGCCAAACCGTCATTATTTGCACACAAACAGCCGCCAGATGCGGGTGGTTGGGGCTTAATGGGTTGACTCGGGCATGCTTACCAAAAAAGGCAAATACGGCCTCAAGGCTCTCGTGCATCTGTCCGGCCTGCCGGTCGGCCAGCTCGCATTCGTCAACGACATTGCGGTCGCCAACAACATCCCCAAGAAATTCCTGGATGCCATCCTGGGCGAGTTGCGCAATGCCGGCTTCGTCCAGAGCCGCAAGGGCAAGGAAGGCGGTTACCGCCTCGCCCGTCCCGCTTCCGAAATCAAGATCGGCCATGTCGTGCGTGTCCTCGACGGGCCGCTGGCGCCGATCCCTTGCGCCAGCCGCACACAATACCAGCGCTGCGAGGATTGCGACGAGGCGACCTGCCAGGTCCGGCACATGATGCTGGAGGTGCGTCAGGCGATCGCAGAGGTGCTGGACAACCGCAGCCTCGCCGCCATGCGCGACGCCGACAATGACGATTTCCCGGTCGAGCTGACGTCGCAGATTTAAATCTAGCATCAGGCCGGGCGCTTCACCGCCCCTAGCGGCGAGCGTGCCACTACCGGCGTCGACTGGATGATCGCCGTATTGGTCATCGCATGGGGAATGATCCGGTCGATCACCCGCTCGAGCTCGGCGGCCGAGCCGACATGCGCCAGCGCGATGAAACAGTCTTCGCCGGTGACCCGGTCGCATTGGGCGATTTCCGGCAGGTCGCGGATGATTTCGGCCACGACGGCGAGTTGCCCCGGCACCGGCCTGATGCGCAGCCATGCCGACAGCTTCATGCCGAGCGCGGCCGGATTAATCCGCACCGTATAGGCCTCGATCACGCCGCTTTCCTGCAGCCGCTTGATGCGCTCGGCGACGCTCGGCGCCGACAGGCCGACTGAGCGCGCCAGTTCGGCAATACTGGTGCGCGCATCCTCCTCCAGCAGGCGCAGGATTTTTAGATCCGCCGGATCCAGATCGGTATTTTCATTTCGAAGGCGTTTCAGCGGAATACTCCTTGCTTTCGAAAAGGGAATAGCCGCAATGCCCGGCCATCATCCATATCAACGGCAAAAATCGCCTGCGATACTGACCCCATGGAAGATCGGACTCAAGCCCCAGCAGCAAGTCCGGCACTCGCCGGCCCGGCTTTTACCTTGGCAAGCTCGGTGCCGCCCCATCTGTGGTTCGGCGTCAGCGCCGTGTTCCACTATCTCGGCCCCGCTTTCGCAGTCCTGCTTTTCTCGCATGTCGGCGTGCTCGGCATGGCGTGGCTGCGCATCGCCACCGCGGCACTGGTCTTTGCCCCGCTGACCCGACCATGGGCGGTCTTCGCCCGCGCCGATCGCTCGACGCGGTTGTTGCTTGTGGGTTTCGGCGTCTGCCTTGGGGTGATGAATTGCTCGTTTTACCTGGCGCTCGACCGGCTGCCGATCTCGCTGGTAGCGGCGATCGAATTCGTCGGCACCATCGGCGTCGCGCTTGTCGGCCTCAGAAGCCCGCGCAATCTCGCCGCCCTTGCAATCGCCGTCGCCGGCACCTTGCTGCTCATCGACGTCAAATGGTCGAGCGATCCTGTCGGCCTGTTCTGGGCCTTCCTCAATGGCGCGCTGTTCGTCTTCTATATCGTGCTCGGCCACCGCGTCGCGCGCGCCGACGCTGGCGATGGCATCGCCGGGCTGGGTGCCGCCATGGCGGTCGCCCTTCTCGTCGTTCTGCCGATCGGTCTTGCCGATGCGCTGCCGGCGTTCTCGACGCCGCCGCTGCTGCTTGCGGCGGTCGGTGTCGGCATCTGCTCGTCGGTCATTCCCTATATTTGCGACCAGCTTGCCATGTCGCGGCTGCCGCGCTCCAGTTTCGCGCTGATGCTGTCATTGCTTCCGGTTACCGCGACGTTGATCGGCGTCATCGTGCTGCGGCAGGTGCCGAGCCTCACCGACTGCCTCGGCATCGCGCTGGTGGTGGCCGGCGTCGCCCTTCACAAACCGGCGCTGGCGCCCGCCTGATCAGGCCAACTTCTCCTTGAGGAAAGCGATCGTCCGCCCCCAGGCGAGGTCAGCCGCCTTCTTGTCGTAACGGGCCGCCGATGTGTCGTTGTTGAAGGCATGGTTGGCGCCTTCATAGACATAGACCGAATATTCGATATGGGCCGCGTCGAGTTCCTTCTTGAAGGCGTCGATGCCGGCATTGGTGCGGGTGTCGAGCCCGGCATAATGCAGCATGAGCGGCGCCTTGATCTTCGGCACGTCCTCGGCCTTCGGCTGCATGCCGTAATAGGCAACGGCGGCTGCAAGATCCGGCGCGTTGACGGCCAGCATGTTCACCGTGCCGCCGCCCCAGCAGAAGCCGACGGCGCCGACCTTGCCGTTGCCGTCCTTGTGGCCTTTGAGGTAGGCGACCGTTGCGACGGCATTGGTGGCGACCTGTGCTGGATCGAGCTGGGAAAACAGGTCACGTGCCCTGTTTTCATCGGCCGGCGTGCCGCCGAGCGGTGTCATGAAGTCCGGGGCAAGCGCCACGAACCCCTCCAGCGCCACGCGCCGCGCCACGTCGCGAATATGCGGGTTGAGCCCCCGGTTTTCGTGCACGACGATGACCGTGCCCAGCTTGCCGGTCTGACCCGCCGGCTTGACCAGATAACCCTTCATCTCGCCGCCGCTGCCTGGATAGCTGATGTCCTCGCCTTTCACGCGCGGATCGTTTTCCGCGACGATTGCCGCCTGGGCCGAATTCGCCGCCAGCAGCGGCGAGATCGCGGCCGCTGCCGCACCCGACCCGGCAAGCCTGGTCAACTGCTCCATGAAGCGCCGCCGGTCGAGCGTCAGATGCGTGTATTCATCATAGGCATCGATCATCGCCTGGGTAATGACAGGCTTGGCGGGGCCGGCAGGTGTTGTCATGGCGCGCTCCTAGGTCTTCGGCCCCCGGCAGCAACATAGGGTCGAAGCCTGGCTGGTCCAGTCACGGCTGAGTGAGGGCTGCCATAAGTCTCTGCACGATGGCCTTGATGCCGCGTTGGTCCAGCAGGCCGAGACAGCCGCCGGCCCGCAGCTGACCAACGAGGTACTTGCATCGGTACCCGACCTGAAAGGGCATCTCGGGCTCTGAGGAACTTCTCTATTTCGGCAGCGTATAGGCCATCACATAATCGCCCGGCTTGGTGCCGACCGAGCCGTGGCCGCCGGCAACGATGACGACGAACTGGCGTCCGTCGGCTACCGTGTAGGTCATCGGTGTCGACTGCCCGCCGGCAGGCAGCCGCGCCTGCCAGAGCTGTTTGCCGGTCGTCAGGTCATAAGCGCGCACATAGTCGTCGACCGCCGCACCGAGAAAGGCGACGCCGCCGGCAGTGATCATCGGCCCGCCAATGCCCGGCACGCCGACCTTGAACGGCAGCGGCAGCGGCGTCATGTCGTAGACGGTGCCGTTGCGATGCTTGTAGACGATCTTGCCGGTCCGAAGGTCGGCGCCGGCCACATAGCCCCACGGAGGCGCCTGGCAGGGAATGCCGAGCGGCGACAGGAATGGCTTCAATATCACTGCGTAAGGCGCACCGTCATTGCGGTTCAGGCCTTGTTCGCTGCCCTTGGTATCGCCCGGCGGCGGCACGTCGGCGCGCGGCACCAATTTGGAGATGAACGCCAGGTATGTCGGCATGCCGAACATCACCTGCCGGACCGGATCGACTGCCACGCCGCCCCAGTTGAAGGTGCCGAAATTGCCGGGATAGATCAGCGAGCCTTGCAGCGACGGCGGCGTATAGCGGCCCTCATACCGCAGCTTCCGAAGCTCGATCCGGCAGGCCAGCTGGTCGAACATGGTGATGCCCCACATATCCGCGCCGGTCAGTGGCTTCGGACTGAAGCTGAGGTCCGAGACCGGCTGCGTCGGCGAGGTATGGTCGCCTTCGATCGCGCCGCCCGGCGCCGGCACTTCCTTGACCGGAACGACCGGCTCGCCGCTGCGCCGGTCGAGCACATAGAGGTCGCCCTGCTTGGTCGGCCCGACCAGCGCCGGCACCACACCACTGGCCGTGGTTATGTCGACCAGCGTCGGCTGCGCCGGCACGTCCATGTCCCAGAGATCGTGATGCACGGTCTGCCGCACCCAGCGCAATTGTCCGGTGTTGAGATCGAGCGCGGTGATCGAGGAAGAGAATTTCTCGTCATTGGCGCTGCGTCCGGCGCCGAGCTGGTCCGGCGTCTTGTTGCCGAGCGGCACATAGAGCAGGCCGAGCTTCTCGTCGGCGCTCGCCGTCGACCACATATTGGGCGAGTTGTTGGTGTAGGTCTGGCCCGGCGGCAGCGGCGTCGTCTGGTCCGGATTGCCGGAATCCCAATTCCATAACAGCGCGCCGGTGTCGGCATCGTAGGCACGGATGACCCCGGACGGCTCCTGCGTCGAATAATTGTCGTTGACCGCGCCGCCGACGATGATCTTGTTGGCGACGATCAGCGGCGCGGAAGTCGAATAGTAATAGCCCGGCTTCGGATATGGCATGTTGGCGAGCAGGTTCAGCGTGCCGCCCTCGGCAAATGTCGGACAGACCTGGCCATTCGCCGCGTCGAGCGCGATCAGCCGGGCGTCCGATGTCGGCAGATAGATGCGCGTGGCGCAGGGCTGGCCGGCGGCGATCTTGGCATCGGCATAGTAAGCCACGCCGCGGCAGGTCTGGTGCTGGCGGTCCTTGTTGAGCTTGACCTGCGGATCGAAGCGCCATTTCTCCTTGCCGCTCGCGGCATCGATGGCGATGGCGAAATTATGCGGCGTGCAGATGTAGAGCGTGTCGGCGATTTTCAGCGGCGTCACCTGATAGGTCGTCTCGCCGATGTCGTCGGGCCCTTTCACGTCGCCGGTGCGATAGGTCCAGGCCGGCTGCAGATTGGCAACGTTTTCGGGGGTGATCTGGTCGAGCGGCGAATAGCGCTGGCCATATTGCGTGCGACCGTAATAGTGCCATTCGCCGGCCGGCACATTGCCGCCGAGTTCGGCCGTCGGCGTCACCTTGTCGGTGTTGAGTTGGCCGGCAATATCCTTTGGGTCCGTCGTCATCGAATAACCGGCGACGCCGAGCGATGCCAGCACCGCGAGGATCAGCGGCGCTCGTCCGTCGGGACCGGTAAGCCCGCGCCGCGCCCATGGCGTCAATAGCCACAGCGCGACAAGCACGATGATGCCGCCGCGCGGGCCGAGCTCCCACCAGTCGAAGCCGGTTTCCCAGACAGCCCAGGCGAGCGTGCCGAGCACGATCGCCGCGTAGAGCCACAGCGCCGTGGATCTGCGCCTGTAGAGCAGCCAGGCAGCGATCAGGAAAGCTATGCCGGCGATGACGTAATACCAGCTGCCGCCCAGCGTCACGAGCCAGATGCCGCCGCCGCCAAGCGCCAGGCCGATGAGGAAAAGGATCAGGGAGGTGATGACCACAGCCAAGACGGTGCTCCTTCGACTGGTGCGCTCCGCGACGCGTCCATGGGCAACCCCGCATTGCGTGCCTGCCCCCACGCAACTTTCTCCGGCCCGCTTCCCCTGTCAAGCAAGCTCGGCGTTTTACGGCGTCGACCCACGGCAAGCTCGGCGTTTTGGTTAGCGGACCCATTCAGATTGTGAGTCTACCGACTGGACAGAACAAAACGGAGACACTTCTGGCCTTTCGCTGCCGAATCACTACATTCGGGGAGAGATGTCCGGCTTTTCGGAAGACATGCCCTTTTTTGACGAACCGAACGCGCGGCCCGTGGCCCCGTCGGGCATCGCCGCGCGCGCCATGGCTGCCCGCAGCAATCAAAACAACGCGCCCGATTATCTCAACGGCCTCAACCCCGAGCAGCGGCTGGCGGTGGAAACCACCGAAGGCCCGGTGCTGGTGCTGGCCGGCGCCGGCACCGGCAAGACGCGCGTCTTGACCACCCGCATCGCCCACATCCTTGCCACCGGCAAGGCCTTCCCTTCGCAGATCCTCGCCGTCACCTTCACCAACAAGGCGGCGCGCGAGATGAAGCAGCGCATCGGCCTGTTGATCGGCGAAGGCAATGTCGAGGGCATGCCGTGGCTCGGCACCTTCCACTCGATTGGCGTGAAGCTGCTGCGCCGACATGCCGAGCTGGCCGGGCTCAAATCCGACTTCACCATTCTCGACACCGACGATGTCGTGCGGCTGATCAAACAGCTCATCCAGGCGGAAGGGCTGGACGACAAGCGCTGGCCGGCCAAGCAGTTCGCCCAGATGATCGACGGCTGGAAGAACAAGGGCCTCGGTCCCGCCGACATCCCCGAGGGCGATGCCCGTGCCTTCGCCAACGGCAAGGGCCGCGAACTCTACAAGGCCTATCAGGAGCGGCTGCAGACGCTGAATGCCTGTGACTTCGGCGATCTCCTATGTCACCCGATCCGCATCTTCCGCGCCAATCCGGACGTGCTGAAGGAATACCACAAGCGCTTCCGCTACATCCTCGTCGACGAGTACCAGGACACCAACACCGCACAGTACATGTGGCTGCGCCTGCTGGCCCAGCGGCCTCAAGGCAAGCCAATCTCCCCCCTCGCGGGGGAGATGTCCGGCAGGACAGAGGGGGGCGCGAAGGATCGCGACGCTTCCAATGGTCCTGGCGGAAACGCTGGCGGGACAGCGCCCCCCTCTGTCGGCTCCGCCGACATCTCCCCCACGAGGGGGGAGATTGGGCGCTCTTCGGCCGAAGGCCGCAAGCCCGACCGGGCGTCGGCCGGCCAGGCCGCCCCCGCGGAGGCCAGCGAGCGAAGCTCGCGCGCGGCCGTGAGCGAAAGCAAAGTTAACATCTGCTGCGTCGGCGACGACGACCAGTCGATCTATGGCTGGCGCGGCGCCGAAGTCGACAACATCCTGCGCTTCGACAAGGATTTCCCCGGCGCCACCATCATCCGGCTGGAGCGCAACTACCGCTCGACCGCGCACATCCTCGGCACCGCCTCGCATCTCATCGCCCACAATGAGGGCCGCTTCGGCAAGACGCTGTTTACCGAGAAGATCGCCGAGGACGACGAGAAGGTGCATGTCCACGCCGCCTGGGATTCCGAGGAGGAGGCCCGCGCCGTCGGCGAGACCATCGAGGCCTACCAGCGCCAGAAGCACAATTTGAACGATATGGCGATTCTCGTCCGCGCGTCTTTCCAGATGCGCGAATTCGAGGACCGCTTCGTCACGCTCGGGCTCAATTACCGCGTCATCGGCGGCCCGCGCTTCTATGAGCGGCTCGAGATTCGCGACGCATTGGCCTTCTTCCGCGTCGTCGCACAAGGCGCCGACGACCTCGCCTTCGAGCGCATCGTCAACGTGCCGAAACGCGGGTTGGGCGAGGCCACCATCCGCCAGGTCCACGACACCGCACGCGCGCTGCGCATCCCGATGCTGGAGGCGGCGGCAAAACTGGCCGAAAGCGACGAGCTGAAGCCGAAGCCGCGTGCCGCACTTCGCGAGGTATCAGCCAATTTCGAGCGCTGGCAAAAGGCTCTCGAAACCACCCCGCACACCGAACTCGCCGAGACCATTTTGGAGGAGAGCGGCTACACCGACATGTGGAAGAACGACCGCTCGGTCGAAGCGCCCGGCCGGCTGGAGAACCTAAAGGAGCTGATACGCTCCATGGAGGAGTATGAATCGCTGCGCTCCTTCCTCGAACATGTCGCGCTGGTGATGGACGCCGAGCAGAACGCTGAGCTCGACGCCGTCAACATCATGACGCTGCATTCGGCCAAGGGCCTCGAATTCGAAACCGTGTTCCTGCCCGGCTGGGAGGAAGGCCTGTTCCCGCACCAGCGTTCCCTCGACGAGGGTGGCCGGTCCGGGCTCGAGGAGGAGCGCCGCCTTGCCTATGTCGGCCTGACCCGCGCCAAGAAGAACCTGCATCTCTGGTTTGTCTCCAACCGCCGCATCCACGGCCTCTGGCAATCGACCATCCCGTCGCGCTTCCTCGACGAGCTGCCGGAAGCCCATGTCGAGGTCGCCGAGAGCGGCAACTCCTATGGCGGCTACGGCAATGCCTATGGTGGCGGCTCGTTCGCTCCCGGTCGTGGCGGCCAGGGGGCTGGAAGACAGAATCCTTATGGGGCGTCGCGCTTCGATAACATCGGTGGCAACAACGGCGCCGAGAAATCCGGCGCCTTCTCCAGCACCTATGCGACACCGGGCTGGCAACGTGCTCAGGCCAACCGCACCGAAGCGACCGACCGCAATTGGGGCACGCGCTCCGGCCACCAGGTCGAGCGCATCGGCTATGGCGAAACCGACTCGGGCTACGGTGCCGGCCGCACCTCGATCAAGGGCCGCACCATCGACGGCGAGCTGGTCGCCAAATCCGTCGCCGACACGCCCTCCCCCTTCAGCGTTGGCGACCGCGTCTTCCACCAGAAATTCGGCAACGGCAACATCTCGGCCATCGAAGGCAACAAGCTGACCATCGACTTCGACAAGGCCGGCCAGAAACGCGTGCTGGACGGGTTTGTCACGGGGGTTTGAGGCCGCCGGTCACCGATACCGCGCTTGGTTCCACTTATGGCCGAGCAGCGACAGGATGATGATCAGCCCGTTGAAGAACTGGACGTAGAAGCCGCTCAGTCCCGCCGCGACGACGCCGGTCTGGATGAAGGACACCGTAACCGCGCCGATCGCGCCGCCGACGACGGTGCCGATGCCGCCCCAGGTCGGCGTGCCTCCGACGAATACCGATGCCAGCACCGGCAGCAGGTATCCGTCGCCCGCCGTCGGCCACCAGGTGAAGTTGATCATTACCGAGAACGTGCCGGCGATCGCCGCGCCGATACCGACGAAGACGAACACTTTCACCCTGACGCGCTTGACATCGATGCCCATCTGCTGGGCGCTGTCGGGATTGTCGCCGACCACCTTGACCTGGGCACCGAAGCGATGGCGGTTGTAGAGCAGCGCCGACAGCACGACGAAGGCGATGGCCCAGAATATCTGCACCGGGATGCCGTAAAGCTGGCTGGAGAAGATCTTGTAGGCCCAGCTGTCGGCAAGGCCGGTCAGCGCGGTCGACCTGCCCTCGTTGATGATCTGGATCAGGCCGCGCAGCAGGAAATTCATGCCGAGCGTGGCGATCAGCGACGACAGCCCGCCATAGACGACCAGCGAGCCGACCAGGAAGCCGAGCAGCATGCCGGTGACGATTGCGGCGGCGATGCCGACGAACGGGTCGTAGCCGGCCTGCACGACCAGCGCGAAGACCCACGAGGCGAAGCCCATCGTCGCCGGAAACGACAGGTCGATCTCGCCACAGGTGACGACGAAGACGAGCGGCACCACCACGAACAGCGCCACAGGCAGCGTGGTCAGCACGGAACTATAGAGATACCAGCTGGTGAAGACCGCCGGATTGGCGATCATGAACACCGCCATCATCACGATGAACACGGCAAGCGTGCCGAGTGCGGCGCGGTTGTCGAGGACAAAGCCGCGCAGCCAGTTATCGGACGGGTGTTTCCATGCCTTTCGGGCGGCATCGCTGCTGCCTAGAGGGGTCTGCAGATCGGGATCCATGGTCTTGCTCATCGCGCTATCTGCTCCCCGGCGTCGCGAAGTCCCGGCAATCCGCCGGGATGTGCCACGTCTTCCATGAAATTGATGAGGTCTTCGGCCGACTTGACCTCGCTGCGGTCGGCGCTGAGCGCGACCTTGCCGCGGTCGAGCACCACGAAGCGGTCGGCGATATCGAAGACGTGGTGGATGTTGTGGCCGATGAACAGGATCGACCGGCCGCTCGCCCGCACCTGGCGCACGAAATGAAAAACCTTCGCGGTTTCGGTCAGCGACAGCGCCGTCGTCGGCTCGTCGAGGATGATCAGGTCGGCCTGCTTGTAGATGGCGCGGGCGATCGCCACGCCCTGGCGTTCGCCGCCCGACAGCTGGCCGACGATCGACTGCGGCGTGAACACCTTCGAGGTGAAGCCGATCTCGCGCATCAGCCGGCTCGCCTCCGCGATCTCCTTGTTGACCTTCAGCCATCCAAGCCAGCCGGTGAGCTCGCGGCCCATGAAGATGTTGCGCACGATCGTCTGCTGCACGGCGAGCGCCCGGTCCTGGAACACCGTTTCGATGCCGGCGTCGCGCGAGCGCGCAGCACTCCACCCGGTCACCGGTTTGCCGCGAATGAGGATTTCGCCGCTGGTCGGCTTGACCACGCCGGAAAGGATCTTGATCAGCGTCGATTTGCCGGCGCCGTTGTCGCCGATCAGGCCGACGACCTCGCCGCGGTCGACGCTGAGATTGACGCCGCCAAGCGCATAGACCTGGCCGTAGGACTTGCTGATTTCACGCAGTTCGATGAGGCGTTCGGCCATGGCGGTCCTCGCTTGTTTGTCGGTCGTCGCCGGCCGGGATTCAACCCGGCCGGCAGATCGGGCGATCAGCGCAACGCCTGCTTGGCGAGTTCGGAAACGATCTCATAATTCTGCGGCGTGACGAAGCCGGCACCGGTGTCGACATTCATCGGCGCCAGACCCAGCACCACCTGCTGGCAGAGGCTGAGGATTGGTAGGTAGCCTTGCATGAACGGCTGCTGGTCGGCCGTCAGCTGCACCCAGCCGCCCTTGAAGCCCTCGACGATCTGCGGGCTGGTGTCGAAGCCGAAGTTGAAGATGTCGCCCGGCTTCCTGCCCGCCGCCTGCATGTAAGTCGGCACATTGCCTAGCAGCTGCCCGCCGGGATAGCCGACCGCCTTGACGTCGGGATTGTTGAGCAGTGCTGCCGTGATCACCGGAATGGCCAGATTGGGATCGGCTGCCCACTCGGTTTGAGAATTGATTTGAACGACGTCGATGCCGGCCTCTTTCAGTGCGGCGACCGTGCCGCGTTCGCGCGCGCCGCGGCTCTCGTTCTCGAACGGGCCGATCATGATCGCCTTGTCGCCGGCCTTCAGCCCGGCCAGCTTGAACGCCTCGGCGCCGAGCGCCCGGCCCTGCTGCTCCTGCTGGGCGCCGACATAGCCGCCGCCGAACGCCGCCGTGACCGTCGGCACCGGCACGTTCTGGTACATCATCTTGATGCCGTCCTTGTGCGCCTGTTCGGCCAGCGGCATGATGGCGGCGTCGCCCGGGTGGCCCATCATGGCGATGCCTTGGGGCTTGACCGCAACAGCCTCGCGCAATTGCTGGACCATCTTCTCCACGTCCCACCCAGAGAAGATATAGTCGACCTTGGGCCCGAGATCGGCGGCCGCCTGCTTGGCGCCATTATAGACGATGGTGCCGAACGCATCGCCCTCCGCCCCGCCGGCGAAGAAACGGATATGGACATCCTTGCACCACTGGGCATCGAGCGCCTGCGCCGGCAAGGTCGAGAGTGCGGCGGCGAACGCCATCGCGGCCGCCGCGACGGTCGAGCGCAGAACTGTCCTTCTCATCGTAATGCTCATGCACGTTCCTCCCTTTGTTCCCTCGCTAGCCGAGGGGTTTTGACGATCGCTTCGGCAACGCGCCGCAATCTTTCGCTGGCCGGCACCTCCCGCCGGCCGAGTTCTCACACCGGGTTCGGCAGGTAGCTCGCGCCTCCCCGGCATTGTTGGAGATAATCCAGCGCACGCGCCTGGCCGGTGATCTCGAGATCGCCGCGATAGACCGGGTCGTGCCAGCCCTCGATGTCGATGGCGCCTTTGTAGCCGGCCAGCCGCAGCTCGCTGATCACTCGCGTCCAGTCGCTGTCGCCGAACCCCGGCGTGCGCATCTGCACGAACGGCAGGCGACCGAACACGCCATGTTCGCGGATCACGTCCCAGCGCACCGTCGCGTCCTTGCCGTGGACGTGGAAGATGCGCGGCGCCCATTTGCGGATCTGCGGGATCGGGTCGATCAGGTAGACCAGCTGGTGGCAGGGCTCCCACTCCAGGCCGAGATTGTCGTCCGGCAGTTCGTTGAACATCAGCTCCCAGGCGTCTGGATTGTGGGCGATGTTCCAGTCGCCGCTGGCCCAGTTGCCGTCCATGGCGCAGTTCTCGAAGGCGATGCGCACGCCCTTGTCGGCAGCCCGTTTTGCCAACTTCCCCCATACCTCGCGGAAACGCGGCAGGCTGTCTGGCAGCGGCTTGCCGCGAATGCGGCCGGTGAAGCCGCTGACCATGTTGGTGCCGAATAGATGCGCGTTGTCGATGATCGTTTCCCACGCCTGGAGCACGCCGCGATCAACTTCACCGCTCTCCAGCGGATTGCCGAACACCCCGATCGACGAGATGACGACATCGGCATCGCCGATCGCCTCGCGGATCTCGCCCGCCAGCCGTGGAATGTCCTTGCCGCCCAGCGTCTGCCAGAAGAACGGCTGGATGCTCTCGAAGCCGAGCGGCAGGATCTGCCTGACATAGGCGGCCGGGTCGTCGAGATTGGCCCGCACCATTGTGCCGATCCTGATGTCGAGCAGCGGGTTTGGCATCATGATCCTTCCTGTGCAGCGATGGCGACCCGGCGCCCGGTCTCGGCGCTCTCGATCGCAGCGAAAACCATGGCCAGGCTCTTGATGTTGTCGGCGCCGCGCGTCTCCGGCTCGGTGCCGGTTTCGACGGCGCGGACGAAATCCTGGATGATGCCGAGATGGCCGCCGACGCGATCGGCCGGGTCGAGCGGCGGCACGGCTATCGATTCGGTGCGGTGGAACAGGCCTTCACGGACCGGCTGCACGATTTCCGCCTTCAGCCCGTCCTCGCCGTCCCAGACAATGCTGCCGCGCTCGGCGACAATACGCCATGTACTGTCCCAACTGGTACGGAAGCCGGCCGCGCACCAGCTGCCGGCATAGGTGAACAGCTTGCCGCCGCCGAGGTCGAAGCTTGCGGTTGCCGACGACCCTTGCCGATACCAGGAATTGGCCGGCTCCCACTCCTGGCAATAGACACCGGTCGGTTCGCCGGCCACCATGTAGCGGGCCGCGTCGAATGTGTGGATCGCCATGTCGAGCAGCAGCACATGGCGCATCTCTTCGCGAAAACCGCCGAAATGCGGCGCAACGAAGAAATCGGCGTGGATGCTGGTCGCAGCACCAATGACGCCGGAAGCGAGAAAGCGCCGGATGCGCCTGACATTGGCGACATAGCGGCGGTTCTGCACGACGGCATGGATGCGCCCGGCGCTGCGGGCGGCCTCGACAATGGCACGCGCATTGCCCGGGCTGTCGGCCAGCGGCTTTTCGGTCAAGAGGTGGCAATGATGGGCAAAGGCGGAAAACGCGACCTCGCGGCGGGCGGCGGGAACCACCACGTCGAATACCGCGTCGGGCCTGGTCTGGTCGAGCACGGCGTCGAGGTCGGTTCCGATGACAGCGCCGGAAAGCTCGTATTCGCGCGCCCTCGCCCGCGCCCTTTCGGCGTCGATATCAACCAGGCCTACAATGGCGAGCCCGTCGATCTGCCTGGCCGCATCGAGCCAGGCCTTGCTCATCGCTCCGCAGCCGACCAGGACGACATTGATCATCCAGTGTTCCTCCCTCTCGGCCCCTCCAGACCGATCCTCACGGCATTCACGGCAGGGCCGTGAATGTTTTTCCGTAAACGTTTACGAGAACACACCCGATGGCGTAGAATGTCAATTGGCCGGTTGCGAAAAATCGTGGTGTCGGCTTGGCCCGGAGAGCAGCCGGTGCTAGCCAAGCAAGGGGAGAACTGTCCTTTGGCGTCCAGCATTCACGACCTTGCGCGTCACCTGAACATTTCGATCGGCACGGTGTCGCGCGCGCTCAACGGTCGCGCCGACGTCAATGCCGACACACGCCAGCGCGTGCTCGATGCGGCCAAGAAACTGAACTATTCACCGAACCAGTCCGGCCGCAGCCTGCGGCGCGGCGCCACCCATTCGATCGCCTTCATGCTGCAGCCGCATCCGGGCGACCAGGAGTATGGCGAGCCGTTCTTCATTCCATTCCTGACCGGGCTGCAGGCCAAGCTCGCCGAAAGCGGGCTCGACCTGATCGTGGTGATGGGCGCGCCGGGCGACTATCAGCAGGAGCGCCTGCGCCGTGTCGTCGAGACCCGCCGGGCCGATGCCGTGGTGCTGGCCTGGACGCGGCGCGAAGACGAGCGCATCGACTATTTGACCCAGGCCGGTTTCCCGTTCGCGACGCTCGGCCGCAGCCGTTCCGGCGGCGATGCCTACCCCTCGCTCGACCTCGACTTCGAAAAAGCCGGAGCTGACGCCGTCGATCGTCTCGTCGCGCGCGGCCACCGGCGCATCGCCGCCATCCGCCCGTCGCTCGACCTCAATTTCGGCTATCTGTTCCTCGCCGGCTATCGCAAGGCGTTGCGGCGGCACGGCATCGAATTCGACCCCGAGTTGATCGCCGACGGCTTCATCAACGAGGCCGGCGGCTACGCGGTGACACCGAAGGTCATGCGCTCCAAGGACCCGCCGAGCGCCATCATCTTCAACAACGACGCGATGGCGCTTGGCGGCTGCAAGGCTCTGGCCGAGGCGGGAATCAAGCCCGGCCACGACATCGCGGTGATCGTCATCGTCGACACGCCGCTCTGCCGCTATTTTTCGCCGGCGCTGACCGGCTTCCGCCCGGCGCTGGAGCCGATGGGCGAGCGGCTGGCCGAAATGCTGCTGGCATCGATTCCGGCCTTCGCCGGCACCGAAGGCGCCCGCATCATCCGCGAAGTCTGGCCGCTGGAGCTTATCGCGCGCGACAGCGATTGAGCGCGGCGGTCACCGAGCAGGTTCAGATTGATCAAGGCCCGCCGCGCTCGCGCTCCGGCGTTGCAACCAGCAAGGCCGCTGCGGCATTGGCGGCGGCAAGTGCCGCCTCGACAGGCTGCCCACGCGCAAGCCCCGCCGCGAAGGCGCCAACGAATTCGTCGCCGGCACCGTGGGTGCTGATGACCTTCACCGGCATCGCAGGCAAGGCGAACGCCTGGCCGTCGCGGTCGCGATAGGCGACCCCCTCCCCGCCGGCGGTGACGATGGCAGCCGGGTAGGAGCCGACGAGCATACCGGCCGCCTTCGCAGCACCCTCGAGTGTGTCGACGACCGGAACACCGGCCAGGAATTCCGCCTCGATGGCGTTGACGATGACGATGTCGGTGAGCGCGATCAGCTCGGCGGACAGTTTCCGGGCGGGTGCGGCGTTGAGGAGGACGCGGCCGCCATGCGCCTTCACCGCCCGCGCCGCGGCGATATTGGCGGCTTCTGGCACCTCGTTTTGCAGCAGCAGCACCGCCGTTTGCGCGATCAGCTCGGCCGCCTCCGCAATGTCCTTTTCGCCGAGAGTGAGATTGCTGCCCGAGACGATCACCGCGCCATAGTCGCCGCTGTCGTCGAAAATCGCTACGCTCATGCCCGAGCCGGCGCCGGAAGCCTCCCGCACGGAGCGCCGGTCAACGCCCCAGCGATCGAGATTGTCGAGAAGCGCGCGGCCGAAATCGTCATCGCCGACAGCTCCGATCATTGCCGCACGCACGCCGGCCCGCGCTGCCGATACCGCCTGGTTGCCGCCCTTGCCGCCGCATTTTGGATGCCAGGCATGGCCGGTCACCGTTTCGCCCTTGCGTGGGCGATCGGGGGCTTCGACCATGATGTCGTAATGCAGGCTGCCGAATACGGTGACCAGCGGCGGGGAAGCCGTCATGTGCCTCTGACTTTCAGGAGCGGCTTGCCTTTCATGAGTTCTTGTCTTTCCGTTTCGACGTCACCGCGGACATGGTGCGGCCGAGATTGCGCTCCGCCGCCTGGTAGTCGCGTTGCGCGACCGCCACGAACAGCGCGTCGAGGATGTTGAGTTGGGCAATGCGCGCCGCCGCGTTCTCGCCCATCAGCGGCGAGCCTTGCGCGGTCGAGCAGAGCACGATGTCGGCGACGGCTGCCAATGGTGAGTTGTCGTAATTGGTGATGGCCAGCGTGCGCGCGCCGCTTTTGCGCGCAAGTTGGATGGCGTCGATGACGGCGCTCGTGTTGCCGGAATGCGAGAAGCCGACAGCAATGTCGTCGGCGCCGAGCAGCGAGGCCGACATCAGCATCATGTGCGAATCGTCGTAAACGGAGGTGCGGATGCCGATGCGCAGGAATTTGTGCGAGACATCGCGTGCGATCTGCGCCGAACCGCCGACGCCGTAGAAATCGCGGTTCCTGGCGCGGTAAAGCAGATCGGCGGCGCGGTCGAAATCGTCCATGTCGAGGATGGCGAGCGTCTCCTCCAGCGCCTGGATGGAGGTGCGGAACACCTTCTGCACGATTTCCGCCGAACTGTCGTCCACCGACAGTTCCTGATGCATCTCGGCGGTCGGCAGGCGGCTGTATTCATAGACCGCCGTGCGAAAGTCACGATAGCCGGAAAAACCCAGCTTCTTCGCGATCTTGACCACCATCGCCTCTGAGACGCCGGCCTCCTCTGCGATCTGCTTGAGCGGGATAGTCTCGTCGAAGCCGCGCCTGCCGAAGACGGTTTCCACCACCTTCGCCTCGAGCGGCGTCAGATGCGGCATCATCATGCGGATGCGCGGCCCTACTGCTTTCAGATCCAGCCCGGTCAATGTCATCCACGTCCCCTCGTCACGCGATCGATAAGCATCGCGGCGAGGATTATAAGGCCAGTTGCCAAGAGCTGATAGAAGGACTGCACGTTCATCAGCGTCAGGCCATTGCGCATGCTGCCAAGGATGACGGCACCCAGGATTGTGCCGACGACGCTGCCCTTGCCGCCCATCAGCGAGGCACCGCCGATCGCCGCCGCTGCTATGGCGTCGAGCTCCCAGAGATTGCCGAGAATGGGTTCGGCCGCACCCAACCGGCCGATCAGGATCTGTGCGGCAAGCGCCGCCAGCAGGCCCGAGATCATATACGCGGCGATCTTGGTGCGGGCGATCGGCACGCCGGCTATATAGGCCGCTTCCTCATTGCCGCCGACGGCGAGCAGATATTCGCCGAACGGCGTCTTCTTGAGGATGATCCAGGCAATCAGCGCGACCACGGCCACGATAATGACCGCCAACGGCAATCCGAACAGCGAGCCATTGAAGATGGCACGGAAGCCGGCAGGCAGGCCGAGCACCGGATTGCCGCCGGTATAGATCAGCGCCAGCGCCCGGTAGGTGCTGAGCGTTCCCAGCGTGACGATGAAGGGCTGCAGCCCGACATAGGCGACCAGCACGCCGTTGAGCAGGCCGCAGGCAAGGCCGATGGCGAAGCCGGCGGCGATGGCCAGCGGAAACGGCACGCCGGCAACCAGCATCGAGGCCGAGATGACTGCCGAAAGAGCTGCCGTCGGCCCGACGGACAGGTCGATGCCGCCCGAGATGATGACCAGCGTCATGCCCAACGCCAGGCAGGCATTGATGCTCGACTGCTGCAGGATGTTGATCAAATTGCGCTCGGCAAAGAAGCCGGGGACCAGCGCCCGGAAGACAGCGAGGATCACCACCAGGCCGATCAGCGTGCCAGCGTCGCGCACCGAAAACCGGTGCAGGAAATCTGCGCTTGGGCGCGCTGCTGTGTGTTGGGTTATATCGGTCATCCGCTGGTCCTGTCCGTTATGCACCGGCCCGGCGGCCTTGCGCCTTGCCGGCCTCAATCTCCGTTTGGGGTATGGCGTGCGCGGCGATCGCCTGTTCGCTGAGACTTGCGCGGCCCAGTTCGGCGGCGACCGTGCCGTCACGCATGACCAGCACCCGGTCGGCGAGCCGGATCACCTCGGGCAACTCGGACGAAACGACGATTACCGAATGGCCTTCGGCGGCGAGCTCCTCGATCAGGTGGTAGATCTCCGCCTTGGCGCCGACATCGATGCCGCGCGTCGGCTCGTCGAACAGAAGGATCCGCGTTCCCGCCGCCAGCCAGCGGCCGATGATCGCCTTCTGCTGGTTGCCGCCGCTGAATAGGCGGATCGGCCGGTCGAGCAGGAACGGTCTGAGATTGACGCGTTTCATCTTCTCGGCTGCCACGCGCTTCAGCCGGCGGTGGTCGATGACGCCGCGCGGCGCGAACACGCCCATCGACGCCAGCGCGATGTTGCTGGAGATCGACCGCAACGGCACGATGCCTTCGCGCTTGCGCTCCTCCGGCACCAGGCCGATGCCGGCGGCGATGCCGTCGCGCGGACTGGAAAGTTTTGTCGCCTTGCCGTCGATCTCCATTGTGCCTGATGAGACCCGGTCGGCGCCGGCCAGCAGCCGCAGCAGCTCGGTGCGGCCCGAGCCGACCAGGCCGGCAATGCCCAGCACCTCGCCGCGATGCAGGTCGAACGAAACGTCATGGACCTTGGTCGCCGAGGCCAGGCCACGCACGCTCAGCCTGATCTCGCTGGAAGCATGCGAGCGGTGCTGTTCCTGCGCAAGTTCGCGGCCGACCATCATCGAAACGACGGCCTTTTCCGACACCTGCGCGAGATCAACGGTTTCGACCACGACACCGTCGCGCATGATGGTGGCGCGCTGGCAGATGCCGAACACCTCATCCAGCTTGTGCGAGACATAGACGACCGTGACACCGTCGCGCGCCAGGCCCGCAATCACTTCGGCCAGCCGTTCGAACTCGCTCGGCGTGAGGCTCGATGTCGGCTCGTCCATCGCCACGATCCTGGCGCGGTCGAGCAGCGCCCGGGCAATCTCGACGATTTGCCGCTGCGCCACCTTCAGCGAGCCAAGCGGGGCTGCCGGATCGATGGTCGGGTCGATGGCGGCCAGGGCTTCCGCAGCGCGGCGCTCCTGCTCGCGCCGTGCGACGAAGACGCCGCCGCGCGTCAGCGGATGGCCCAGGAACATGTTCTGGGCAACGCTGAGACGTGGCACCTGCTGTAATTCCTGATGGATCATCGCGACGCCCGCGGCCCGCGCCTGGACCGGGTTGTTCAGCGTCACCGGCCTGCCGTCGATGAAAACGCTTCCCGCTGTCGGCCGGTAGACGCCCGACAGGATGCGCAGCAGCGTCGACTTGCCGGCGCCGTTCTCGCCAAGCAGGCCATGGATTTCGCCGGCGCCGACCGAAAAGGACACGTCGCTCAGCGCCCGCACGGCCGGAAACAGCTTGGAAATGCCCTCGAATTGCAGCCGCGCTGACATTGCTTCGGTTCTCCAAGCAAGGGTGCCGACCCAAGGCCGGCACCCGCCGCCCTGCTCTATTGGCCTGCTGCCGCGTCCTCGAGCAGCGCTTTGCGCACGGCGTCGCCGCCGCCCGAGTAACGGTCGGCATTGTCCTTGGTGATCAGCGCCTGCGGGGTGGCAACAACACGCGGCAGCTTCTGCCCAGCCACCAGTCGCAGCGCCGATTCCAGCGCCACCTCGCCGGTCAGCACCGGGAAGCTGTCGACGGTACCGGTCAGCTCGCCGGCCCGGATCGAGGCATAAGCGTCGGAAATCCCGTCGGTGCCGAAGACGGCCACCTTGTCCTGCAGACCGGCCGCCTTGACCGCTTCGACGATGCCCAGCGCCATGCCGTCATTATTGGCATAGAAGCCGATCAGGTCGGGGTGCTGCTGCAGGATATTGGTGGCCGCGTCGTAGGAGGTCTGGCGATCCCAGTTGCCCGGCACGCTGGCGACGACCTCGAACTTGCCGCCTTCAGTGATCGTGCTCTTGAAGCCGTCGGTGCGCTGGACGGCGGCGTAGACGCCGGCCTGGCCTTCGACGATGGCAACCTTGCCGCCATCCGGCCGGTTCTTGATGAACCATTTGGCGACACGCACACCATTGTCGCGCTGGACATTGCCGACATAGTACTCGGCCTGCGGGATGACCGCGTCATTGACGTTGACCACCGGCACGTTGGCGGCCCTGGCCTGTTCCATGATCGGCTGCAAATTGGAGTCGGTCTGCGGTGAAACGAGCAGCACGTTGTAGCCTTGCGTGACCAGGCCTTCGGCGATGGTGAGCTGGCCGAGCTGGTCGCCCTCGCTCTGCGCCGCCTGGTAGACGACGGGCACGCCGATGCGGTCGCCGAACGACTTGTAGCCCTCACCCAGCGAGCGCCAGTATTCGTTGGTCAGCGTCTTGGAGACCGCACCCGCCTTGGTGCCCTCGGGCAGCTTGGGGAAAGCCCCGAACTTGGCCTCGAGCTGCGACCAGTCGATGCGATCCTTCTCGGTGTCGGAATTGAGCGGCGCGAGATCCGCGGAAAACACAGAGCCGATGGACAGCGTCATCAGGGCAGCGGTAGCGGTGACGAGCAGAAATTTCATGGTCTTTCCTCCCTTGTTGAAAAACGGTGATGGCGCCGGCCTCAGCTGTCCGGCCCGAGCATGGCTTCCTGGATGATGGCCTGCGACGCGACCGCGTCCTGACGATCGACGGCGGCTGACAGGCGGTTGTCCTTTTCCAGCCGCTCGACGACGCGCAGCATGCGCTTGACGGTGGCGATGTTGACTTCGCATTCGTGGACGGGATCGAGCCCGGTCATGTCGGGGAACGTGTCGAAGTAGATGGCCCCGGCATAGCCGTCGCGGCGGATCTGCCTGAGCAGCTCGATCGTCTGCAGCGTGTGCACGGCACCGACCATCAGGCCGTCGTCGCGCTTGGCGTAGCCGTCGTTGAGGTGCACGCCGAGCAGCTTGCTGTGCCGTGCTATGAGGGCGGCAGCGAAAGCCGGCTGCTCGTCGGCATAGAGCACGTGAGCGAAATCGAGCGTCACGCCGAGATTGGGCAGGCCGATCTCGCGGATCGCCAGCAATGTCGTCGCCGCATCGGGCATCAGGCTGTAGGAGCGCGGCTCGTTGGGTTTATATTCAAGGCTAATCTGGCAGCCCGGATCATGCGCCGCTACTTCACGAATGCCATCGATTTCGTGTTGCCAGAGTGTTGCGTAGTCAGCCTGGAAGGCGTAGTCGAAGCCATCCTGCCCGAGCCACAATGTCATCAGGCTGGCGCCGGCCTCGCGCGCGGCGTCGATGCCGGCCTTGGTCAGGTCGATGGCCTCCCGGCGAACGGAAGGATCCGGATTGGTGAAGGCGCCGAGCTTGAAGGCCGGATTAGAGTAGTAGCGCATGGCGAAGCCATTGATGGAAAGCCCGAGATCGCTGAGTTTGCGCGCCATTTCCGCAGGTTTTTCATCGACATGGTCGGGGAAGTTGAGGTCGAGATCGGTCAATTCCGCAACCTTCGCCGCACGCGCCGCCATTTGCAGCATGGACGGTTTACCAACAAGATCAGGCCACTCGGCCTGTGGCCGCGAGGCAAAGGAATTGAGGCGGGTAGCGAAACGACAGACTGTCATCGGTGACCTTTCATTGTCATAACTTCACATAAGAATGATTATTTGTAAAGTTGTTAATTGCTCTCGGTGGCGACGGATTCGCCATGCCCGGGCTAGTTGCGACCACATGAGGCCCAGGCAAGCGCAGCACTGTCACGCAAGTATCATGTTCGCGTCCTAGATCGCTTCTCCGAAGGCTTTCGCGGCATTCTCGATGCGACGCGGCGCTTTTTCAGATCCCGGCTGTTTTGTCACAAAGAGGATTTCCATGAAAAACCTGCACCGAAACGCGTCCCTCGCAGTCGCGCTGGCGATGTTCACCGCCTTGACTCCGGCCTTGGCTGAAAAGGCAGCGACCGTCGGCGGCGTCAGCTTCGTCAACAAGGGCCTGGTCGGTGTCGGTCGCATCCCGGCCAGCCAAAGGGACAAGTTCGGCGAGACGTTTGGCTCCGGCTCGGGCATGGCGATCGACGCTGCCGGCTGGACGCATGGCGCCGATGGCTATAAGGGCTCGCTGTGGCTGCTGCCGGATCGTGGCTACAATGTCGTCGGCACCACCGATTACCGTCCGCGCATCAACACGATTGCCATCGAATTCGCCCCGATCGCACCGGGTGCGGCACCAGCCGCCGGCCAGGAACAGTCGGGCCTCAAGGCAACCCTTGCCGACACCATGCTTTTGACCGACGACAAGGGCGCCGACGCAACCGGCCTCGATCCGCTCAACGGCGTGCGCGCCGCGACCGACGACATGCCGATCCTGCCCGAAGCCAACGGCAAGCTCGCGCTCGATAACGAGGCGATCGTGCGGCTGCCCGACGGCACCATGTTCATCTCGGACGAATATGGTCCGAACATCTACCACTTCTCCGCCGATGGGCGTCTGATGTCGGCAACGCAGTCACCGGCGGCGCTTGTCCCGATGCGTCATGGAACGCCGAACTTCGCGTCCAACAATCCGGGACCGGGCGCGGCAGACCCAGATCCGACGGATCCCGAAACCGGCCGTCAGAACAACCAGGGCCTCGAAGGCATGGCACTGACGCCGGACGGGAAGTTCCTGATCGCTGTGCTGCAATCGGCCCCCAGACAGGATGGCGGCGATTCCGCTTCGACGCGCCAGAACACGCGCGCGCTGGTCTACGATGCCTCGGATCCGGCCCAACTCAAGCTTGCGCATGAATATGTTGTGCCGCTGCCGGTGTTCACCGATGCCAAGGGCAAGACCAAGATTGCCGCGCAGAGCGAAATCGTGGCTCTGTCGGACAAGACCTTCCTGATGCTGGCGCGCGACAGCGGCAACGGCCAGGGGGTGAAGGGCGACACCTCGCTCTATCGCGAGATCAGCGTCGTCGATGTGTCGGCGGCAACCGACATCGCCGGCACCGAGTTCGACAAGGACAAGCCGGTTGCGCCCAAAGGTGAGCTCGATCCCTCGGTGACGCCGGCCAAGCTGACGCCGTTCATCGACATCAACGACAAGACCGAGCTCGGCCGCTTCGGGCTGCACAATGGCGCGCCCAATGACCGCAACAACCTTTCGGAGAAGTGGGAGGCGATGTCGGTGGTGAGCGTCCTCGATCCAACACGGCCCGACGACTATTTCCTGTTCGTCGCCAACGACAATGACTTTCTCACCCAGGACGGCTTCCAGGTCGGCGCGGC
The DNA here is from genome assembly GCF_040319725.1 of Mesorhizobium sp. M0894. NCBI lineage: Bacteria > Pseudomonadati > Pseudomonadota > Alphaproteobacteria > Hyphomicrobiales > Phyllobacteriaceae > Mesorhizobium > Mesorhizobium sp. M0894. Next base: position 96,048 of record NZ_JAMYOG010000004.1, on the reverse strand, counting down.
CTACAAGGCCGAAGATGGCCCCGATGTCGACACGATGTTCCTGGTCTATCAGGTCACGCTTCCAGGCCTCGCCGGGAAGTAGCGACACCCCTAGGCAGGCGGACGCGCCTAACGCGTCCGCCTGCCTGGCACGATCGAACGGTCGGGCCCTTCAGTTGCGGCTCGCCGGCACAAGGATTGTGTTCTAGTGGGTTTGCAAAACCTAAGACTGATGACCCGTCGAAGGCACTTACCTCAACATCTCCGCGTCCTTTGGCACGCCCGCATCGATCGGCTCGGCCGTCCTGTCCGACACGGCGGCGATCTTCCCGGCGGCCGACAGGTTCGGGCGCACGAAGACCGGCGCGACGCCGTCGACGCGGCTGTAGAGGTCGATAATGTCCTGATTCATGAAGCGCACACAGCCGGAGGAAGCGTTCTTCCCGATGGAATCCCACTCCGGCGTGCCGTGCAGCCGGTACATCGTGTCCTTGCCGTCGCGGAAGAGATATAGCGCGCGTGCGCCCAGCGGGCTGTGCGGGCCGGGCGGCATGCCGTCCTTGTATTTCGCCAGTTCCGGCCGGCGCTGGATCATCTCCGGCGGCGGCGTCCAGACCGGCCACTTCTTCCTCGCCTGAACCACGGCGCTGCCGGTCCATCCGAAACCGGCCTTGCCGAGGCTGACGCCATAGCGAATTGCCTTGCCGCCATCGCGCACCAGATAGAGGAAGTGCTCGGAGGTATCGACGACGATCGTGCCGGGTTTTTCTCCGGTCGGATCGGACACGATTTGGCGCACGAATTTCGGATCGACCTTGGCTACCGGGATTGCCGGCAGTTGATAGCCCTCGTCGACGCGCGCCGCATACATACTTGCGGCATCGCCGAAAGCCGGATCGCTTGGCGCCGCGGTCACTGGCGGCGCCGCTACGTCCGTCGTGGTGCACGCCGAAAGAGCCACGGAGGCCGCGCCCAAAGCGGATGCACCAAGAAACGCACGCCGGTTCAGGCGCTCAAAAAACAGCGGAATATCGGACATGAACCCCCGGCTTGCCCATGAGATCCAGGAAAGATGCGGCCCCACGCGTGCAGGATCAATATACGATTCCGGAAGCTTTGAGAACATGATTGGATCAAGGCACGCCAGGCGGAATTCGCAACGCTGCGTCGACCTGTCTCGTTAAATCGGCAATCATTGCGGACCGGACTCAAGATAAGCCTTCGCCGAGTTGCCTGCCATGGACGACAAGATGCCCGCACGCCGGCGGACCAGCGACCTCACCAGTGGACCTATCCCGCGAACATTGCTGCTGTTCGCCCTGCCGGTGCTCGGCTCCAATGTTCTGCAGTCGCTCAACGGCTCAATCAATGCCGTCTGGGTCGGTCGTTTCCTCGGCGAAGCGGCGCTGACCGCCACGTCCAATGCCAACCTCGTGCTGTTTCTCATCCTCGGCACCGTCTTCGGCATCGGCATGGCGGCGACCATCCTGGTCGCGCAATCGGTCGGCGCCCGCGATCTGCCCGAAGCCCGCCGCATTGTCGGCACCAGCGCCACCTTCTTCTTCCTTGTCTCGGTGGTGTTCGCGGTCTGCGGCTGGATCTGGGTCGATACAATCCTCAATGCGCTCGGCACGCCGGCCGATGCGTTGCCGCTGGCGCGCTCCTATCTGCGTATCATTTTTCTCGCCGTACCGATGATGAACCTGCTGTCCTTCGTCATGACGGTGCTGCGCGGCGCCGGCGATTCGCGCACGCCTTTCCTATTCATGGCGCTGGCCGTCGTGCTCGACGTCATTTTGAACCCGTTGCTTATTCTCGGCATCGGCCCGTTCCCCGAACTCGGCATCGCCGGCTCGGCCACCTCGACGCTGATCGGCCAGACGGTAAGCGTGCTTGCCATCCTGATCGTGCTTTATGCGCGCAAGCACCCGCTGCGGCTGGCCGGCGCCAATCTTGCTCTGCTGCGGCCGGACCCGGCGCTGCTGCGCATTGTCGTCTTCAAGGGCGTGCCGATGGGCCTGCAGATGATCGTCGTCTCGTCCGCGGCGCTGACTGTGATGGGCATGGTCAATGCCTACGGCTCGCAGGTCGCGGCTGCCTACGGCATAGCCGCCCAGCTCTGGACCTATATCCAGATGCCGGCGCTCGCCATCGGCGCCGCGGTCTCGTCCATGGCGGCGCAAAATGTCGGCGCCGGGCGCTGGGACCGGATCGGCCGCATCGCCGCGTCCGGCGTCGGCTTCAACCTTGTGCTTACCGGCGTGCTTGTCGCGCTGCTGTTCGTATTCGATCGCGCGGTGCTCAGCCTCTTCCTCAGCAGCGACAGTGCAGCGATCGACATCGCCACTCACATCAACAAGGTCGCATCCTGGTCCTTCATCCTGTTCGGCATCACCATCGTGCTCTTCGCCACTGTGCGTGCCACGGGCGCGGTGATGCCGCCGCTGATCATCCTGGTGATCTCGGTACTTCTCGTGCGCACCAGCTTCGCCTATTTCTTTCGAAGTGCGATCGGTGAGGAAGCGTTGTGGTGGAGCTTTCCGGCCGGCTCGATAACCTCGCTCGTGCTGGCCACGGCCTATTATCGCTTCGGCCGTTGGCGCAGCGTGCACATGATCGAGAGCCGGCCGGCTGCCGGCGAACCGCCGGATACCGGCCTCGGCGTGCCGCGCCAGCGCGCGCATCTTTCGCCCGAGACGCCGAACGGCTGAAAGGCCGGCTCAGCGCGCGTATTTCGCGCCAAACCCGAGCGCCACCAGCGAAAAGACGACAATCATGCCGGCAAAGGCCAGGCTCGCCACGGTCGCGCTTGCCACGGTCGACAGGATGCCGATGCCGATGACCGGCAGCGCGTTGCCGCAAAAACAGCAGATGAAGAAGGCCGAGACCACTTCGGCACGGCGGTCCCCCGGCGCGATCTCGTTCACCACCTGCAAACCACCGCGATAGCCGAGCGCTGACGCCACCCCGCACAAGGCAGTTGCGGCGACCATGATGGCCATCGAGGCGAAGACCTGCGCCGCAACGATCAGTGCGACGCTGGGGATCATCAGCGCAAGTGCCGCAAACATCGCGGCCCGGCTCGAAAGACGCGTCGTCGCCACAATGGTGGCGGCCGCCACGATCGACAATTCAAAGAACAGAGCGCCGGCTACCGCATGGTTGGCTACCTGCAGTTGCTGCGCCAGGATGCTCGGCGCGAGTGCCGCATAAAAGCCGACGAGCGCCATCGCGCCAAAGCCGGTCACCGCCGGCGCAACGAAATTTGCGCGGATGTCATCAGGCACGGAAAGCCGCGGCCGCATCGAGACGTCAGCCAGTTTTCCCGGCCGCGAAACGGTTTCCTGCGTACGCCAGATCAGCAGGGTTACGATCGCTAGCATCGCCAGGTGGACGACGAATATCAGCCTGAGCGGCCAAGGTGCGTATTCTGCGAGCAACCCGGCCCCCAGCGCACCAAGGCCGAGGCCGAGAAAATTGGTGCTGGTGGCAATCGTCGCCGCCTGTGACTTGTCGTTGGCCGAGAGCAATTCGGCGAGCCAGGCCGTCCCAGTCCCGGCGCCGACGCCAATTCCCAATCCGCTCAAAATCCGGGCGATGTCGAGCCACGCGACATTTTCTGCGAACAGGAAAAACACCGCGCTGACGACGGCCACCGCCATCCCGGCCAATGCCATCGGACGGCGCCCGATAACATCGGACACACGGCCCAACATCAGCAGCGCTGCCAGATTGCCGATGACATAGACGGCGTAGACCAGCGTCAAAGTGATCTGCGAGAAGCCGAAGACCTGCTTGTAGATGATGTAAAGCGGCGTCAGCGCCGTGCTGCCGGCGAAAAGAGCCGCGATCATGGCAGCCACGGCAGCCGCTGCGGCGCTGCCGCCGAGTTCGTGATCGCGCGTCATGACTTGAGCGTGAGCTGTCATTTTTCGACCTTTTGCTGTTCGGGATCTGACACCAAACGCCTTTTTCGCGTCAGCCGTTCCCCCTTCCCGACTTGCTCCTGACAAGTTTGGCAGCTTTGCCGATGGCGCTGAGCGAGATCCTCTTTTAACCTCAGCGGATTGTCAGGGGAGATTCATGGGCAAAGGACGGGTCGAGGCATTCACCGATGGCGTGGTCGCCATCATCATCACCATCATGGTGCTGGAATTGAAGGTGCCGCATGGCGAGGATTTTTCCGCGCTGGCACCACTCTGGCCGATATTCCTCAGCTATGTGCTGTCCTTTATCAATGTCGGCATCTACTGGAACAATTTGCACAACATGTTCCATACCGTGCAGCGGGTTGACGGCCGCGTGCTGTGGGCGAACCTCAACCTGCTGTTCTGGCTATCGCTGATGCCGGCGACGACAGCCTTCATGGGTGAGAACCATTTCGCGCCCGTGCCGGTCGCCGTCTATGGCGTCGACCTGGCGCTCTGCGCCATCGGCTTCAACATCCTCACCATGGCCCTGCATCGACTGCACAGCAGCGAAACCCTTTTCGCCAGGGCATTGGGCAATGACCTCAAGGGAAAGATCTCGCTGGCCCTCTATATCGCCGCCGTCGCACTGACCTTCGTCAATCACTGGATCGGTGTCTCGATCTATGTCCTGGTAGCGCTGATCTGGTTAGTGCCGGACAGGCGCTTCGAGCGGTTAATCGAGAAATAGACAGACCATGATCCCGAACCGAAGGACCGCGTCAGCGAAAAGTGGATGCCGGTTTTCGGAAAAGATCATGGTCCAACGAGAAGATAGAGCCCATCTCGAATTTTATCGGGATGGAACAGGCTCTAGCCTCGCATTTCCTTCAGCTTTTCCGCTACCGAGGCGGCAAGGTCGGCGTAGCGCTCCTCCAGCCGCTCGGCCGCCTTGATCACTGAAAAATCATGGCCGAACTTTTCCAGCGCCATACGCAGCTTTTCGACGAACTCCGCCTGTTTTTCGAGCGCCGAAAAAAGCGTTTTCACTTGCGCTTCGCTGATGTCGGGATTGGCAAGCATTTGCGGCACTTCGCGGCTCATCTGGTCGCCGGTTGCGGTCTGTTCTTTCAGGATCTCGATCCAGTCGGTCAATCGTCAGTCTCCTTTTCCATATCAGCATGCGCAGCGCCCGCCGACGCGGTCAACCCGAAGATACCGGCATCGGCTTGCGCGAGCCTCGTTCCGCGCTAAGTTCGCCGCGGCCAGAACAGGAGAAAATCATGACCACCAACGCCGAGATCCAGACCGCCCTGCCCGCACTTGCCTCCGGTAATGTCGCCGTCATCACCGGCGCGGCCAGCGGCATCGGCCTTGCCGCGGCCAAACGGCTAGCGGCGATGGGCATGAAGATCGTGCTGGCCGACATCGGCGGCGCACGCCTCGATGAGGCCCGACACGCCGTCGCCGCCATCGCCGGCGAGAGCGCCGTGCTTGCCGTTGCAACTGACGTCTCGAAAGCCGACGAGCTCGACCGACTGGCCGAACGGACATTCGGCGCCTTCGGCGACGTCTCGCTGCTGATGAACAATGCCGGCGTCGGCAACAACCCCGGCAAGCCCTGGGAGAACCGCGAGGCCTGGAAGCAGTTGCTGGACATCAATTTCTGGGGTGTCATCCATGGCGTCGAGGCCTTTGCGCCGCGCATGCTGGCGGCGGGAAAGCCGGGTCTGATCGTCAACACCGGCTCCAAGCAAGGCATCACCACGCCGCCCGGCAACCTCGCCTACAACGTCTCCAAGGCTGGCGTGAAGACCTATACCGAGGGCCTTGCACACGCGCTGCGCAACGAGCCCGGCGCCAATGTCGCGGCGCATTTGCTCATTCCCGGGTTTACCTTTACCGGCCTGACCGAAGGTGCGACCGAAAAGCCGGCCGGCGCCTGGACCGGCGAGCAGGTCATCGACTTCATGCTGGCCTCGGTGCTGCGTGGCGATTTCTACATCCTGTGTCCCGATAACGAGGCGACCCGGTCCATGGACGAAAAGCGCATGGCTTGGGCGATTGGCGACATCATCGAGAACCGCCCTGCCCTGTCGCGCTGGCACCCGGACTACAAGGAAGCCTTTGCAGCATTCATGAAATGATCCAGCGAACGTCGCGCAGGAACCCGGACAACAGGCTCCCTCACGCCGAAGCGTGCTTCTTCGCGTTGCGCTTCTTGGCCACGGCTTTGGGTGCGGCCATGTCGGCAACCTGTTCGTCGTGCCGCTTCGCCGCGCGTTCACATTTGGCCCGGATTTCCTCGACTTCGGATTCGGTCAGGTGCTCGATGCCGATAAAGGTATTCTTGGCTTTGCTGACGCGGATCAACTCGTCGAGCTTGGCCTGGATCGCTGCACTGTCGCGGTTCTGGGTGTTCTGGATGAGAAACACCATCAGGAAGGTGACGATCGTGGTGCCGGTATTGATGACGAGCTGCCACGTGTCGGAAAAGCCGAAGACCGGACCGCTTGCCGCCCAGACCACAATGATCAGGAAACAGACGGCAAACGTCGGCGGCAGACCGGCAAGATGGGCGATATGGTTGGCGATCCTGGTGAACAGCTTTTCGATCATGGCAGGGAGAAACAATCGGCAACTGCTTCGAGTTCCCTGCGAGGAGGAATTCACGGTCAAACAGCGCACGCGCCGCGCTCGCAACGATCAGGCGGCGTCGTTTTCCCAGCGGTCGAGGAAAGCCTCGATAGGCAAGGCCTGCATGTCGGGGACTGCCCTGGCCAGTTTCTCGACCGGCCAGTCCCACCAGGCAAGACGTTCGATCCGTGCCGCAGTTTCCGCGCTGAAGCGCTGGTACAATGGCCTGGCCGGAACGCCAGCGACGATTGCATAGGCCGGCACGTCGCGCGTCACCACCGCGTTGGCACCGACGATCGCGCCGTTGCCGATCACTATGCCAGGCATGATCACCGCGCCATGGCCGATCCAGACATCATGGCCGATGCTGACGGCTTTCGCCCGCCGTCGGTTGCGGAACGCCTGATCGACACCCAGCCAGCGGAAGTACTCGTTGGGCCGGTAGCTGATCTTGTGTTGCGTCAGCCGCTCGACCGGATGTTCCAGCGCATTGATGCGGCTGTTGGCGGCAATCGAGCAGAATTTGCCGATCGTCGTATAGATCGCTTCAGCGTGGCGCTCGAAGTAGGAGAAATCGCCGACCGTCACCTCGCGTAGGATGACCCGCTCGCCGATCGACGCATAGCGTCCAAGCTTGCACGCCTTCAGCTCCGCCGTCGGATGGATGCGCGGCTCGGGATCTTTCAAGACAAGGTGTTCGGGACGGTCCATGCGCGCGCTTTACGCCGGCACGCATAGTCTCGCAAGCCGAGTGCAGCGCCGCGCATCCGTTTGGATGCGCCAAGGACCCTGTAGCACCTTCAGTCTCTATTTCGGCTTGCCGCTGGTCCACACCACGTTCTGGCCGTAGAGCGGCACGGTGGTGACCGACATCTTTGCCGAGCCATCCTGCACCTGGCGCGAATGCGATAGGTAGATCAGCGTCTCGTTGGCCTTGTCGTAGATGCGGTTCACCACCTGCTTTTTCCAGATCAGGCTGATGCCTTGCTTGAACACCTCCTCGCCGGCCTCGCTCATGTCGATGTCGCCAATGGTGATCGGCCCGGTCTGGCGGCAGGAGATCGAAGAATCGGACGGGTCCTCGAACCAGTTGCCTTTCTGCAGGCGGTCGATCATGCCACGGTCGAAATAGGAGACGTGGCAGGTCACGCCCTCGACCTTCGGATCCTTGATCGCCTCGACGATGATGTCGTTGCCGAGCCAATCGACGCCGACCTTGCCGACTTCCTCGGCGACGGCCGCGCCGGCACCAATGACCAGGCATGCAGCCAACGCGCCGCCAATCAATTTTCGCAAAGAGGCCTCCTGCGGTTCGAATTTTGCCGACCTCAGGTGGGACGAACGGCGGCGCTTTGCAAGCAGATCGCCTTCCCACAGCATTGCCGGTTGCGGCAACGCGACATCTTTGCGTCGGTGCGACTGAACCGCTAAGAGTGATCGCCAAGCTGGGGCCTTCACGGCGCCAATATGGCGGCCGATGGAAATCACGACGGACTTTCACTGATGATGCGTTCAATTCTGGTCGGCATTCTGGTCCTGATGGCCGCAGGCATCGGCTGGCTCACCTTCGACTGGTACCGCGGACATTATGGCGGCGAGCCGTTCGGAGCGCCGTTTACGCTGGTCGACCAGAAGGGCGCGCCGGTCACCGAAGCCGCCTTTCGCGGCCACCCCAGCGTCGTTTTCTTCGGCTTCACGCATTGTCCGGAAGTCTGCCCGACCACGCTTTTCGAGTTGGCCGGCTGGCTGAAGACGATGGGCGACGACGGCAAGAATCTGCGCGCCTATTTCGTTACGGTCGACCCGGAGCGCGACACGCCCGAAATCATGAACACCTATGTCAGCAATTTCTCCGATCGCATCCTCGGCATCACCGGCGATCCCGACAAGGTCCACGCCATGGCCAAGTCCTTCGGTATCTACTGGAAGAAAGTCGACACGAACGACGGCGACTACACGATGGACCACACCGCTTCGGTGCTGCTGCTCAATGCCAAGGGCGATTTCGCCGGCACCATTGCCTATGGCGAAAGCCCGGACGCCGCCATCGCCAAGCTCAAACGGCTGGTGGCGGAAGGTTGACGTATCCGGTAATGACGCAGACGCGTTTGTATTTCACCGCGGGCAAGATCGAGGCTGATCGCATCTTCGCGGCGCTCGGTGCGGCGTTCGACGATGAGGGCCTGCCGGTTGCGGTGCTCGAGGTCGACGAGGACCGCGACATCCACGAAGTATCGCTCTATGCGGACGACAACGTCGATGCGGTCGAGGCGCGGCTTAGGGACATCCTTGCCGGACTGTCGCTGTCGAAATCGATAGAGCGCGAAGCGCTGCCCGACATCGACTGGGTGGCGCGCTCGCTGGAGGGGTTGAAGCCGGTGCGGGCCGGGCGCTTCTTCGTCCATGGCGCGCATGACCGCAGGAAGCGCCACAGCGGTGAGCTCGCCATCGAGATCGAGGCCGGCCTTGCCTTCGGCACCGGCCATCACGGCACCACCGCCGGCTGCCTCGAAATGCTGGAGCAGGTCATAGAGCGCGAGCATCCGCGCAACGCGCTCGACCTTGGCACCGGCAGCGCGGTGCTCGCCATCGCGGTGGCCAAGCTCGCTCATATTCCAGTGCTGGCGACCGACATCGACCCGGTCGCCGTCAAGGTGGCCGCCGCCAATGCGCGGCTGAACCATGTCAAGGCGCTCATTGAAACGGTGGCTGCACCCGGTTTTCATCATCCGATCTTTGCCGCGCGTGCGCCCTTCGACCTGATAATTGCCAATATATTGGCGCGGCCGCTGATGCGGCTGGCGCCGCAAATGGCCGGGCATATCGCGCGCGGTGGCTCGATCGTTTTGTCAGGCATTCTCGAGCGCCAGCGCGACGCGGTGATCGCGGCCTATGTCGGCCAGAAATTCCGGCACGTCCGCACCTTGCACCGCGAAGGCTGGGTGACGATCCATCTCAAGCGCTGAGGCGCCGCGCCTTCAACGCATCCGCTCGGACCTAGCGAGAGTTCGCCGCTTTCTTCAGCTCTTCGCGATCGTAGCCGTGAGCTTTCAGCGTTTCGTCATCAAAGCCAAGCAAAACGCCGCTCACATACCGGCTCGCTTCGCGCTGGCGAGCTTCGATCAGCGCGTTCACAGCGCTTCTGAAAAATCCGCGTCTGGCTGAAATCGTGGACATGATGGTCTCCTTTGCAGGCAATAAGACACGTTCCTCCACGTTAAGAAGGTAAGCCTTGCTGACGCTTTTTGAAATCGCCGATTCTGCATGGCCTCCATGCGCAAAAAGAGGCTGTCGCGACCAGGCATGATCGTTCCGAAAATCGATTCCGATTTTCGAGGTCATGCGCTACGGTCGCGCCAGCATTCGAGGAGAGCCCACATGTTCCAGACCTTCGATTCCGCCGGCGATCCGGCCGTTGGCAAGCCGCGCGTGGCAATGCTACGCCAATGGTTGGCGGCGAATGGGCTGGACGGCTTCATCGTGCCCCGCGCCGATGAGCACCAGGGCGAATATGTCGCCGACCGCTCGGCACGGCTGAAATGGCTGACCGGCTTCAGCGGCTCGGCCGGCGTCGCCATTGTGCTTGGCGAGCGCGCCGCCATGTTTGTCGACGGGCGCTACACGCTGCAGGTGTGCCAGGAGGTCGATCTCGACATCTTTTCGATCGAGAGCCTTGTCGACAACCCGCCGGCCAACTGGATCAAGGACAATCTCGGCAAGGGCGTGCGGTTGGGCTTCGATCCATGGCTGCATACGATCAGCGACGTCAAGGCGCTGAGGGCCTCGGCCGTGAAGTCCGGCGCGATACTGGTGCCGCTCGAACAAAATCCGATCGACGCCATTTGGCAGGACCAGCCCGGGCCGCCACTGGCGCCGGTCGAGATCCACCCGATCGGCTTTGCCGGCGAACTGGCCAAGGACAAGTTGGTCTGGCTGGCGGCAGCCATCGAGAAGGAGGGCGCCACCCATGCCGTATTGACCGACCCCTCCTCCATCGCCTGGGCCTTCGACATCCGTGGTGGCGACGTGCCGCACACACCGCTGGCGCTCGGCTTTGCCGTGCTCGCCGCCGACGGATCGCATCTGCTTTTCATGGACCAGCGCAAGTTCTCACGCATCGTCGCAGCCTATCTGACGCAGCTCGCCGAATTGCACGAACCCGGTGAATTCGAAACGGCGATCGTCACCTTGGCCAAGGGCGGTGCAAAAATCGCGCTGGACCCCGCTCTGGCGGCGGAGAAGCTCAGCATGCTGGTCGAGGACAATGGCGGCACCGTCACTGCCGCACCGGATCCGGCCCGCATCCCACGCGCAACGAAGAACAAAGCCGAGATCGCCGGCGCCCGCGCCGCGCATCGCCGTGACGGAGCCGCCGTCGCCAAGCTGCTGTGCTGGCTCGACCGTCAAGAACCCGGCACGCTCGACGAGATCACCGTTGTCACCAGGCTCGAGGAGACGCGCCGGCAAACCGGCGACGAAACACAGATGCCGCTGCGCGACGTCTCGTTCGACACAATCTCCGGCGCTGGTCCCAACGGCGCCATCATGCACTATCGCGTCTCCCGCGCCACCAATCGCAAACTGGAGCATGGCGAGCTGTTCCTGCTCGATTCCGGCGGACAGTACCAGGACGGCACCACCGACATCACCCGCACAGTGCCGATTGGCGCGCCGACGGAAGAGATGCGCGAGCGCTTCACGCTGGTGCTGAAAGGCATGATCGGCATCTCCATGCTGCGCTTTCCACTGGGCACGCGCGGCTCCGAACTCGATGCCGTAGCGCGCCTGGCGCTATGGAGACACGGCTGCGATTTCGCCCATGGCACCGGGCACGGTGTCGGCTCCTATCTTGCCGTACATGAGGGCCCGCAGCGTATCGCCAAGACCGGCACCGAAAAGTTGCTGGCCGGCATGATCGTCTCCAATGAGCCCGGCTATTACAAGGAAGGTTCTTACGGCATCCGCATCGAAAATCTCGTCCTGGTCACTCCGGCTGAGATGGTCGAAGGCGGTGACATCGCCATGCATGGCTTCGAGACGCTGACGCTGGCGCCGATCGACAAGCGGCTGATCCGGTCGGATCTGTTGACGCGTGACGAGTTGCATTGGCTCGACGAATACCACGCGCGGGTGCTGGCCGAGATCGGACCGATGCTCGACGGCGAGACGCTGGCCTGGCTGGAAAAGGCAACCGCCCCGCTGCCGCACGACTTCAAGCAATAGCGGCGGCGGCAACGCCGGTTGACAGGCTTTGCTCCGCAAGCAGTTCTTGCAAAGCCGTAACGTTGGGAGAACCGGCTCCCTTGCGCCAGAACAACACCGTGACGGCGTTGTCTTCGTCAGAGGGCAGTTCGTGCAGCTTTAGCCAGCGGCTCTCCGGGAAACCCGAAAGCACACTTTTCGGCATCAGCGCTATGCCCATGCCAGCCACCACGCAACCAAGGATGGCATGGTATGAACCAAGCTCGATGGTTTTCTCGGCCATGAACCCTCTGCGCGCGTACCATTGTTCCAGCCGCTTGCGGTGCGGGCAGCCGTGCTCGAAGGCTATCATGGTTTTGGGCACGTCCAGGCGGTCGTCGATCGAAACGCGCGATGCCGCCGAGACAATGATCAGCTGCTCCTGGAATGCGGGCAGCTTTTCGAACGGAGCGTCGGCGATGGGCTCGGCGGCGAACGCCGCATCGAGCTCGCCGGCAAGCATGGCGGTCGCGAGAACCTGAGGATTGCCGGTGCGCAACTGGATTTCCACTCCGGGATAACGTGCATGATAGTCGGCGAGCAGACTTGGAAGCCGGGCCGCGGCGGTGCTCTCCATGGCACCTAGGCGAAGCGTGCCGCGCGGGCGTGGATCGAGCATCGCTGTTCGCGCCTCCTCCGCAAGCGCCAGCAGCCGATCCGCATAGCCGACCAATTTGTGACCGGCCGGCGATACGTGCAGGCGCTTGCCCTCCCGGATAAACAGCTGCACGCCGAGATCCTCCTCGAGCTGCCGGATGCGTGTGGTCACGTTCGATTGCACGCGAAACAGTTTTTCCGCTGCCCTGGTGATTCCGCCCTCGCGCACCACCGTGCGGAAGATGCGCAGATCGGCCAAATCCATACATCTCTCCTGGAGAACGTAACAATCTTAATTATTCATTTTAGCTGATTAGCCCTTTCCCGTAAATCGTCGGTGTAGCTGCCTATCAACACGGCAAACCAGGGGGAGATGGAAATGTCGCCCGAGCCCTTCGGCATCCAGCCGATCGATCTAAGCGCATTGACGCCAAAGCAGCGTGAAGCGCTCTATAGCGGCGCCGTGCGGCGCGCCCACCAGGAGAGAGCGGAGGCGATCCGGCTGAGCCTGTCGCAGGTCGCGTCGATATTCAAGAAACCTGCTGGCTGGGCAGGAGCTATTACATGGTTTGCAGCGCAGATGAGCGCTGCGGCGAAGCCGCACGATCAGAAGTGGTGATTTTCGCAATGGCGGTGGGTCGGCTATCGACCGGACCCCAGCATCACCCTGAGTGCGAAGCCGACCTGGCTTGTGCTGCCCAACAACTGCGTGACCGACATCACACAGACGACGCCAATCTGCAGGGGATTGACCGCAGCCTTACTGCTGCCAACCGGCTTTCTTCAACAGATCCGCCATCTGGTCTGCCCAATGTGGATTGCGCAGCCTGAGCGGCGCCAAGGCATCGCCTGTAGGGTTCTCCATCTCCCGCATCAGTTCGACGCAAGATCTTGCCTCCGGCAGACGGCCAAGCGAGACGTAGCAGCAGGCGAGTGTTTCATAGGTGGGTCGCCACGTGGGACCGACCTTGCGAGCCTCAATCGTCGCGACGAGCCCCTCGTTTGCCTGCCCCGCAAATAGATAAGCGAGCGCCAGGACATTAAACCAGACGAAGTTCTGCGGATCGTACCGGTTCAACATAAGGCCGTGTTCGAGCGGCGCTATCGCTTCGGATGCGCTGCCGCGGAAAAGCTGCCCCATTCCCATAGCCAGATGACCAAGGGCGAAACTTGGGCTGATCTCGATCGCTCTTTCCGCAGCAAGAACGGCTTGTTCCTGCGCATTGGCATAGATGCTGCAGATGGCGAGCGCATAATGCGAATAGGGATTTTTCTCGTCGAGCCGAACCGCCTTCAGGGCTGCATCCAGGCCTTCTCGGATATCCTGTGCCGGCTTGTCGCTCCAGCCGTAAGCGACGATGCCGGCGCTCACCCGACCGAGCCAGAGATGGGCCTCTGCGAGTTCAGGATCGAGCTTGCACGCCAGCCGAAATAACTCGCGGCCACGCAAGTGAGTTTGACGGCCGACGTGGTGAAAATGCCAGGTACCTTGCCGCACCAGGTCCCAGGCCGTCGCATTTCCGCTGTTGCGTCCAACGGCTGGGAGCGACTCCGTCTTGAGCAGTTCGGGTTCGATCGCACCAGCCACCCGCTCGGCTATGGCATCCTGGACGGCGAACGCCTCCGTCAGTTCCATCTCGTATCGTTCGGCCCAGATCTGATTGGCCGAGGCGGCATCGACCAGTTGCGTCGAGACCCGGATCTGCTGGCCGGACCGGCGCACACTTCCTTCCAAGACATAACGGGCGCCACGCTCCGACGGTCTCAGCACTTATTCCCGGCAGATAGTCCGACCCCTGTTCGGCCCGATAAGCCTCGCCGCCCCTAACAACCAAAGCCTTTCCCTCGCTGGGCGCAGCACTGTCCATTGCGGCCGGCTGTTTCAACATCATCATCTTGAACCTCCATTTGTGTTAGTCTGTGCGAAGGACGGCCAGAATGATCAGTCCCCCGTCCGAAGTCCTTAACAGGAGGCGAAAAGTTCCGAATTCTTCCGAAGCCGGAAAGCGAGATGCTTCAGCACCGCGACGCTTCGCGTTCGGGCCGTTCGTGCTCGACCTGCTGCGCGGGACGCTTGTTCGCGAGGGCAAGCCAGTTGCGGTCGGGCAAAAAGGCTTGTCGTTGCTTCAGGCCCTGGTGGAGGCACCGACGCAGGCGCTGAGCAGGACGGCCCTCATGGAGGCCGCCTGGTCCGATGCCGTCGTCGAGGAAAGCAATCTTTCGGTGCAGATTGCCGCCCTGCGCAAGCTACTCGGCCCGCAGCCGGACGGCAGCGAATGGATCGCCACCGTCCCCCGCACCGGATATCGCTTCGCCGGCAGTGTTCATGTGCTTGACCCCGCTGCAGACGATGCGCTTCCGAGCCAACTGGCGGGTCTCTCCGAAAGGGCGTCCATTGCGGTGTTGCCGTTCGCCAATGTCAGCGGCGACAGGGAACAGGCCTATCTGGCTGACGGCATCACCGAGGACATCATCACCGCGCTGACAAGGTTCCGATGGTTCCGGGTGATCGGGCGCAATTCCAGCTTCGTCTATAAGGACAAGTCGGTCGACTCCAAACAGGTGGGCGTCGCCTCAATCCCGCCGGGCAAGCGGACCAAAGCCCATGTTCATGCGCGCCACGAAACAGCATTCTATATGCTGAGCGGAGACGAGTTGGAGATGTGGAGCGGGGACGAACTGCAGTTTCGCGACCTCGTGCATCCCGGCGACTATCTCTACATTCCCGCCAACGTGCTTCACGTTGCCGTGAACCGGGCAAGCACGCCGGCCGCCTTTATTGGCGCCCGCAACGAACCGACCGCACAGGAGAGTGTCATTCTGTTCCCGAAGATGGACGGCAAAATACCGTGAAGCGGCGATCTGGCAGGAAGACAGGCGTACTCCGTCGGTCCACTACCCGACGAGCTGCCGCGCGAGGATCAGCACGGCAGCACCCGCCAGGAACATCGCCATCAGGCCGCCGCGCAGTGAGACAAGGCCGGCAACGATCAAGGCTGCCCATTCCGCCGGTCCGGCGCTGAGCGCCGCCGGCGCCACCAGCGTGGTCAGCACCGCCGCCGGCACGGCGCTCAGCCCGGCCTCGACGCGCGGATGGATCTGGTCGAAGCGCGAGATCACCAGATGACCGCCGATGCGGGTCAGATAGGTCGCGATCGAAGCGGCGACGATGATCCACAAGGTCGTGCTCATGGCCGTGTCTCTACGCCGCTGTGGCGGGGCGGCAGGATGACGGCGAGCAGCACGCCGGCCAGCGCACCTATGGAGACATGCCAGGGCGAGCCGACGGTTTTGTACGCAATGATGGAGGCGGCAGCGCTGGCGATGACCACCGGCAGCCACAGCGGCCGCTTGCGGAAGCTCATGACCAGGCCGAGAAAATAGATCGGCAGCAGGAAGTCGATGCCCAGCACATGGGTGTCGGGAATAAGCTTGCCGAACATCGCGCCGAGCGCGCTTTCGATGACCCAGAACACATAGACCGGCAGCCCAAGCCCCATATACCAGGTAAACCCGACGGTTTCGCCGGCCTCCGCCTTGCGCTCGGCCATCGCGAACTGCGGATCAGTGAGCACGAAATAGCCTATCGCCTGCTGGATCAGTGGCCAATGCGCGATGCGCCGGCCGATACCGGCCGAATAGAGCACGTGGCGAAAATTCACCGCGAAGATCGACAGCACGATCAGCCACGGCGCGACATGCTGGCCGAACAGCTCGATGCCGACCATCTGGCTGGCGCCGCCGAACACCGTTGCGCTCATCAGGAACGCTTCGAGCACGGAAAACCCGTTGTCGACTGCGAGCGCCCCGAACAGCAATGCAAACGGCGCCGATGCCACCACGACGGGCATGCTGAGCCGCACGCCGTCCCAGAAATCGCTTTTCGCACTGTTTTCGGAGATTGCTTCCGCCGACATCAATCGCCTCCTCGGGACGGTCGTATGTAGGGAGGGCCGCCCTGCTTGTCACACCAATTCGCTTGAGGCAAATGATCAGCGGAAGTGATGGCTGAGGCGGGCGGCAAGGCGCTCCAGTGCCCAGTGGATAAAAATCAGACGCTTGGCACCTGGGAGGGCATATCCGTTGGCGCCCATCGGTCCTTGCCAAAAGTGGCGGCCACAGACCCAAGGCCAGAGGTGGTTCCCCAGAGGTGGTTGCAATGAGCGAATTTTTCATCGATCCAAAATTCGGCCGCCTGGCCTTCGGCGCCGATCCCGGCAGCTATCACGCGACGCGGCCTGGCTATCCTGATTGGGTATTCGAAATTCTATGTGAACGGTGCCGTCTCGCCCCTGGCACGGCGACGTTCGAGATTGGCGCAGGTACAGGAACTGCTACGCGCCGCTTACTCGAACTGGGCGCGAGCCCGATGCTCGCCATCGAGCCGGATTCTCGCCTCGCGACTTTCCTTTGCGAGACTATTCAGGACAAGGCGCTCTCGGTGAGCGTCTCTGCGTTTGAGGATGCCGTCCTTGAGAAGGCCGGTTTTGATCTCGGCGTCAGCGCCACTGCCTTTCATTGGCTGGATGAGGACACCGCGCTGGTCAAGGTCGCCGAGCTGCTTCGGCCGGGCGGCTGGTGGGCAATGGTCTGGAATGTATTCGGCGACAACAGTCGCCCCGATCCCTTTCATGATGCGACGAAGGCACTGCTTGAAGGGCCTTCGAGCCCTTCGGCGGGCTCAAATGGTATTCCGTTCGCCCTTGATGCCGAGGCCCGCGTGGCGGCGCTGGAGCGAACCGGCGCGTTCGATTCCATCGAACATCGGACAAGTGTCTGGTCGCTCGTCCTCGATCCTGACCAGACGGTCGCCCTCTATGCCACTTTTTCCAACATCAACATCCGCAGCGACCGCGAAGCAATCCTGGCGGAGCTGGGTCGCATCGTCCGCGACGAGTTCCAAGGCTCCATAACCCGCAACATGACCACCAGCCTCTACACTGCGCGGCGCATTTGACTGTCTGATTTATCCGCTAGCGCGGCGAAGCCTTGCCTTCGATCGCCCTGCCCCAGTCGAGCAGCGGTTTTGCCCGCATGACGAAGTCGACGAGTTCGTCGACCAATCCAGCTCCATAAATATCCGCCGGCTCGACTGCGTGCCGGACGGCAAAATGCCGGTTGCGGATCGCGGCGGCGAGATCGGGCTCGGCGATATGCTCGAAGCCGCGCGGCGTGCGCTTCATGCAGCCGTCCGGGTCGAGCTCAAGGCCGTTCTTTTTCAGCGCCGCGACGAGGGTGCGGAATTCAGCCGGCCGCTTCGCGATCGCGTTGCGCAGTGCCAGCAATAGCTCCGGTCCGGGCTGCCACCAGGCAACGGCGGCAAAGCAGCGCTCGAGCCCGATATGGACGTAAAACACGCCCTGTTCCATCTTGGTGCCGTCAGGCGAAAGGATCGCCGACAAATGCCGGTTATAGGGCCGTTTGTCCTTGGCGAAACGCACATCGCGGTTAATCCGGAACAGCGACTTCTTGCGGTCGCCGCGCAGGCCGAGCCCCGCGGCCGTGAAGCGCTCGGAGAGCGTCTCGACCAGATCGCCGAAGGGATCACGCAGGTCGCGTTCGAAAAGGTGGCGGTTTTCCAAAAACCACTCCCGGCTCTGATGAAAATCGAGCGCCTTGAGGAAGGGAATGGCCTTTTGCCCAAAACCGTAGAACACAGCCGCCATCACCCGCCCTTGCCGATCCGCTGCAGCCAGGTGTCCTCGTCGATCACCTCGATGCCGAATTTGGTCGCGTCCTTCAGCTTGGAACCGGCGCCCGGCCCCGCTACCAGGAGATCGGTCTTCGCAGAAACCGAGCCGGCGACCTTCGCGCCGAGACGTTCAGCCATCGCCTTGGCCTCGGGGCGCGTCATCTTTTCCAGCGTGCCTGTAAACACGATTGTCTTGCCGGCGACCGCACTATCGGCTGAGACGTTCACAATGTATGGCTTCGGGTGGACCTGTGTGAGCAGCGCTTCAAGCACGGCGTCGTTGCGTTCATTGCCGAAGAAATCGCGAAGCGCACCTATCACCGTATCGCCGATGCCGTTGATCGAAGGAAAAACGGTGTGTGGATCGGCCGCCGCCGCCGTCTCCTTGCCAATGCGGATCAACTCCTCGATCGTCGAGAAGGTTCGGGCAAGCACAGCGGCCGTCGTTTCGCCGATATGGCGGATGCCCAGCGCAAAGATGAAGCGATCGAGTTCGGGTTCGCGGCGAGCGTCGATGGCAGCGAAGAGCTTGTCGAGGCCGTCGTAGTTGCGTTCCTCGACACTGCGTACATTCTTGCGCGTCTTGCCCGATGCGGCCTCACGCTGCCTGGCCTGCTCCTCCCGCCGTTCCGCCAGCGCCTTGGTGACGGCGGGACGGCGGTCCCTGAGCGTGAAGATATCGGCAGCTGTCTTGATCAACCCGGCATTGAAGAACAGGTCTATGTTTTCAGCGCCCAGGCCTTCGATATCCATGGCGCCGCGCGACACAAAGTGGCGCAATCCTTCCACGGCCTGCGCAGGGCAGATCAGCTCGCCGGTGCAACGTCGGCGGGAATCCTCCTTGCCGGTCTTCTCGTTGATCTCGCGCGTTGCGGGTGAGCCACAGATCGGACATTTGTGCGGGAATTCGTAGGGCACGGCATCTGGCGGACGCTTATCGGCTACGACGCTGACGATCTGCGGAATGACGTCCCCTGCCCGCTGGATGACCACTGTGTCGCCGATACGCACGTCATAGCCGTCGCGGATCGGCTGGCCGTTGCTATCCAGACCCTTGATGTAATCTTCGTTGTGAAGCGTGACGTTTTCGACCACGACGCCGCCGACCGTGACGGGTGCAAGCCGGGCAACGGGCGCCAGCGTACCGGTACGGCCGACCTGAATGTCGATCCTCAGCACGGTTGTCATGGCCTGTTCGGCCGGAAATTTGTGGGCGATGGCCCAGCGTGGTTCGCCAGTGACGAAACCCCATCTGCGCTGCAATTCCAGCTGGTCGACCTTGTAGACGACGCCGTCGATGTCGTAGCCCAGTGATGAGCGCTGGGTCTCGATCAGGTGATAATGCGCGACCAGTTCCTCGACCGATCTTGCCCGGACCATCAGCGGGCTGACCTTGAACCCCCACTCCGCGAATTTCTGCACGGAATCGTACTGGGTCGGAGCCGGATCCTTTGTGGTAAAGCCCCAGGCGTAGGCAAAGAACTTGAGGTTGCGGCTGGCGGTAATAGACGGGTCCTTCTGACGGAGCGACCCGGCCGCGGTATTGCGCGGATTGACGTAATCCTGGCCGCCGATCGCCGCCGAGCGCTGCTTCAACGCCTCGAATTCCGCGTAGGTCATATAGACCTCACCGCGTATTTCGATGACCTCGGGCCAGCCCGATCCCTTCAAGGTCTTGGGAATGTCGGCGATGGTCCTCAGATTGGCGGTGATGTCCTCGCCAACGGCGCCGTCGCCGCGCGTTGCCCCCTGCACGAACACACCACCTTCATAACGCAGCGAAGCCGACAGCCCGTCGATCTTCGGCTCAGCCGTGAAGGCGATGTCCAGATCCTTGTCGCGATCAAAGAACCGCCGGCCACGTACGATGAAATCGGCGACATCCTGGTCGGTATAGGCCTTGGCGAGGCTGAGCATCGGCACCGCATGACGCACCTTGGCAAAGCCTTCCGCCGGTGGCGCGCCGACCCTGCGTGAGGGGGAATCCTCACGCAGCAAAGCAGGGAAGCGCTGTTCGATGGCGAGATTGCGCCGCGTCAGCGCGTCATATTCCGCGTCCGTGATTATCGGCGCGTCCTCGCCATGGTAGCGCCGGTCGTGCTCGGCGATCTCCTGCGCCAACCGCTTCAACTCGCTTGCCGCCTCGCTTTCGCTGAGCGAATCGACTGGTTTTTCGTCCATACACTGCTCCCTCCACGGTGGCGCGACACAATAGAACAGGATTCTCTCATGAGGGAGAGATCAGACACGGAAATCATTCCTGAACAGCAGGATGGAGCCAGACCCTGACTCAGGTCACGAGCGCCGGAAACGAACTCGTCTAGAGCAATTCCAGGAAAAGTGTGAAACGGTTTTCCGTCCGGAATCGCGCAAAACAAAGAGGTAGAGCGGTTCGGCGTGATGAACCGCTCTACGCTGCCGCGATGTTCTCCCGCAGCAAGCGCTCGGCCGCCGCGCGCGCCTCGTCGGTGATGGTGGCGCCGGCGAGCATGCGCGCGATCTCCTCCTGCCGCGCCGCCCGGTCCATCTCGGCGATGCCGGTCGACACCCGGTCGGCCCCGCCTGACTTGGAGATCAGGAAATGCGTCGCGGCGCGCGCCGCCACTTGCGGCGCGTGCGTGACCGAAAGCACCTGCACGCGCTTTGCCAGCCGCGCCAGCCGCTGGCCGATGGCGTCGGCAACCGCGCCGCCTACCCCGGTGTCGATTTCGTCGAAGACCAGGGTCGGCGCCGAGCCGCGATCGGCCAGCGCCACCTTGAGTGCCAGCAGAAAGCGCGAAAGCTCGCCGCCGGAAGCGACCTTCATCATTGGGCCGGGCCGGGTGCCGGGGTTGGTGTGCACCCAGAACTCGACCTGGTCGATGCCTTCTTCCATGCGGCTCCCGGCATCGCTTGCGATCTCGACGATGAACTCAGCCCGTTCGAGCTTCAGCGCCGGCAGTTCGGCCATTACCGCCTTGGTCAGCCCTGCGGCCGCCGCATGGCGAAGCGACGACAGCTGGGCCGCCGTAATGTCATAGGCCTGACGCGCAGCTGCAGCCTGTCTCTCCAGCGCATGCAGGCGCTCTTCGCCAGCGTCGAGATCGGTAAGGTCGGCCGCCATGGTGTCGCGCAGTTGCGCCAGATCGTCGACAGCGACGCTGTGCTTGCGCGAGGCGGCACGCAGCGCAAACAGCCGCTCCTCGGCCTTCTCCAGCCGCTGCGGATCATATTCAGTGGCGCGAAGTGCTGCTTCCACGCCCGACTGCGCCGCGTCGAGCGACAGCATCGCCTCGTCGAGCGATTTGACGACCTCTTCAAGCAAGCCGGGCGCTTCCGTCACCTTGCGCTGCAGCCGCCTGAGCAGGCTGGCCAACTGCGGCAAGGGTGAGGACGGGCCCGAGAGCACATCCTGCGCATCGTGGATTTCCGAGGCGATCTTTTCGGCACGCATCATCGAGGCGCGCAGTTCGGCGAGCTCGGTCTCTTCACCCGGTTGCGGATCGAGCCTGGTCAATTCGGCGACCGCCGCACGCAGATAATCGGCCTCGCGGGAAGCCGCCTCGACTTTGGCCCGGTGCCGTGAAAATTCCTGCTCGCAGGCGCGCCAGTGCCGCCACGCCTCGCCTGTTGCACGCGCGGCGCCCAGATGACCGCCGAAGCTGTCCAGCAATTCCCGATGCGCACCGGGATCGACCAAAGCGCGCTCGTCGTGCTGGCCGTGGATCTCGACCAGCGCATGGCCGACGTCGCGCATCAGCGTCACGCTGGACGGCTGGTCGTTGACGAAAACGCGCGTGCGGCCGTCCGCCGTCTGGACGCGGCGCAGGATGATGTCGCCGTCGTCCTCGATGGCGTTCTCGGCGAGCAGCATACGGGCCGGGTGGTTGCGCGGCACGTCGAACACAGCGATGACCTGGCCTTGTGCCGCGCCATGCCGCACCAGCGAGGCGTCGCCGCGGGCGCCAAGCGCCAGCGACAAGGCGTCGAGCAGGATGGACTTTCCGGCGCCGGTTTCGCCGGTCAGCACCGAAAGGCCGGACGAGAAGTCGATGTCCAGCTTCTCGATCAGAACGATATCGCGGATCGACAGCCTGGAGAGCATGGTGACGCGCCGCTCAGGCGCCGGTGATCAGCTTCCCGGCCTTGGAGATCCACGATCCGGCATTCTCGCGCGGCTCGAGCCCACCACTCTGCAGGAGCTTATAGGAGTCCTTGTACCACTGGCTGTCGGGATAGTTGGTGCCGAGCACGGCCGCGGCGGTCTGCGCTTCCGACGTCAGCCCCATCGCGTAGTAGCTCTCGGTCAGACGCGCCAGCGCCTCCTCGACATGGCGTGTGTTGGAATAGTTCTCCACCACGTTGCGGAATCGTTTGACGGCTGCGATGTACTCGCGGCGCTCGAGATAATAGCGGCCGATCTGCATCTCTTTGCCGGCGAGCTGATCGTTGGCGAAGCGGATCTTCTCCTTGGCGTCGTCGGCATATTCGGACGTGGGCCAGCGCGTCACCAGGTCCTGCATCGTCTGCACGGTAAGACGCGCTTCCTTCTGGTCCTGGGTGACGTCCTTGATCTGGCGGTAGTAGCTCAGCCCGATAATATATTGGGCATAGGCTGCATCGTCGGTCGACGGGTAAAGGGTCAGGTAGCGCTTGGCCGAACCGATCGCCTCGTCGTAATTGCCCTGACGGTAGTCGGCAAAGGCGCCCATCACCATCGATTTGCGGGCGAATTCCGAATACGGATGCTGGCGGTCGACGGCATCGAATTTGCGGCTTGCCTCCTGCAGGCGCCCGGCATTCAGATTGGCGAGACCCTGATTATAGAGCACGTCGGCCGGCTCGGTCTGATCGACATAGGTCGATAGATCGACGTCCTTCTCGGACGACATGCAGGCCGACAGAAACAGCGATGGAACGACGACCGAAAGCGCCAGGAAAACAGCCCGCCGCGGCGCCTTCGATTGACCAACTCGCTTGAAAAACATGATTGGATTCCGCCCTTTCGGCGTCATTTCAGTCGACGGCAGCAGCCATAAACCATAACCGCCTTGCCCGGCAACGCTATCCCCGGCCAATCGCACATTTTTGTGGCGGTTTGGCGCCACCTGGAAAGCTGTGCGATTTGGCCGGCCAGTGATGCATCCTTGCAACACAGCTGATCGCAATAAGAGCCGCAAAAACGTTAAGAATCAGATCATCCAGGGCGCAAAGAGGGGGGCATTGACAGCGCTCATCTCGGCGGCACGGCCGCGCTCGCGGCGCGTCGTCTCGACGATCTCGAAAGCCGAACGGTCGGACAAGAGACGGCGCAGCGCCGCGGCGTTCAGCCTGTGGCCACCACGATAGGAGCGGAAGCAGCCGATAAACCGGGCACCGGCGAGCGCCAGGTCGCCCATTGCATCCATCGTCTTGTGCCGCGCGAACTCGTTGGGATAGCGCAGGCCTCCCATGTTGATCACGCGGTTGTCATCGCCGATCACCAGCGAGTTCTCCAGCGAGGAGCCGAGCGCGTAGCCAGCTGCCCATAGCCGCTCGACGTCCTTCATGAACCCGAAAGTGCGGGCCCGCGCGACGTCGCGGCGGAAAATGTCGGCATTCATATCGGATGCGAAAAGCTGGCGGCCGATCGCCGGGCTTTCGAAATCGATCTCGATCTCGAAGCGCGTGCCATCATAGGGCCTGAACTCCGCCCAGCAGGCGCCGTTCTCGATGCGAACCGGCTTGACCACCCTGATGTAGCGACGCTTGACCGGCAGCGTTTCGATGCCTGCCTGGTCCATGGCCTCGATGAACATGACCGCGCTGCCGTCGAGGATAGGCACCTCACGGCCGTCGATTTCAATGACGAGATTGTCGATCCCAAGCCCAAAGAGCGTCGCCATCAGATGCTCGACCGTGGCAATGTGCTCGCCTTGCGGATCGCCAAGCATGGTGCAGAGGTCGGTGGCACCGACCTCGGAAACGAGCGCGCGAAATTCGTGGCTTCCGCTTGCATTCGAAAGCTGGAAGACGATACCCGTATCGGCATCTGCCGGCAGGAAATGGACGGTGACCGGATTGCCGCTATGGACGCCGATACCAGTCAGCGTCGCACGCGATTTAAGTGTCGTCTGATAGTCGTGCAAAACAATCCCCATAGCCCGTACTGCCTAGGTCCGCTTCATCTGCCCTGAGGGCGCGGCTCTTGATTGATCGGCAGGCAGGGCCACTTCCCCGAGACTCCCAGCAAACCGACTTTGGTCGGTGGCGAAGATAATGGTCCCACAGGGAGACTCCAAATCACGGTTTCTTACTCTTTGTAACTGCGGTCCAGCGCGGGATTGCCCCATAAGTCCTTGTTTTAAAATCGCTTTTAATATTAACAGGCGAACAGTTTCCTGCTCGCCTGTTAACAACTGTTACGAACCGTCAACAGATCAATTGGCCTGCCGGCGCAGGAAGGCGGGAATCTCCAGCTGATCGTCTTCCTGGACAGCCCGGCTCTGCGGCGTCAGTCGGCCCTGCTCGTCCAGCTGGCCGCGGCGCGGCGCGTAAAGCTGCGGATCCTGGCTGGCTAGGCGGCGCACTTCCGCCGGCGCCTGGCGCAGTTTCGGTTCGCGCGGCTGCGCCGGCTGCAGCCGTGCAGGTTCCTCTTCGCGGCGGGTTAGGCCGTTGGTCAGGCGCTTGAGCAAGCCCATCGGGCCGCTGTTCTCGTGGTCGGCCGGGCGGGCCTTGGCTTCCACTTCAGCCTTCACCTGCGGCGGGAAATCCTCTACCCGCGGCATGCGCTGGGGTGCCGCGGCAATCGGCTGCGGCATTTCACGATGCGGAGCCGGCTGCATCGCTTGCTGAACCACTGGCTGCATCATCGGCTGCGGCTGAGCGGGAGGCGCCTGGAAGATCTTGCTCTGCGGACGGAAGTCTTCCGAATGCGCGACCGGTGCCGGGCGGGCCTGCGCCATCGCTGCCGCATTCGCCTCGGCGAGCTGAATGGCCTCGGCGACCGGATCGGCAGCACGTGGTTCATAGATCGGCTGCTGGACAGGCGCCGGGCGCATTTCCGTGACCTGAGCCGCCGGGCGGCTGACCGGCTTCGGCGGAGCCGTGCGGATGGCGATCGGCGCTGCAGCGATTTCGGCCGCCGATTTGTCGATGCCGGTGGCGACCACCGACACGCGGATAACGCCTTCGAGTTCCTCATCGAAGGTGGCGCCCAGAATGATGTTGGCGTCCTGGTCGACCTCTTCGCGAATGCGGGTTGCGGCCTCGTCGACTTCGAACAGTGTCAGGTCGCGGCCGCCGGTGATCGAGATCAGCAGGCCCTTGGCGCCCTTCATCGAGGTCTCGTCGAGCAGCGGGTTGGCGATGGCGGCTTCCGCGGCGGCCATTGCGCGGCCCTCGCCCGAAGCCTCGCCGGTTCCCATCATCGCCTTGCCCATTTCGCGCATGACCGAGCGGACGTCGGCGAAGTCGAGATTGATCAGGCCTTCCTTGACCATCAGGTCGGTGATGCAGGCGACACCCGAATAGAGCACCTGGTCGGCCATGGCGAAGGCGTCGGCGAAGGTCGTCTTGTCATTGGCCAGCCGGAACAGGTTCTGGTTGGGAATGACGATCAGCGTATCGACACATTTCTGCAGTTCCTCGATACCCATGTCGGCCGTCTTCATGCGGCGCTGGCCTTCGAAGTGGAACGGCTTGGTGACGACGCCGACGGTAAGGATGCCCTTTTCGCGGGCAGCGCGCGCGACCACGGGCGCCGCCCCGGTGCCGGTGCCGCCGCCCATGCCGGCGGTAACGAAGCACATATGCGTGTTCGAGAGATGATCGATGATCTCGTCGATGCACTCTTCCGCCGCCGCGCGCCCGACTTCAGGCTGCGATCCGGCGCCGAGACCCTCGGTGACATGCGCACCGAGCTGGATCAGCCGCTCGGCCTTCGACATCGTCAGTGCCTGCGCGTCGGTGTTGGCCACCACGAACTCGACGCCGCGCAAGCCGGCGGTGATCATGTTGTTGACGGCATTGCCGCCGCCGCCGCCGACACCAAACACGGTGATGCGCGGCTTGAGCTCGGTGATGTCCGGCTTCTGCAGATTGATGGTCATTGTCTTCGTCCTTTGCCTTTCCCGCCGCTTCGCCGCCGCGGCCGCCTATGGGGCTGTCCCCGTCAAATTAAAAACTGTCTCTCAACCACTGACTCATTCGATGCAGTTTTCCGCCTGTTCCGGTCATCCGAAGACCGGAAATTCCCTTCGCCGGGCGGCTCTCGAAGCTCGCCATCTGCGGGTAGATCAGAAGTCCGACCGGGGTCGAGAAAGCCGGCCCCTTGGCCGCCTCGGGCAGGCCTGCCACGCCGAGCGGGCGGCCAATGCGCACATTGCGGCCGAGAATGCGGCGTGCGGCTTCGGGCAGGCCGGCAAGCTGGCTGGCGCCGCCGGTCAGCACCACCCGCTTGCCGACGGCATTGCCGTAGCCGGACTTGTTCAGCCGGTCGCGCAGCAGTTCCAGCGTCTCGTCGATGCGGGCGCGGATGATGCGCGTCATCACCGAGCGCGGAATCTGCAACGGCACCTCGCCGTCTTCGCCGATCGGATGGATCGAGACCAGGTCGCGGTCGTCGGCGCTTCCTGGCAGCGCCGAGCCATGCATCACTTTCAGCCTTTCAGCGGCATCGAGCGAGGTCGACAGGCCCTTGGCCATATCCAGCGTGACGTGGTTGCCGCCAATCGCGATGGCGTCGCCGTGGACGAACTTGCCTTCCGAAAATACCGAGATCGTCGTCGTGCCGCCGCCCATGTCGATGCAGGCCGCGCCCATTTCGAGCTCGTCGTCGACCAGGGCGGCTAGCCCGCTGGCATAGGGTGTCGCCACCATGCGCTCGACCGAGAGATGCGAGCGGTTGATGCAGAGCTCCAGATTGCGCAGAGGCGCCGCGTCGCCTGTCAGCACGTGCATGTCGACGCCAAGCTGGTCGCCAACCATGCCGCGCGGATCGCGCACACCGCGCTCGGCATCCAGCGAAAAGGCCACGGGAAGCGAATGGATCACCTCGCGCTCAGCCCGCAGCGCCTGCTTGGCGCCGGCGGCAAGCACGCGTTTGATGTCGGCCTCGTCTGCTTCATGACCGCCGAGATTGATGGTGGCCGAAAAAGCCTCGCTCTTCAGCCGGCCGGCGGTCATGTTGACGATCAGCGAATCGACCGTCAGTCCCGCCATGCGTTCGGCGGCGTCGACGGCAAGACGGATGGCGTGCTCGGCACGGTCGAGATCGATGACGACGCCCGATTTCACGCCTTGCGATTTCTGGTGGCCGATGCCGATCACCTGGATGCGATGCGAGCGTCCGCGCAGCAGCTTGCCATCGTCGCGCGGCTTGAGCTTGGCCACCACGCAGCAGACCTTGCTGGAACCGACATCCAGCACCGTCAGGATGCCGGACCGGCGCGACGAGGCATCGCTGTTGCCGCCAAGCCAGCTCATATCTTCGTCTCCGGCTTGCGCTTCAGCATCTTGGGCTTTTCGTTAAGCGCAGCCTCGCGCTGCGTCGCCGCTTCCGGCGTCAACTGGACGACCAGACGGTCGGAAAGGCGCATGTCGACGGCTGCGATGTCGCGCGTCAAAAGCCCGTTCTCGTGGTCCATCCTGACCAGGTCGGCAATCGCCTGGTCCTCACCGTCTTCGGGAAGCTTGACGGTGATGCCATTCTCAAGCTTGAGATCCCAGCGCCGTTCGCCGATGCGGATATAGCCTTTGATCCGCGCGGCAAGCTCCGGATAATTCTTGATCCTGGCCAGGAAATCCGGCGCCTTGGCCGGTGCGCCGGTGCCGATGATCAGCGGCAGCAATATCTGCTTGCCGCCGGAGAACGGCGCGATCACGGTGCCGGATTTCTCGATGACCGAAAGCGCGCTCCCTTGCTGCCACAGCGCGAACGGCTCGCGCTCCTCGACGCGCACTTCCAGCGTATGCGGGTAGACTTTGCGCACTGCCGCGGCTTCGACCCAGGGCAGCGTGGTGATGCGTTCGCGCGCAGCTTCGGCATCGAAACCGATCAGCGAGGTCCAGCCGTCGAGTTCCAGCCTGTCGAGAATATCGATCTCGGAGGTTTCGCGGTTGCCGACGACCTTGACTTGGTCGACGGCAAAACCGGTGCGGGCGGTGACACTCTGGACGATGGCGTCGGCATGCCCGCCGAGATAGGCGCCATAGGCGCTGCTCGAAATAAGCAGTGCCGCCGACAGGATGGCAGCGCAATAGGGCGGCGCTTCGAAATCGCCCTCGCCGAGGCGCGCCAGCACACGCACCGGCCGGCGGAGCAGGCGTGGCAGCACGAAATGGTCGAACGACAACGGCATGCCGAACAGCACCGGCCCGGCCGCGCCCTTCCCCTTGCCCTGTCCCCACTTCAACGCAGACACGAAGCGTCCTCCACCATCCAACTCAACAAATCGCCGAACGAGTGTCCCGCTTGCGCGGCGATTTCCGGCACCAAAGACGTCGGCGTCATACCCGGCTGGGTGTTGACCTCGAGCCAGACAATTTCACCGTTTTCGGAGTGACGATCGTCATAACGGAAGTCCGACCGGGAAACGCCCCGACAGCCGATAGCTTGGTGAGCCTTGAGCGTCAGTGTCTGTATTTTTTGGTAAATATTCGGTGAAAGTTTTGCCGGGCATTCGTGTTTTGATCCGCCCGCGACGTATTTTGAATCATAGTCGTAGAAGGAATGGCCGGTCGGGATGATCTCGCAGACACCGAGCGCCACATCGCCCATCACCGCGCACGTCAATTCTCGCCCGTGCACATAACGCTCGACCATCACCGTATCGCCATATCTCCACTCGGACGAGCCGATGATCTGCGGTGGATGCGACTGGCCTTCATGCACGATGACGACGCCGAAGCTCGATCCTTCGTTGACCGGCTTGACCACATAGGGCGGCTTCATCGGGTGCTTGTTCTGGATGGCGAAGCGATTGGCCACCTTCGATTCCGCTACCGGAATGCCGGCCGCTTTGGCGACCTTCTTGGCCTGTTCCTTGTTCATCGCGAGCGCCGAGGCAAGCACGCCGGAATGGGTGTACGGAATGGCCAGATACTCGAGGATGCCCTGGATGGTGCCGTCCTCGCCGAAGGGGCCGTGCAGCGCGTTGAAGACGACGTCGGGCTTGAGCTCGACGAGCACCGAGCTGATGTCGCGCGAGACGTCGACCCGGGTGACCTGGTAGCCCTCCCCCTCGAGTGTATCGGCGCAGGCTTTGCCCGACGACAGGGACACGGGCCGCTCGGACGAGAATCCCCCCAGAAGGACGGCCACGTGCTTGCTTGTCATTCCCCGTCATTTCCTCTCACAGCAGGCCTGCACCATCGTGCATGGCCCGAAAAGCATCGCGCGCACTCAAATACGCCGAGCAGCTTTGCTCCCGTGTTTCCGCAACATTGAGTCCGAGTCTCCCGGCAGGTTGCCCCCCCAGACGGAAACGCGAGTAACGCGTCGAAACGACTCAAATCAGGAAACGCTTCAGGGCAGAGAATCAGAGAGTTGATTCGCTGGCAAGTGCTTACGATTCCGATGGATTCACTTTCCGCAAAAACGGCAGCAAAATGTGAATTCATGAGGTCCGGAGGCAACGGTCTTCGGCTTGCGCTAAAGCAGCTGCCCGAGAAATTCCTGGACGGCATGGCCCGGCCGAAAATTGCCGATGCGCTTGATCTCCCACTGCAGCCGGATGCCCGATCTTTCGAGCACGCGCGCACGCACCGTCTCACCGAGATATTCAAGCTCGTAGCCTGTGGCGGTCCCGGTGTTGATCATGAAGTTGCAATGCATCGGCGACATCTGTGCCCCGCCGACCATCAGGCCGCGGCAGCCGGCCTTGTCGATTTCCTTCCAGGCCGAGGTGCCCTCGGGATTCTTGAAGGTCGAGCCACCGGTCTTTTCGCGGATCGGCTGCACGGTCTCGCGATGGTTCTGGACAGCATCCATCGCGGCCTTGATCGCCGCCTTGTCCTCCGGAACGCCTTCGAACAGCGCCGACGTGAAGATCAGCCCGGACGGCGCAGCTGAATGGCGATAGGCATAGCCCATGTCGGCGTTGCTCAGCACATGCACATTGCCCTTGCGGTCGAGCGCCCGCATCTCGACCACGCGCTCGCGCGTCTCGACACCGTTGGCGCCGGCGTTCATCCTCAGCGCTCCGCCGATGGCGCCGGGAATGCCGTGGTAGAAATGAAAGCCGCCGATGCCGGCCTCGTAGGCAACGGCCGCAACGCGCTTGTCGGGTGTCGCGGCACCCGCCTTGATCGTGGTCGGCGCTATCACTTCGGTCTCGCCAAAGCCTTTGGCCGAAAGCCGGATGACGAAGCCCGCAATGCCGCCGTCACGGACAAGCAGGTTTGAGCCGACGCCGACGATGGTCAGCGGTATTTCCTCGGGCACCGCCTTCAGGAACGCGGCAAGATCGTCCTCGTCGGCCGGCTGGAACAATGCCTCCGCGAGCCCGCCGGCTCGAAACCAGGTGATCTTGTCCATCTCGGCATTGGGCGTGATGCGGCCGCGCAGTCCGGCAAGCCGGTCGCCAAGCTTGTCGATCAACGCCTGGCCGCGCATCATGAGATAGTCCCGCCGAGTTCTTTGGGCAGCGCATAGGCCCATTGGGTGATGTTGCCAGCGCCGAGGAAGACGACGAAATCGCCCGGCTTCGCCACCTCGCGCACGATCGGCGCAATCGCCGCCGGACCTTCGATGTAGCGTGCGTCGCGATGGCCGCCGGAGCGGATGCGCGACACCAGTGCGTCGGACGTAACGCCGTCGATCGGTTCCTCGCCGGCCGCATAGACGGGCGCCACCATTACCGTATCGGCGTCGTTGAAGCAGACGGAAAACTCGTCGAACAGATCGCGCAGCCGAGTGAAGCGATGCGGTTGGGTAACGGCGATGATGCGGCCCTTGGTGGCGCTGCGCGCGGCCTTCAGTACCGCCGTGATCTCGACCGGATGATGACCGTAATCGTCGAACACATCGACACCGTTCCACGAACCGGTATGGGTGAAGCGCCGCTTGACGCCGGCGAAGGACGACAGACCCTTCTTGATTGCCTCAGCCGAAAGGCCGAGCTCATGCGCGACGGCAATCGCCGCCGTCGCATTGGAGACATTGTGGCGCCCGGGCATGGGTAGCCGCAGACCTGATATCGTTATCTGGCCGTGCGTCTTGCGGTCGCGGATCACCACGTCGAATTCCGAGGTCGGGCCGTCCATGCGGTGATTGGTGAAGCGCACGTCGGCCTGCGCATTTTCGCCATAGGTGATGACGCGCCGGTCCTCGATGCGGCCGACCAGCGCCTGCACCTCGGGATGGTCGGTGCACATCACGCCAAAGCCGTAGAACGGCACGTTCTCGACGAACTGGCGAAACGCCTCGCGCACTTTGTCGAAGGAGCCGTAATGGTCGAGATGTTCGGGGTCGATATTGGTGACGACGGCAATCTCGGCCGGCAGCTTGAGGAAGGTGCCGTCGCTCTCGTCGGCCTCGACCACCATCCATTCGCCGTCGCCCATGCGGGCGTTGGTGCCATAGGCATTGATGATGCCGCCATTGATCACCGTCGGGTCGAGCCCGCCGGCATCGAGTAGCGTCGCCACCATCGAAGTCGTCGTTGTCTTGCCGTGCGTGCCGCCGATCGCGACCGCCTGCCGGAAGCGCATCAGCTCGGCTAGCATTTCGGCGCGCCGCACGATCGGCAGCAACTTCTCTCTCGCCGCCTTCAGCTCCGGGTTGGATTTCTTGATTGCGGTGGAGACGACGACCACTTCGGCCTCGCCGAGGTTCTCGGCCTGGTGGCCGACGAAGCATTCGATGCCCTTGTCGCGCAGCCGCTGCACATTGGCGCTGTCGGCCTGATCGGATCCCTGCACCTTGTAGCCGAGATTGTGCAGCACCTCGGCGATGCCGCTCATGCCGATGCCGCCAATGCCGATGAAATGCACGAGGCCGATCGTCTGTGGCATCTTCATCAATGCGTCTCCTTCCTGAATTCCGAAACGGATTTCCTGGACGCAATAGCCTCTGTCAGATCGGCGAGCAACCGCGCGGCATCCGGTTTACCGGACGATTTCGCCGCCGCAGCCATTGTCGCCGCCCTGCCTGGATCATCCATTAGCCCGCCGACAAGCGCAGCGATCCGCTCCGCCGAAAGCGTGGATTGCGGATGCACCTCGGCGCCACCCGCTGCGGCAAGGGCGGCCGCATTCGCCGCCTGGTCGTGGTCGAGCGCGTGCGGATAAGGCACCAGCAGCGCCGGCCTGCCGATCACCGCGATTTCCGATACGGTCGACGCGCCGGAGCGCGACATCACCAGATGCGCCGCCGCGAGCCGCGCCGCCATGTCGGTGAAGAAGGGCGACACCTCGGCCTCGATGCCAAGCGCGGCATAGGCGGCTTCCACCCGCGCCACATCGTCGGCGCGGGCCTGCTGCGTGATCGCCAGTCGCCTACGCTGTGCATCGGAAAACCGGGCGATCGCCGCCGGCACCGCATCGGAAAAGAACTGCGCGCCCTGGCTGCCGCCAAACACCAGAAACCGGAACGGCTCTTCGCCGGCCGATGCAGCATAGGGTGTATTCGCTGCTTCCAACACTTGCGGCCTGACCGGATTGCCGGTGGTCACCGTCTTGGCGCCAGTGGCACTGATGTCTTCCGGCAGGAACCCGCCGGCAACGGCGTCGACGCGGCCGGCGAGCGCCCGATTGGCGCGGCCCATCACCGCATTCTGCTCGTGGATCAGCGTCGGCACCTTGCGCCGGGTCGCCGCGTAAAGCGGCGGCAGTGTCGGATAGCCGCCGAAGCCGACCACGATGGCGGGCTTGATGCTGGCGATGACGGCCGACGCCTGCCGCACCCCGCGCCAGATTTTCCAAAACGCGGCGAGCATGGCAAAAGGATTCTTCGACCCCATCGTCGCCGACTGGATCGGATGGATGGCGGTCGCCGGGAACTGCCCGGCAAAGCGCTCGGCGCGGTCGTCGGTGGCCAGATGTACCGCCCAGCCGCGCGCCTTGAGCTCATGTGCCAGCGCCTCGGCCGGGAACAGATGTCCGCCCGTTCCGCCAGCAGCTAGAAGGATGACCCCCTTCGCCATCTCACTCCGCCGGCATCGCACGCGGCGACGGCATGAAGCCCAGCTGCTTGCGCTTTTCCGGGCGCTTGCGCGTCAGCGCCAGCACCATGCCCATCGAGATGGCGATCGCGATCTGGGAGGAACCGCCATAGGAGATGAACGGCAGCGTCATGCCCTTGGCCGGCATCAGTTGCAGATTGACGGCCATGTTGATGACCGACTGCAGGCCGAAGACGGTGACCAGGCCGCCAACCGCGTAGCGCGTGAAATCGTCCTGCTCCTTGAGTGCCGTGTTGAGGCCGCGCAGCACGATGAAGCCGAAGATGGACATGATGAAGAAACACATGATCAGCCCGAATTCCTCGCCAGCGACCGAGAAGACGAAATCGGCATGGCTGTCGGGGATGACCCGCTTGACGGTGCCCTCGCCCGGCCCGACGCCGAACCAGCCGCCATTGATCAGCGCCTCGCGGCCCATGTCGACCTGGAACGTGTCGCCCTCGCCGGTCATGAAGCGGTCGATGCGGCCGGCAACGTGCGGGAACACCGCATAGGCGGCGAACACGCCGCCGACGCCGGCAGCACCCAGCGCGACGATCCACAGCCACGGCAGCCCGGCCATGAAGAACATCACCCCCCAGGTGCCGAGCACCAGCATGGTCTGCCCCAGGTCAGGCTGCGCCACTAGCAGCGAGATGACCAGCGCAAGCAGCAACATGGCGAACAGATTGCCCGGAATGTCGGGCTGGCGCTTGTGCTCGGCGAACAGCCAGGCGCAGATGATGACGAAGCCCGGTTTCAGGAACTCGGACGGCTGTATCGACAGGCCGGCAAGCGATACCCAGCGCCGCGCGCCTTTCACCTCGACGCCGATATAGAGCACCGCCACCATCAAAAACAGCGTGATGCACAGCATGACCAGCGCCATGCGCCGGATCTGCCTGGATTCAAGGAACGAGACGGCAAGCATCACTCCAAGTGCCGGAATGGTGAAGATGATCTGGCGTGTGGCGAAGTGGAAACTGTCTAGTCCGATGCGTTCGGCCACCGCCGGGCTTGCGGCGAAGGACAAAACGATGCCGAGGCCCATCAG
Source organism: Mesorhizobium sp. M0894 (assembly GCF_040319725.1). NCBI lineage: Bacteria > Pseudomonadati > Pseudomonadota > Alphaproteobacteria > Hyphomicrobiales > Phyllobacteriaceae > Mesorhizobium > Mesorhizobium sp. M0894. The sequence continues at coordinate 61,818 of NZ_JAMYOG010000004.1, read as the reverse complement.
CGACAGGAACGCCGCCAGGAACCAGCGATCGATCGTCCACCACCAGGTCGCCACGGGGCTTTTGTCGAGACGGCTTTGCATTATCGTGTCCCTCCGATGGGCTTCACGCCATCAATGGCGGTTGCGGCTTGCCTGAACGCCTCACCGCGGACTTCGAAATTCTTGAACTGGTCGAAACTGGCGCAGGCCGGCGACAGCAGCACCACCGCCTCGCCGCTACTATCCTTGGCCGCATCGCGGGCGGCGTGTTCGACCGCCGCAGCCAACGTGCCTGATATCTCGTAGGGCACCGCTTCGCCCAGCGTCGCCGAAAAGGCCGGTGCGGCTTCGCCGATCAGATAGGCCTTGGCGATACGCGGGAAGAAGCCGCGCAACGGCTCGATGCCACCCTCTTTCGGCAGACCTCCGGCAATCCAGTAGATACGCGCAAAGCTCGACAGCGCCGGTGCCGCGGCATCGGCATTGGTCGCCTTGGAATCGTTGACGAACAGCACATGCCCTTTGCGGCCGACCTGCTCCATGCGGTGCGCCAGCCCCGGGAAACTCTCCAGTCCGGATTGGATCTCGCCGAGCTCGAGCCCGACCTTGAGGCAGGCGGCGGCGGCGGCCAGCGCATTCTGCGCGTTGTGCTGGCCGCGTAACGAGCCGATGCCTTCGAGAAAGGCGACCCGGCTGTAGCGGCCGTGCACGGCTTCCATCAGGTTGGTGCCTTCGGCGAAATAGCCGTCGGTCAGCGGCAGGCGCTTGGAGATGCGAATGATCTGCCGGCCCGCTCGCTCCAGCCGGTCGGCGATCTGGGCGCACCAGGAATCGTCGACACCGATGATTGCCGTCTCGCTGCCGGCCACCAGCCGCTCCTTGATCGAGGCGTAGTGTTGCATCGTGCCATGGCGATCGAGATGGTCCGGCGTCAGGTTGAGCAGGATGCCGGCCGTCGGATTGATCGAAGGGGCAAGATCGATCTGATAGGACGAGCACTCAACCACATAGTGCCGCTCGGGCTGCGGCGGATCGAGCGTCATCACCGCGCGGCCGATATTGCCGCCCATCTGCGTGTCGCGCCCGGCCGATTTGAGGATGTGCGCCGTCAATGCCGTGGTCGTCGACTTGCCGTTGGTGCCGGTGATGGCGATGAAGGCTGCTGCCGGCGCCCGCGCCGTCCGCTCGCGGCAGAAAAGCTCGATATCGCCGATGATCTCCACGCCTGAGCCCCGCGCGAGCTCGACGGTCCAGTGTGGCTTGGGATGCGTCAGCGGCACGCCGGGCGACAGCACGAAGGCGGAAAACCTCGCCCAGTCCGCGCCGCGCAGGTCTGCGGTGGCGATGCCGACCGCGCCGGCCTTGGCAACGCTGTCGGGATTGTCGTCCCAGGCGAGGACGTCCGCGCCGCCCTCGATCAGCGCGCGCGCCGTGGCAATCCCCGAGCCGCCGAGCCCGAAGAGCGAAACGCGCTTGCCTGAAAAGGATGCGGCGGGGATCAAGCGGCCTCCTATCTGAGCTTCAGGGTCGACAGCCCGACCAGCGCCAGAATGACGGCGATAATCCAGAAGCGGATCACCACCTGGCTTTCGGTCCAGCCGAGCTTTTCGAAATGATGGTGGATCGGCGCCATCAGAAAGACGCGCTTGCCGGTCATCTTGAAATAGCCGACCTGGATGATGACCGAGAATATCTCGACGACGAACAGGCCGCCGACGATGACCAGCACGATCTCGTGCTTGGTCGCCACCGCGACCGTGCCGATCAGCCCACCCAGCGCCAGCGAGCCGGTATCGCCCATGAAGATTGCCGCCGGCGGCGCATTGAACCACAGGAAACCGAGACCGGCACCGATCACCGCTCCGAGGACCACGGCAAGCTCACCGGTGCCGGGAACGAAATGGATCTGCAGATATTCAGCGAACACGGCATTGCCGGAGAGATAGGCGATGACGCCGAAGGACGCCGCCGCGATCATGATCGGCACGATCGCCAGCCCGTCGAGGCCGTCGGTCAGGTTCACCGCATTGCCGGCGCCGACGATGACGAAGCACGAGAACGGGATGAAAAACCAGCCGAGATTGACGAGAAACTCCTTGGCGAAAGGGAATGTCAACGATGACGAGAACGGCACCTGGCCGTTATGCATGATCACCCAGGCGGCGATGCCGGCAATGACGAATTCGAGCCCGAGCCGCGCCTTGCCGGAAAAGCCGAGATGCGATTGCTTCGTCACCTTGAGATAATCGTCGTAGAAGCCGATCGAGCCGAACCCCAGCGTCACCAGCAGCACCACCCAGACGTAGATGCTCGACAGGTTCGCCCACAGCAGCGACGAACCGACGATGCCGGACAGGATCATCAGTCCGCCCATTGTCGGCGTTCCCGCCTTCTTGAAATGCGTCTGCGGCCCGTCGGCGCGGATCGGCTGGCCCTTGCCTTGCCGCAGCCTCAGCGAATTGATGATGGTCGGTCCGAAGATGAACACGATCAGCGCCGCTGTGATCAGCGCTCCGCCGGTGCGGAAAGTTATGTAGCGGAAGACGTTGAAGACCGAGATCTTGTCCGCAAATTCGACGAGCAGTGTTAGCATGCGCTTGCGTCCCCCGGACCGATCTTAGGTCTGTCTGCTGGTTGTGGCTTCCGCCGGAAACTTGCCGAGCAACGCCTCGACCAGCTTTGAAAAGCCTATGCCCTTCGACGATTTGATCATGACCACGTCGCCGGGCTTCAATTCCGACAGAAGCACCGGTTTCAGATCTTCCGCGCCGGCGCGGTATTCCGTCTTGATGTCGCCCGGCAGCACGTCGGCCAGCGCCCGCATTTCCGGGCCGCCGAGGAAAACCGTGCGCGTATCGGTGCCGACGATCAGGTCGGCAAGCGCGGCATGCAATTTCGCCGAATGGCTGCCGAGCTCGAGCATGTCGCCAAGCACGGCAATGCGCCTGCCCTCGCCCGACACCGGTGTGGTGTTGAGCAGTGCCATTGCAGCGGTCATCGACGCCGGATTGGCGTTGTAGCTCTCGTCGATCAGTGTGATCGGCCCCTTGGGATGGCGCAACACATAGCGTTTGCCGCGTCCGCGTTCGGGCGAAAGATCGGCCAGCGCCTGCGCAACCCTGGTGACGTCGGCGCCGACCAGATGCGCGGCACCCAGCACGGCCAGCACATTCTGCACCATATGGCGGCCCGGCGCGCCGATCCTGGCGACAATCTCGTGTCCGCCAATCTTGGCGGCTATCACGGAGTGATCGGCATTGAGCTCGCATTTGATCAGTTTGAAGGTCGCCCGTGCATTCTCGCCGAACCCGTAGACATGCTCGACGCCCGCTTCTTTCGCCATCTTCTCCAGCAGCTTCCAGCGCTGGTCGTCGCGGTTGAGAAGGGCGGCGCCACCGGGCTCCAGTCCCTCGAAAACCTCTGCCTTGGCCTTGGCGATCTCGTCCAGGTTGCGGAAGAAGCCGAGATGAGCGGCCGCGATCAGCGTAATGATGGCGACATGCGGCCGGACCATTTTGACGAGGGGCCGGATCTCGTCCGGATGGTTCATGCCGATCTCGAAGACGGCATAGTCGCAATCCTGCGGCATGCGCGCCAGTGTCAGCGGCACGCCCCAGTGATTGTTGAACGACTGAGCCGATGCATGCACCGTACCGACCGCGGACAGAGCGTGGCGCAGTGCTTCCTTGGTGGTGGTTTTGCCCGCCGAACCGGTCACGGCAATCACCCTCGCCTTCGAGCGTGCGCGCGCCGCAACGCCGAGCTTTTCCAGCGCGACGAGCACGTCCTCCACGACGATCATCGGTGCCGTCAGCCGCCCCAGCGACGGCAGCTTGCCCTCGGCGACGACAAGCACGCCGGCGCCCGCCTTGATGGCGGCGGTGACGAAATCATGGCCGTCCATCACCTCGCCCTTGATGGCGAAGAAGGCGTCTCCCGGCTGCAGGCTGCGGCTGTCGATGGAAATGCCGGCGATGCCTTCAGGCATCGGACCGAGCGGCCGGCCATCCATGGCGGCAACCAGCGCCTCGGAGGTCCACAGATAGCTCACGCCGCTTGCTCCCTGAGCGCCGAGCGAACTTCCTCATGATCGGAAAAATGCAGCGTCTCGGTGCCGATGGTCTGGCCTTCCTCATGGCCCTTGCCGGCCACGATCAGCGTGTCGCCAGCGTGAAGCATCCCGACTGCCTCGTGGATAGCCTTGCGCCGGTCGCCGATCTCGATGGCGCCAGGTGCGGCCTCCAGGATCGCGGCGCGGATCGTCTCGGGAACTTCCGAGCGGGGATTGTCGTCGGTGACGATGACGACATCGGCCAGCCTTGTGGCGATCTCGCCCATGATCGGCCGCTTGCCCCGGTCACGGTCGCCGCCGCAACCGAATACGACGATGACGCGGCCGGTGGTAAAGGGACGCACCGAAGCCAGCACGTTTTCCAGCGCGTCCGGCTTGTGCGCGTAGTCGACATAGACCGGTGCGCCATTGGCGGCCGTCCCAACGAGGTCGAGCCGCCCCGGCGCACCCTTCAATTTCTCTAGCGCCATCAACGCCTTGGCAACAGATGTTCCAGTCGAAATGGCGAGGCCCGCCGACACCAGCGCATTGGCGATCTGGAAGTCGCCCGCCAACGGCAGGTCGACTTCATGGAGAACGCCGTCAACTTCGACCTCGGCGCGTTGGCGGTGGCGCTCGTGCTCGACCCGCTTCAGCCGCAGGAAATCGCCGTGGCGGCCGACCGTCAGCACGTTCAGTCCCGCTGCCCGCGCCGCCTTGATTGTCGGCTCCGACCACGGGTCGTCGGCAAAGATGACGGCCGGCGCGCCCTTCGGCAGCAGCGCATCGAACAGACGCAATTTGGCGCGATGATAGTCCTCGACCGTCGGATGATAGTCCATATGGTCGCGGCCGAGATTGGTGAAGCCGCCGGCCGCAAGCCTGACGCCATCGAGCCGGCGCTGGTCGAGGCCATGGCTGGACGCTTCCATCGAGGCGTGGGTGACGCCGGCCTCCGCCAACTCCTTGAGCAGCCTGTGCAGTGCCACCGGATCCGGCGTGGTCAGCGAGCCATATTCATTGCGGCCCGGCGCCACCACGCCGGTCGTGCCGATCGAAGCGGCGACCAAACCCGCCTGCTCCCATATCTGTCGGGTGAATGCGGCGACGGAGGTCTTGCCGCTGGTGCCGGTCACCGCGACCATGGTTTGCGGTTGCTTGCCGAAAATACGGGCAGCACTCAGCGCCAGCGCAAGGCGCGGATCGTCTACGACAAGAACCGGAACTGGCAGCCCGGCGACCGCACTGCCCTTGCCGACAACAATCGCGGCAGCGCCGCGGCTCGCGGCATCGGCGGCATAGGCTGCGCCATCCGCCTTGGAGCCGGTGAGCGCGAAAAAGACAACACCCGGTGTTACCTGGCGGGAGTCCGACGAAATCCCTGTAACCTCCATGTCGAAGGAAGCTGTCCCCTCGACAGGCAGGATACCGGCTAGATTTTTCAGCTTCATCGAACCCCGTTCATCGCAACAAAATAGCGCGCAGTTGCCGGCGCGCCCCAAGAATCACTGATAGGAAACCAGCGTTGCACCATTTTCATGGCTGAAATCTGGCTTCACGCCAAGCATGGAAGCCGCACGTCGGATGATGTTTGCAGCCATGATGCCCGCATTCGAGGCAGCCGTGGCACCCATGCCGGGCTTTTCCGGCTTCGGTTCGTCGGCGATCGTAAGCACTATGTATTGCGGATCGTCCATTGGGAAAGCCGCAACGAAAGCGTTGAAATTCTTTTCCTTCGAGTAGCGGCCGTTGACGACCTTCTCCGCCGTTCCCGTCTTGCCGCCCACCCGGTATCCTGGCACCCGGGCATTGCGGCCGGATCCCTTTTCGGCATTGAGGGCATAGAGATAGCGCATGCCCTCGACGGTCTTGTCGCTGACCACTTTCTTGGCCACCGCCATCGCCTGCTCCTGGGTGCGCGGCAGGAAGGTCGGGTCCATCAGATAGCCGCCATTCATCAGCGCGGCGCAGCCGACCGCCGTCTGCAGCGGGGTCGTCGACACGCCGTGGCCGAAGGCGATGGTAATCGAATTGACCTGCTTCCAGACCTTGGGCTCGGTCGGCCGGGCGACTTCCGGCAGTTCGGTCTGCATCTTCTCGAGGATTCCCAGGCGATGCAGGAATTCGCGGTGTCCGTCAATGCCAACCGCTTCGGCTTCCTTGGCAGAGCCGATATTGGATGAGTAGATGAACACTTCCGGCACCGACAGCACCCGGCCCTTGCCATGGAAATCATGGATGGTCTGATGGCCGATCCTGATCGGGCGCGATGCGTCGAAGCGGCTTTGCAGCGTTATCTTGCCGGAATCGAGCGCCATGGCGGTGGTGAAGCTCTTGAAGGTCGACCCCATTTCGTACAGGCCGGCGGACATACGGTTGAGCCGGTCCTTGTCCTGCGCGTTATAGGGGTTGTTCGGATCGAAATCTGGAACCGACGCCATCGCCAGCACCTCACCGGTCTTGACGTTGAGCACGACGGCACCCGCCGCGATCGCATGGTACTTTTCCATGCCGGTGGCGACCTCGTCACGTACGATATGCTGGACGCGCAGATCGATCGAGAGCTGGACCGGCTTCAAATCCTTGGCCACCGCCAGGCCCGACGCCTGAAGATCGCTCAAGCCCTGTTCGTCGATGTATTTCTCCATGCCGGAGATGCCCTGATTGTCGATGTTGGTGAGGCCGACAATGTAGGACGAGGTTTCGCCGGCCGGATAGAACCGGCGCTTTTCGGTGCGGAAGCCGAAGCCGGGGATGCCGAGCTGCATGATATCGGCCTGCTGCTTCGGCGTCAGTTGCCGCTGCAGCCAGACGAAGCCGGCGCCGCTCTTCAGCTTGTTGTATGTCTGCTCGTAGTCGATCTCGGGAAGCACCGTCGACAGCTTTTCGATCGCCTCGTCGGCATCGACGATGCGGCGCGGTTCGGCAAACAGCGACGCGGTCTTGATGTCGGTCGCCAGCACTTCGCCGTTACGGTCGACGATGTCGGGCCGCGATGCCGTCACCCGGCTCTGCGGCCCGCCCGACAGGTCGGGGTTCTGGAAACCCAGATAGACCAGCCGCCCGGCAATGGTCGAATAGATACCGAAGAACACCGCCATCGTCATGACAATGCGGGTCCTGCCCTTGCCACCGGTTGCCTTGCGGGCACCTTCGACCACGATCGATCCGCCCGCGCCGGGCTTCGAACCGCGCTTCAGCAGCCTGCCAACCTGTGGAAATCTGGCGGCCATTGGAAATCCGGTGATCATTGGACGATGCCTCCGGTCACCACCGGATCCTTGCCGCCAATATCAGCCATGCCGCCCAGCCGCTGCGATGAAAGGTCCTCGATGTTGACGGGTTTGGCCGGCAGATCGTCCAGCCCGACGATCTGGCGCGCATTGACCGGCTCGAGTCCGAGTTGCGATTTGTAGATTTCGGTGAGCTTCTGCAGGCGCGACGGCTGGGTAAGCAGGCTCCAGTCCGCCTTGAGCAGGTCGATCGTGTCCTCTTCATAACGGATCTGCGCCTGGATCTTGTGCACTGCCGCCAGTTGCTCCTCGGCCTCGCGCTTGGTCTTGTAGGTCAAGGCAGCCGCCGAAACCATGACGGCGATCAGGACTATGTCGCTGGTACGAAACACGTGTTCACCTCTCTCCCGGTCGATCGGCACCGGGAAGCTTTGGGCCAGGCAGTTTTGGCAGGCCGAAAATCGAAAAATCACCAGCGCGCGCCGGCACCTCTGTACGGATCGCAGCGCGCAGCCTTGCCGAGCGCGCCCGCGGATTGGCCGAAATCTCGGCATCGCCAGGCGTCACGCCGCTGCCCTTCTTGGTGAAGGTGGCGGTGCGCGCCTGCGCCTCGGGCAGGTGCCGCGATCCGGTCGCTGAATCAGCTCTGTCGGCGATAAAGCGCTTGACCATGCGGTCCTCCAACGAATGGAAGGTCACCACGGCAAGCCGCCCGCCCGGTTTCAGCACGCGCTCGGCGGCAAACAGCGCCTTTGCCAGCTCGCCGAGCTCGTCGTTGACGAAGATGCGCAGCGCCTGGAAAACCCGAGTGGCTGGATGGATCTTGTCTTTCGGCGCGCGGCCGATATGCGTCTCGATGGCATCGGCAAGGTCGACCGTGCGCTCAAAGGGGCGTTTTTCGCGACGGCTCTCGATCATACGGGCGATGCGCCCAGCATGGCGTTCTTCGCCGAGAAAACCGAAGATGCGGGCAAGATCGCCCACCTTGAAAGTGTTGACGACGTCGGCGGCGCTCAGGCCCGCCTGCGCCATGCGCATGTCGAGCGGTCCATCGGCGCGGAATGAAAAGCCGCGCTCCGGCTGGTCGATCTGCATGGAGGAGATGCCGATGTCGAGCACGACGCCATCGGCACTTTCAACCTGCTCGTCGAGCGTTGAGAACGGTGCCTGGACAAGCCTGAGCCTGCCGCCGGACTGCTGTTCAAGGGTCCGCCCCGCCGCGATCGCATCCGGATCGCGGTCGATGGCGACGACCGAGGCTCCGCTTGCCAGAATGGCCTTCGTGTAGCCGCCAGCACCGAACGTGCCGTCGACGAGCACCTCGCCTTTTGTCGGCGCCAGCGCCTCCAGAACTTCGGCAAGGAGGACCGGAATGTGACGGGCTGGTCCGCCAACGGCATGAACTTCATCGCCGTCGCCCGCCATCATTCCGGCCGCTCCCCGGGCTTCGTCCCCTGCCGAAGCTGCAAAAGCCGGGCGCGAGCTTCCGTCCCATAGGCGCTGAGCCGTCCCGGCTCCCAGATCTGAAAGAAATTGCCGCGGCCAACGAAGGCCACTTCCGCTGAAATGCCGGTATGCTCGCGAATGAAATCGCTCATCGTGATACGGCCGTCCTGGTCGAGCTTCAGAAACGTTCCATCGCCATGGCAGAAGAACGACATGTCGTCCGCCGCCTGCAGGAACGGGTCTTCCTGCGCGATGCGCTGCTCGTAGCGATCGAGCAGGTCGAGCCCACCGACATCCATCGCCGGGCGATCCAGGCAGCGTAGCGCATAAAGTTCCGAATAGCCGCGTTTCTGCACAACGGCACGGAAATGCGCCGGCACGGACACCCGTCCCTTCGCATCGATCCTGTTCACCGCGTTCGACAGAAACCGGTCCATTACGCCTTACGGCCGCTTGCGCCGCCGCACCCCTCTGCATCTTCCTGTCCGCGCCGCCCCGGCCCGGTCGCCGTCCAAAACCCACTTCATTATGACGGGCGAACGCAGGCAAACGCGCAGCCGCCGCGGCTGCCCGATTGGCGTACGCTTCACCCTGACACGGAACGAAGGCTTGAGTATCGGAATGGGATATCATGGGGTGTTATGGGCGTCAACGGGAACAGTCTTCAAAACGCGCCTGCCACGGCTGGGGAGAGCAGCTTTGACGGCACTCCGGTCTTTATCCTCCATTAAGCCTAACGAAGGGTTTAGAGCCGTGTGGTCCAACCGGACGCGGCTTGCTGCGGATCGTTGCCGCGCATAGCCTCGGCATCTCCTTTTCCGGTCAGTAACGAGGTTTGAAGCCATGTCTGAAACAGCCAAGTCGCGCGCCGCGGCACTTCCTCATCTGCGTCGCGCCGGGCTGGCCAAGGGCGACCCAATTCCCTTGCCCTTGACCATGGCCGCCATTTTCCACGCGCCGGGTGACGCCACCGGCTACGATCAATATGGCCGCTTCAGCAATCCGACCTGGGATGCAGTCGAGCACATGCTGGCGCATCTGGAAGACGCCCCATGCGTCGCCTTTCCCTCGGGAATGGCTGCCATCTCGGCGGTGTTTTTCGGCCTGCTCAAAGCCGGCGACCGTATCCTGCTGCCGTCCGACGGCTACCATACGACGAGAGCGCTGGCAGACCGTTTCCTGAAGTCCTTCGGCGTCGCGTACGACGTCCGGCCGACATCGAGCTTCCTCGACGGCGGCTTTGACGGATACCGGCTTGCCTTCGTCGAAACGCCCGCCAATCCAGGACTGGACATATGCGACATCGCAGCCGTCGCCGAAGCCGTGCACAAAGCGGGTGCGATGCTTGTGGTCGACAACACGACGATGACGCCTTTCGGCCAGCGCCCGCTCGATCTCGGCGCCGATATCGTCATTGCTGCCGACACCAAGGCGCCGAACGGCCATTCCGATGTGCTGTTCGGCCATGTCGCCAGCCGCAACGCAGATATTATCTCGAGGGTGACCGACTGGCGCGAGACGTCGGGCGCCATCCCCGGGCCGTTCGAGGCATGGCTGGTACATCGCGGCCTCGAAACGCTGGACGTGCGCTTCGACCGCATGTGCGCTTCGGCCGAAATGATAGCGCGACGGCTGAAAGACCATCGCGCAATCAGCGGCTTGCGCTTTCCGGGACTGGAGAGCGACCCATCACACAATCTTGCCCGCGCCCAGATGGAGCGCTTCGGATTTCTCATCTCGTTCGTGCTCGCCTCGGAGGACAAGGCCGAGGATTTCATCAACAACTGCGCGTTGATGCAGGCAGCGACATCGTTCGGCGGCGTACACACTTCGGCCGAACGGCGATCAAAAAGGGGAGATGCCGTTCCGCCCGGCTTCGTTCGCTTGTCGATCGGCTGCGAGCCGGTGGAAGAGCTTTGGCAGGCGATCGAGACGTCGCTAGACCGCATCGGCACCTGAGCAGCGCGACTACGAATTCAGATCGCCGGCGTCGATCTTGCGCCGGCCGTGGAGAACGCGAACGATTTCGATCGCCTCTTCGCGGACACGATACAAAGTGAGGTATTCGCCGACGATCAGGTGACGGATGCCGGGCGCAATGTCTTCGCGCGGTGCACCTGAGAAGGGATGCAGGGTCAGCAAATCCACCGCCTTTGCAAGAGATCCACGAGGCGAACCGCCGCATTTGGATTCTGTTCGGCAATGTAGTCGACGATGGCTTCGAGGTCGATCAATGCCTGAGGAAGCAGGCGATATTTCACTCCTCAAGGCCTTTGGCCTCGGCCATTTTCAGATATTTGGCGCGCAGCCGTTCCATGATTGGCGGCCCGTCCAGCGCCGGTCCGCTGTCGATCCCTTCCTGCGCCATCTTGCGCAATTCCTCGACCGTGTAGCCGAGCAGGTCGCGCCTGTCCTTCCATTGCCTCAGTGCGTCGCGGATCACCTCGCTCGCCGAGGCATATTCGCCGGCGGCGACCACGTCGTCGACTGCCGCGGCCAACTCCGGCGACAGCGTGATGCTGCGTTTATCGACCTGTCCCATGACGCGCTCCTGAATATCGTCATCAACTGGTACGATTTAATCGCACCATTTTCAAGGAATGTCGCGCTCGATTGCGGGTCGAAAAGTGAATCAACGGCTGCGCCCGAAGACGTAACCTGCTGATATCAGGAGATTTCCTTTTATCGGGGAAACTGCCAGCTGGCCTGTAAGCCGGGTTCTGTATGGCCCTCGCCCCTTACGGGGCGAGAACGTGGCGGCCATTCATCTTGGGCGCATGTTGCCATGCGCCTCACGCAACCTACCCGGACGGTGAGCCGGAAACAGCCCTCGAGGGTTTCCCCTCGCACCGCCCCTATTCGGTCTTGCTCCCGGTGGGGTTTACCGTGCCGCTCCTGTTGCCAGTCGCGCGGTGGGCTCTTACCCCACCCTTTCACCCTTGCCACGATTAGATCGTGGCGGTTTGCTTTCTGTGGCACTTTCCCTGGGGTCGCCCCCGCCGGCCATTAACCGGCACCGTGTCTCCATGGAGCCCGGACTTTCCTCACCCGCAGCCTTTCGGCTTCGCGGGTGCGGCCGCCCGGCCAGCTGGCAAGGCGTATAAAGGGGTTCAGGCCCGAAAACGCAAACGAAAAAGCAAGCTATCGCTTGTCAGGCGGGCGCTCCAAGTGCTGCCAGTTGCACCTTGACCTTGCCGCAATAGGCTGCGGACACCGGGTTCATCCGTGTGGCGCCGTGGCCGGCATTGTATTTCAGGATCGTGCCGCAGGTCGTGCCGCCGCCGAGATCCCGCGCCATGGCAAGGTACTTCATGCCGTATTTGATGTTGGTATCGGGATCGTAGAGACCCTGAACCGAACCGCTATAGCCCATCATTCTTGCCGTCGCCGGCTTGATCTGCATCAGGCCGATCTCGCCGGCGCTGCCGACCTGGTTCGGCTGGTAGTTGCTCTCGATCTTGATGACGGCATTGGCGAGCGATACCGGCACGCCGTAGCTGGCGGCATATCGCGCAATGATCGCCGAATACTGTCCGCTGCCGCCGACAACCGCCGCCTGGGGCGCTGGCCTGCTCTTCGGAGCGACTGACGCCGTTGCCATGTGGTCGATACGTTTGCGGTTACGCTTCACATGCTGTTTGGCGATTGTCTTTCTCGCAGCGGTTGGCCTTTTCGCGGAGACTGGCTTTTTCGTCCTTACCGCGGCCGCTTTTTCCACTTTTGCGGTGGTGGTCTTCTCTATTTTTGTACCACGGGTGGCTTTCGGCATGGCGGTTTTGCCGGCTGCGGCACTGAAGCCTTGATCGGCCCGCTGGCTCAGCGGCGCGCTGTTCGCCGCGCTGAAGGCAAAAGTCATTACGCCGGCAGCAATGGCTGCCGTTAAAACGGTCAATTTCTGCATGTGATCCTGTTCTGTTTGATCTGCACAAAGAACTTCGCGCAGATACCCTCAATCAACATCGGAACATCTGGGGGGGTAGAGGTCCGACAATCTGTACGGATCGCCTTTGACGACGGAATTGGCGCCAAAGAAGGCGGCGCAATTCACTTTAGGTAACAGATTGTAACTTTTAATCTGGGAAAAGATTATTTGAGAGAGGCTATCCTTGCGGAAGCGAGCAGCCTTTCCAGCGTGCGGATCGTCGATCCGTCAGCCATGCCGTCGACCAGGCGCTGCCGGAAATGCCGCTGAAATGCCTCGACCACGATTTCGGTCTGCCGGTCGAAAGCGCCGGTGATCTCGACGCCATAACCATAGAGCGACAGCATCGACTGCAGCGCCTCGACCTCGGCGCCGGTATCATCTGGCTTCAGTACGGCGCCGCGCCGGATCGGTGCTGCCGGCACAACATGGCCGACACCGGCGGCAAACAAGGCTTTCCATGGAAATTTCTCGCCCGGATCGACCTTGCGCCCCGGTGCCACGTCGGAATGGGCGAGCACCCGCTGCGCCAGAATGGAATGGCGCTCGACAATGCCGACGCACAGGCCGATCACCGCGTCGATCTGCGGTTTTGGAAAATTGCGATAGCCGAGAGTATGCCCCGGATTGACGATCTCGATGCCGATCGAACAGGAGTTGATGTCGCTCTGTCCGAACCACGAGCTCTTGCCGGCATGCCAGGCGCGATCGCTTTCCCTTACCATCTGAACAATGCGGCCGTCCTCATGGACCAGATAGTGCGACGAGACCTCGCTTGCCGGATCGCACAACCATGCCTCGGCGCCGGCGCCGGTCGCCATGCCGGTGTAGTGCAGCACGATCATATCGGGTCTAAGCGTGCCGCGCCGCGGTCCGAAATTCGGCGATACCCTAACCTCGGCGCTCGGCTCGTCGGGCGGAAAGCCGCTCATGCGTGCCGCAGGCCTCGCTCGATCATCTCATAGGCCGCGTTGATCGCCGCCAGCCTGGTCGTCGCGATCTTGATGAATTCCTGCGGCAGGCCGCGTGCGATCAGCCGGTCCGGATGATTGTCGGAGACCAACTTGCGGTAGCGCCTGCGGACCTCCTCGAACGGCTTCCCACGCTCGATGCCGAGCACAACATAAGGATCGGCGGCGCCCAGATCGACATGCCGCGCCAGGATGCTCTGGTAGTGCGCCTCATCGATGCGGAAGATCTCGGCGATGCGATGCAGGAATTGGCGCTCGCGCTCATGCACCAGCCCGTCGGCCTTGGCGATGTGGAACAGCCCGTCGAGTATGTCCTCCAGCATCAGGCAATTCGAATGGCCCGAACCGCAAAGCTGCGCCATCCGCTCGGCATAGGTTTCGAAACCGGCAATGTCGCGTTTGGCCAAATCGTAGAGCCGCGCCACATTGCGCCTCTGTTCCTTCGGCACCTCGAATATTTCCTGGAAGGCGCGCACCTCGTCTTGGGTGACGATGCCGTCTGCCTTGGCCATCTTGGCCGACAGCGCGATCATCGCCACCGAGAAGGCGACGCGCCGGCGCAGATCGGCATCGCCGGAGAAAACCGTGCGCACGGCTTCGACCACTTCGGCGACGCCTGACGACGCTGAAGATGAAACGCGTGTGACGAAGTCGCCGAGGCGGTCCCAAATCGACATGAGGGTTTCATAGGGCCAACCGCCCATCGCTATCAAGCCAAGACAGTGCCGCAGGGGCTGGCCCAATCGATTTGGCGGAATGCCTGAGGCGGCTGGCGCTAGCGCTCACCCATGGAAAATCCGCAGACGGCAGCCTCGCCGCGCAAACGGCGAGCCTGGCGATTGGCGCCTTGGGTCGTCGTTTCGGCGCAAGTAAGGGGCGAGGCGTACTTTTCGCGTTGCGGTTACCTGCGTCGGCGCACTCGGCCGCAAGGCGCGGGTATCGTAAGCAGCAGAAAGGCCGGCGTGTGAGGCCGGCCTCTCTTGGTTGTCACATCAATTACTGCGCAGGGGCAGCCGGCGCAGGAGCGGGGGCCGGGGCCGGCTCGGCCGGTTTGTTAGCGTCAGGAGCAGCCGGCTTCATCGTCTGGTCGGATGCCGGCGGGTTAGTGCTCTGCGTCGTAGTGTTGTCGGTGCCGCTATCGCTGCAGGCCGCAACGCCAAGCAAGGCAAGCGCCGAGACCGACGCAAGAATGAGTTTCTTCATGATATCTCTCCTCTAATCACGCCACCGTTACCGGCGACGATCGAGAACACAATGCATCAGGTCATGATGAGTTTCGTAACGTTGCGTTTCCGCGTGTAACATCAAGCGCTTGGCCGTACAAAGCGTTGAGCACTAACAGGATGCGTAAAGTGAAAATGCCGGAGGCGCTGCCATGACCGCAAGATGGGATTTCTGGATCGACCGCGGCGGTACCTTCACCGACATCATCGGCCGGGACCCGGAAGGCGGGCTGCATCCCAGGAAACTCCTTTCGGAAAATCCCGAAGCCTATGCCGACGCTGCCATCCAGGGCATTCGCGAACTGCTCGGCGTCCAGCCCGGCACCCCAATCCCTTCCGCGCTGATCGGCGACGTCAAAATGGGCACCACGGTCGCCACCAATGCGCTTCTCGAGCGCAAGGGCGACCGCGTGCTGCTGCTCATCACCAAGGGCTTCCGCGATGCGCTGAGGATTGCCTACCAGGCCAGGCCCGATATCTTTGCCAAGCAGATCATCCTTCCCGAACAGCTCTACGAGCGCGTCGTCGAGATCGACGAACGCGTGCGCGCCGACGGTCGTGTCGAACGCCTGCTCGACATCGCCGACGTGCGTCCTGCCATCGAACAGGCCAAGGCTGACGGTATCGATGCGGTCGCGATCGTCTTCATGCATGCCTGGAAACATCCCGATCACGAAAAGGCGGTCGCCAAAGTCTGTCGAAAGCTCGGATTCTCGCAGGTCTCGGTCAGCCACGAGGTCTCGCCGCTGATCAAGCTGGTCGGCCGCGGCGACACCACGGTGGTCGACGCGTATCTGTCGCCGATCCTGGCAAGGTATGTGCAAAGGGTTGCGGCGGAACTGGGTGCCGCGCCAATCTCCCCCCTGGTGGGGGAGATGTCGGCGAAGCCGACAGAGGGGGGCGCTGTCCCGCCAACATCTCAGTCTGTCACGCCCCCCTCTGCCCTGCCGGGCATCTCCCCCACAACGGGGGAGATTGGCCAATCCCCCCGCCTTATGTTCATGATGTCGTCGGGCGGCCTCACCGCCGCCGACATGTTCCAGGGCAAGGATGCGCTGTTGTCCGGCCCGGCCGGCGGCGTCGTCGGCATGGTCGAGACGGCAAAACTCGCCGGTTTCGGCAAAGTCATCGGCTTCGACATGGGCGGCACCTCCACCGATGTCGCCCACTATGATGGCGACTACGAGCGCGCCTTCGACACCGAGGTCGCCGGCGTGCGCATCCGCGCGCCGATGATGCGCATCCACACCGTCGCCGCCGGCGGCGGCTCGATCCTGCACTATGAGGCCGGCCGCTTTCGCGCCGGGCCGGATTCGGCCGGCGCCAATCCCGGCCCGGCCGCCTACCGGCGCGGCGGTCCGCTTGCGGTCACCGACGCCAATGTCATGCTGGGAAAGCTGCAGCCCGACTTCTTTCCGGCCATTTTTGGGCCGGGCCAGGACGAACCGCTCGACGTGCGGACAGTTCGCGAGACGTTCACCGCACTTGCCGCCGAAATCGGCGACGGCCGCTCGCCGGAAGCCGTTGCCGAAGGGTTCGTCACCATCGCCGTCGAAAACATGGCCAATGCCATCAAGAAGATTTCGGTGCAGCGCGGCTACGACGTCACCGAATACCTGCTGAATTGTTTCGGCGGCGCCGGCGGCCAGCACGCTTGCCTCGTCGCCGATGCGCTCGGCATGGAGGCTGTGCTGATCCATCCCTTTTCCGGCCTGCTCTCGGCATACGGCATCGGCCTGTCCTCGGTGTTTGCGTCACGCCAGCAGGCGCTGCTGAAGCCGCTGGCGGACGATTCCGGGCCGGCGATCAACGAGCTCATCGCAACGCTGCGCAAAGCCGTCATCGACGAACTCGCCGCGCAAGGCATCACCGAAGACGCGGTCGCCTCGAAGCCGGTGCTGCAGATCCGCTATGACGGCACCGATACCGCGCTGCCTGTGAACTTTGGGCACGGCTCGATTGCGCAGGCCAAGGCGGACTTCGAACTGGCGCACAAGGCGCAGTTCGGCTTCGTCTATGACGACAAGCCGATGATCGTCGAATCGGTCGGCGTCGAAGGTACCGATACCGGCAGCACCGGCCGCGACGAAAGCGATTCATTTCTTGAACACAAGGCCGCAAGTCCTTCCGGGACGCGGAAAATTTTCGTCGACGGCATCTGGCGCGACGCTGGCATCTTCCCTCGCGAAACGCTGAAGCCCGGTAACAAGATCGCCGGCCCCGCTTTGATCATCGAGCCGAACCAGACCATCGTCGTCGAGCCCGGCTGGCAGGCCGAGATCACCGCCAAGGACCATGTACTGATGCGCCGCATCGAGAAGAAGCACCGGCAGGCCGCACTCGGCACCGAAGCCGATCCGGTGATGCTGGAGGTCTTCAACAATCTGTTCATGTCGATCGCCGAGCAGATGGGCGTAACGCTGCAGAACACCGCCTATTCGGTCAATATCAAGGAGCGGCTCGACTTCTCCTGTGCCGTTTTCGACCGGAATGGCGCGCTGGTCGCCAACGCGCCGCATATGCCGGTGCATCTCGGCTCGATGGACCGCTCGGTGGAGACCATCATCCGGCTCAATTCCGGCGACATTCACCCCGGCGACGTCTTTGCCCTGAACGCCCCTTACAATGGCGGCACGCATCTGCCTGATATCACCGTGGTGACACCGGTGTTTTCCCTCCCCCTCGAGGGGAGGGTGGCCGCGAAGCGGCCGGGTGGGGTCCTCTCAGAAGGCACCACAAATGCGTCGAGCACTGCCGCAACGACCCCCTCCGGCGGCTTCGCCGCCACCTCCCCCTCGAGGGGGGAGGAGATCCTCTTCTACGTAGCCTCGCGTGGCCACCATGCCGACATCGGCGGCACCGCGCCCGGCTCGATGACGCCGCTTGCCACTACCGTCGATGAGGAAGGTGTGCTGTTTGACAATTTCCGCATCGTCGATCGCGGCAGGTTCCGCGAGAAGGACCTGGAGGCGCTGCTGACCGACCACCCCTACCCGGCGCGCAATCCGCACCAGAACATCGCCGACCTCAAGGCGCAGATCGCCGCGAACGAAAAGGGCGTCGCCGAGCTGCGCAAGATGGTCGCGCATTTCGGCCTTGGCGTCGTCGAAGCCTATATGGGCCATGTCCAGGACAATGCCGCCGAAAGCGTGCGTCGCGTACTGGAGCGGCTGCCCGACAGTTCCGAATACGAATATCCGACCGACACCGGCCAAATGATCAAGGTGAAGATATCGGTCGACCGGCACAAGCGCGAAGCGACCGTCGACTTCACCGGCACGTCGCCAGTGATGAAGAACAATTTCAACGCGCCAGAGCCGGTCGCCCGTGCCGCGGTGCTTTATGCCTTCCGCGTCATGGTCGAAGACAACATCCCGATGAATGCCGGATGTCTCCGGCCGATCAACATCATCATTCCCGACGGCTCGATGCTGAAGCCCGCCTATCCCGCGGCAGTCGTCGCCGGTAATGTCGAGACCTCGCAGCACGTCACCAACGCGCTGTTCGGCGCGATGAGGGCAATGGCCAATGCGCAAGGCACGATGAATAATCTCACCTTCGGCAACAAGCAGTACCAGTATTATGAGACGATCTGCTCCGGTTCGCCGGCCGGCCGCATGAACAACGGTCGCGGCTTTGACGGCACCTCCGGCGTCCACACCCATATGACCAATTCGCGCCTGACCGACCCGGAAGTGCTGGAACTGCGTTTCCCGGTATTGCTCGAGGACTTTCATATCCGCGAAGGTTCCGGCGGCAAAGGCAAATGGAGCGCCGGCGACGGCACCAAGCGCACCATCCGCTTTCTTGAAAAGATGGAATGCGCGATCCTGTCCTCGCATCGCAACCGCCCGCCGCAGGGACTGGACGGAGGCGGCGATGGCGAGGCCGGCTCGACCAAGGTCCGGCGCAAGGATGGCCGCGTCGAGGTCCTGAAGGCCTGCGATCAGACCATCCTCGACGCCGGCGAGGCAGTCATCGTGACGACGCCGACGCCTGGTGGATTTGGCAAGGCCTGAACTCGCGTCAACAGGCTGTCACCGGCCTGTCATGACCCTGCGCTACCCGCTTGCGGCAAAGCAAACGGGAATCGCCTTGCCATGACGGACATTTCTGGAGAACTGGTTTTTCGCCGCGGCAAGGAAGTTGGCAAAGCCGTCTACCAGAACCGCCCGCTGTCGAAAGCCGGCATCTCCGAGCGCTTGTTCGCGTTCCTGTTCTCCGGCCTTGTCTACCCGCAGATCTGGGAAGACCCCGAAATCGACATGGACGCGATGCAGCTCGGCAAGGGTCACCGCATCGTCACCATTGCCTCGGGCGGCTGCAACATCCTCGCCTATCTCACCCGGTCGCCGGAAAGGATCGATGCCGTCGACCTCAACACCGCCCACATCGCGCTGAACCGTATGAAGCTCGAAGCCGTCCGTCACCTGCCGTCGCAGGGCGACCTGTTCCGTTTCTTCGGCGCGGCTGAGACCGGGCACAATTCGCAGGCCTACGACCGCTTCATCGCACCGCATCTCGACCCGGTCAGCCGCCATTATTGGGAGCGCCGCAGCTGGCGCGGCCGTCGCCGCATCGCTGTCTTCGACCGCAATTTCTACCAGACCGGCCTGCTTGGCCTGTTCATCGCCATGGGCCATCGCACCGCAAAATTCTTCGGCGTCGACCCGGCCGACATCATGGACGCCAAGAGCATCGCCGATCAGCGCCGCTTCTTCGACGAAGAGCTGGCGCCGGTCTTCGAAAAACCGCTGCTGAAATGGGCGACTTCGCGAAAAGCTTCGCTGTTCGGCCTCGGCATTCCGCCGGCCCAGTACGATTCGCTGATCACCTCGGGTGACGGCACCATGGCCAGCGTGCTCAAGGCGCGGCTGGAAAAGCTCGCCTGCGATTTTCCGCTGAAGACCAACTATTTCGCCTGGCAGGCTTTTGCCCGCCGCTATCCCAATCCCGGCGAGGCCGCCCTGCCCGCCTATCTCGAAAAGCGCAACTACAAGACGATCCGCAACAATGTCGATCGCGTGGCAATCCACCATGCCAATCTGATCGAGTTCCTTGCCGGCAAGGATGCCGGTTCGGTCGACCGCTTCGTGCTGCTCGACGCACAGGACTGGATGACGGACGACCAGCTCAACGGGTTGTGGGCCGAGATCACCCGAACCGCCTCCGCCGGCGCCCGCGTCATCTTCCGCACCGCAGCGGAACCCAGCCTGCTGTCCGGCCGCGTCTCGAATTCGCTGCTCGACCAGTGGCGTTACGAGAACGACGCCTCGCGCGAGTTTTCGGCCCGCGACCGCTCGGCCATCTATGGCGGCTTTCATCTCTACTTGAAGCAGGGCGCATGAGCGCGACCGAATTGCCTGCCAGCCATGCCGAGCTGATGGACGGCGTCTACCGCTGGCAGCGTCATATCTACGACCTGACACGCAAATATTATTTGCTCGGCCGCGACCGGCTTATCGCCGGCCTGGATGTGCCGGCCGGCGGCACCGTGCTCGAGCTCGGCTGCGGCACCGGCCGCAACATCATCCTTGCCGCCCGCCGCTATCCCGGCGCGCGCTTCTTCGGCCTCGATATTTCGGCCGAGATGCTGGAGACGGCCACCGCCGCCCTTGCCCGCGAAGGCCTCTCCGGCCGCGTCACGCTGGCGCGCGGCGATGCGACGGATTTCGACGCAAAGGCGCTGTTCGGCGTCGAAAATTTCGACCGCGTCTTTGTCTCGTATTCGCTGTCGATGATCCCCGGCTGGGAGAAGACGGTATCCGCGGCTCTTGCTGCCCTGTCATCTGGCGGCTCGCTGCATATCGTCGATTTCGGCCAGCAGGAGGCCCTGCCCCGCTGGTTCCGCACGCTGCTGCGCGGCTGGCTGAAAAAATTCCATGTCGAGCCACGTCAATCGCTGCGCGCGGTTCTGGATTCGGAATCTGCAAGAACCGGTGCAAGCTTCCGTTTCCAAGCGCTTTACCGCGGCTATGCGTGGCTCGCTGTGATCGGCCTAGGTCGATAGCCAGGGTGTGTTGAGATTCAGGTCAGGCCGAGTCGAAAACGGGGTGGGCTCCGAGAACCGGCGCGGGGCGTACTTTTGGGTACGTGAGCACCGGCCTACGCCGGCCGTAGCCTTAACTGCCACGACCGCTCATGAGTGCTTTGGCCGGCGAAGGCCGGAAGCGCAGGAAACCGCCGTTTGCAGGCCGGTATCACCTGAATATCGATACAGCCTAATGCAGCGCCTTGACCAGCGCCGCCACCATTACCTGCGGCCGGTAGCCGAGCCTGGCCGGCGTCAGCCCGAGCCGCACCACAACCAGCTGCTCAGAGGTGATGATGGCAGCCGTTTGCCCATCATGCCCCTCCATCCAGTAGGTGTCCTTGGGCAGGCCGGCGGCAATGCCGGCGCCGGGGTTTTCCTCGTCGCCGGGCCCTTCGATCCATAATTGCCCCTTGCCGTAGACCTTCGAGGCAGTTGCCGGTTCCCGCATCCAGCCGACGAAACCGGCAGGCAGGATCTCCTTGCCGTTCCAGACACCGCCCTGCAGCAGGAACTGGCCGAAGCGCGCCCAGTCGCGTGCCGTGGCATAGAGATAGGACGACCCGACGAAGGTGCCGTGCTCGTCGGCCTCTAGCACCGCGCTCTGCATGCCGAGCGGATCGAACAGCGCGGTCCTCGGCCACGCCAGCGCCTTGTCCTTGTCGCCGATCGCGTCCTGCCACAATCGGGACAGCATCACCGCCGTGCCGCTCGAATAGGAAAACACCTTGCCGACCTCGCCGGTCAGCGGCTTGGATCCGGCAAAGCCCGCCATGTCCGGTTCGAGATAGAGCATGCGCGTCACATCGGTGACGTCGCCATAATCCTCGTTAAATTCCAGTCCGCTCGACATTGCCATCATGTCGGCGAGGCTGATCACGGCACGGCCATCTGCTTGCCAGGGTCGAAACAGGCCCTGGTTGGTGATCGCCAGCTTGCCGTCCTTCGTCAGCGTGCCGACGATCGCCGCATTCACCGTCTTGGTCATTGACCAGCCCAGTAGCGGGGTCTTTTCGGAAAAGCCGTCGCCATAGCGCTCTGCGACGATGCGGCCGTTCTTGACCACCACCACCGCCCGCATGCCAGCACCGGTCAATGCCGGATCGTCGAGGATTGCCGTGACCTCGGGATCCTGCGAGGCATCGGCCTTGTCGCCCTCCGGCCAGATCGCATCGGGCAGCGGCGCCGGCGTCGGTGCAACTCCCGCGACAGCCTTGGCGGCGGCAATATCGCTGTCGGGAACCGAGGCGCAGCCGAGCCCGTCGCGGGCGACCGCGACACTCTTGCCGAGCCCGCCGAACAGGCCCGCCGAAACCGTTCCCTTCTCCTTGTCCACCGACACTCTCATCAGCTTCAGCAGCGGATGGCCCGGCGCCTGCACATCGACGGCGAGCACGTCGTCGGCGTCTCGCCCTGCGATGAAGACATTCGAACAGACGATCTTGGCCGAATAGCCGGAACCGACGCGGATCAGTTCCGGCGGCGCGAAATACAGCCAGCCGGCGAGCATCGCAGCGGCCAGCACAGCCAGGCCCAGCTGCCATTTGACGAACTTCAGAAGGATCTGCATTTTTTTCGAATTCCCCCCGAGCGCGATCTATGTCATCGATTTGCCGCCATTGTTTCGGCAAAATCGCGGCTCTTGTCGAGCGCCGTCAACCGAATATCAACCATGATCGGCGATCACGAGGGACTGGGCGATTCTGTGGGGTGATCGTCCGGCTGGGCTTGCATGCATGTGTCCCAAACTGCGCAACGGTTTGGGAATGCATGAAACGAAGATCCAGGCGCTTCGCGTAAGTCAGTTTCAAACGCGTCGCGCCCGGTCGAGGGGCCACCCGCGGAAAGACCCATCAGCGGCCGGCTGAAACCGGCTCGGGAAGTAGCGATGCGCCGTTTCGCGGTCCTCATCACGCTGATGCTGCTTGGTGCCTGCTCGACGGTCGATGATCTGACGCCATCGCTGTCGTCGTCCAGCGCCCCGACGGTTGCGGTACGCGCGCCCCGTTTTGCCGATTCCGACCCGCATGAATGGGATAGCGGCGCACCGTGGAGCTACGCCGTCCACGGCACCGACGTCTCCAAATACCAGACATCGATCGACTGGCCGGCGGCCAGGGCCAGCGGCATCTCCTTTGCCTTTATCAAGGCTACCGAAGGCGGAGACCGGTTCGATGAAGCTTTCAACGAGCATTGGAGCCGCACGAAGGCCTCGGGTATCCCCCGTGCCGCCTATCATTTCTTCTACTTTTGCACGCCGGCCGCTACCCAGGCGCGCTGGTTCATCCAGAACGTGCCCAAAGACAGTTCGGCGATGCCGCCCGTTCTCGACATGGAATGGAACCCGAAATCGCCGACCTGCAAGCTGCGGCCAGATTCCGCCACGGTACGCAGCGAGATGAGCACATTCCTCAAAATCGTCGAAAAACACTACGGCAAGAAGCCGATCATCTACACGTCGGTCGACTTCTTCGAAGACAATGGTCTATCGGGTTTCCGGGGCTACCCCTACTGGCTGCGCTCCGTCGCCGGGCACCCGCGCCAGAAATACGGCAGCCATCCATTCACCTTCTGGCAGTATACCGGAACGGGCGTCGTGCCGGGCATGGCCGGAAACGCCGACATCAACGTCTTCAACGGCTCCGAAGCCGCCTGGAAGAAGTGGTTGCGGCAGAACACCCGTTGACACCAGGCCTGCCGCCTGCTTTTCGACACAGCCAATGACGAATACCCGCAACCGCTGGTAATCTTCTCGGAAGGATGGCGATGCGATCGCGCTTTGGAATTCTCGCGGCGCTGCTCCTGACCGCCGTGCCGGCCGCGGCACAGCAATGCGGCGGCGATTTCGAGGCATGGAAGCAGGGCGTGGCGGCGGAGGCCAGGGCGGCCGGCGTCGGCGCTGCCGGCCTTGATGCGCTGGAAAACGCCACCCTCGATGAGAAGGCGCTGGCACGCGACCGCGCCCAGGGCGTCTTCACCCAGACCTTCATCGAATTCTCGAACCGCATGATCTCGTCCCACCGGCTGAAGCAAGGTGCGGCCAATCTGCAAAAATATGCCGAGATCTTTGCCCGCGCCGATCGCGAATTCGGCGTCCAGGCGCCCGTCATCGCCGCTTTCTGGGCCCTGGAAACCGATTTTGGCGCCGTGCAAGGCGATTTTCATACACTGAACGCACTGGTCAGCCTCTCGCATGACTGCCGCCGCCCGCGGTTGTTCCGGCCGCAGATCGTGCCGCTGCTGATGCTGATCGATCGCGGCGTGGTGCCGGCCGACGTGACCGGTGCCTGGGCCGGCGAGATCGGCCAGACGCAGATGTTGCCTTCCGACTATCTCGGCCACGGCGTGGACGGCGACGGCAATGGCCTGGTCGACCTGCGCGGAAGCGCGCCTGATGTGATCATGAGCACGGCCAGCAAGATCCAGTCGCGCGGCTGGAAGCGCGACCAGCCCTGGATCGAGGAAGTCCGTGTGCCCGACGATTTGCCGTGGGAGCAGACGGGACGCACCAACAAGCTGCCGTTGATGCAATGGACCCAGTGGGGCGTTACCAGGCCCGACGGTACGCCGCTTCTCGACAACGGCCTGAAGGCCGGCCTGGCGCTGCCCATGGGTCGCAAGGGGCCAGCCTTCCTGACCTACGACAATTTCGACGTCTATCTCGAGTGGAACCAATCCTTCACCTATGCCCTGACCGCGGCAAATCTTGCCGCCCGGCTGGGGGGCGCGCCGCGATTCGATCCGCGCAACCCCGACCCCGGCCTCAACGGCGACCAGATGAAGGCGCTACAGACCAAGCTCGAGGCGAAAGGCTATGACGTCGGCACCGTCGACGGCATTCTAGGCACCAACACCCGCGAAGCGATCCGCAAGGAGCAGATGCGGCTGGGCCTGCCGGTCGACGGCTGGCCGACGCTCGAGCTGCTGGCGAGGCTGTGAGGGCGGTGAATGGTGAATGGTGAAAAGAATAGCACCGGAGCCGCACTGAACACCAGAGCTACTACTATTCACTATTCACTATTCACATCACCGCCTGGCAAGCAAGAAATCGATGAAGGCTCGCAGCGGCGCGGGAACCTGCCGGGAACTTGCGTGATATAGATAAAAACCCGGAAATCTCGGCGACCAGGCTTCGAGAAAGCGGATGAGCTTTCCCGCTTCGATCCACGGCCGGACCTGGTATTCCAGCATGTACGCCACGCCGACCCCATCCAGAACCGCCCCGATCATCAGGTCCGTATCGTTGACCGTCAGGCCACCGCTGACGGCCACTTCCAGGGCACGTTGGCCTCGGGCGAACTCCCACCGGTAGAGATTGCCGCCGCTCGGCCACTGGAAATTGATGCACTGGTGCTGATGCAGGTCCGCGGGGTGACGGGGTATCGGGTGATGCTGCAGATACCTCGGCGCCGCCACTGCAGCCATCTCGAGCTCCTCGCTGAGCTTCACAGCCACCATATCCTTGTGCAGCCGCTCACCCAGTCTGATTCCAGCATCGAAGCGGCCCTCGACGATGTCGGTGAGCATGTCGTCGACAATGATTGTGAGGGCGATATCGGGATAGGCGCGGCGGAAATCGCCGAGGATCGGCGCGATGAAACGCGTGGCGGCGATGCGCGGAACATTGATGCGCAGCGAGCCTGCTGGCCGGCCGCGTGATGCATGCGCGTCCGCGACGGCGCCTTCCAGTTCGCCGAATGCCGGTGCGATGCGGGCAAACAGCTTCTCGCCCTCAGCGGTCGGCGACATGCTGCGCGTGGTGCGGTTAAGCAGGCGGACACCGAGACGCTCTTCCAGCCCACGTATCGTCTGGCTGAGTGCTGGAGGCGAAATCCTGAGCTTGGCCGCGGCGCGGACAAAGCTGCCCTCTTCGATGATTGCTGCAAATGCCGTGAGTTCGGAAAACTCGCTTCCTCGCATTATGTACCTCAGGCTTAACAAGTCAGTCAGATAATAGGCTATTCTCTGAGCAATAGCATGCCCCTAGCTTTTCCCCTGAACGCCGCTCGATCGAGGCGGCCGTAGCCAGACGAAGGAACAGCCATGCATCGTCCACTCGAAGGCAAGACCGCACTTGTGACCGGCAGCTCGCGCGGCATCGGACGCGCCATCGCCGAGGGGCTCGCGGCCAAGGGTGCTGCCGTGGTCGTCAACTATGTCGGCAACGAGAAAGCAGCCAGGGAAGTCGTTGCCGCCATTGAAGGGATTGGCGGAAAAGCCGTCGCCATCCATGCGGACGTCTCCAGCATCCCCGACATTCGCAAGTTGTTCGACGAAACCGAACGGCAGATGGGGCCGATTGACATCGTCGTAGCCAATGTCGGCGTCGCCGTCATAAAGCCGCTCGTCGAGGCCACCGAAGCGGACTTCGATCATGTGTTCGGGGCCAATGCCAAGGGCACCTTCTTCACGCTTCAGGAAGCGGCGCGCCGCGTTCGCGACGGTGGCCGCATCATTGCCGTCTCCACCGGTGGAACGAAGATGTTCTTCACGCACACGGCGCTTTATCTCGGCAGTAAGGGAGCCGTCGAGCAGTTCGTCCGCGTCCTCTCGCGCGAACTCGGCCCGCGCGCCGTTACCGTGAATGCGCTTTCGCCAGGCTTCACCGACACCGACCTGCTTCCGGAGCGGGACCGGGCCGTGGCCGCCGGCATGTCGCCCTTCGGCCGGATCGGAGCGCCGCGCGACGTCGCCGATGTCGCGGTTTTCCTGGCTTCGGACGAAGCTCGCTGGCTGACCGGCGAGAACATCCAGGCCGGCGGCGGAGTAGCCTGACTGAATGGTGAATGGTGAATGGTGAATGGTGAATGGTGAATGGTGAATGGTGAAAAGAACAACACCTGAGCCGCGCAGAGCACAAGAGCTACTACTATTCACTATTCACTATTCACTAATCCGCCATCGTCTCGAGGCTGGCGAACCCTTGCGGCGCGTCGCCTTCGTCGAATGGCGTTGCCACCTCGACGAAGGTGTCGGGATAGAAGCCGTTGAACCGTGTCCTGAGCGACAGCGAGTAGGCGCCGATATGGCCGATCTCTATCCAGTCGCCGGTATCGACGGTTTCGGGCAGCCAGAACGGCCGCGACAATATATCGACGGAATCGCAGGTCGCGCCGCAGACCTTGAACGGCACGATGGTCTTGTCCTCGCCATTGCGCGAGCGGATCGCCGGATCGGGGATGAAGCGCGCCGGCAGCGTGATCTTGCCGGTCCATGAATCCGACAGCGACGCCCAGATGCCGTCATTGATGTAGAGCCTTTTGCCCTTGCGCAGCAGCACGCGCACGATCAGCGACAGGCAGCGCGCCACGATCACTCGGCCGGGCTCGGCCACCAGCGGCATCTGATCGAATTGGTACTCTTGGAGGTCGCCCGATAATCGCGACATGATCTGGCCGAGCGACGGCATCTCCGGCTTGCGGCTGTTCGGGTCGTGGCCATATTCGGCCGGAAAGCCGCCGCCGACATCCAGCCCGGCAATGTCGAAACCGACGCGGTTGCGCACCCAGTCGGCCGAAGCCAGCGCCCGCTCATAGGTGTCGGGATCCTCGATCTGGCTGCCGACATGAAAGCACAGCCCGACCTTGTAGCCGGTCCGGTTCAGCCGTTCGGCGAGTTCCACCGCATTGGCCGGTCCGGCGCCGAACTTCTTCGACAGTTCGTAGGCCGCCGAGCCTTTCGTCTGGATGCGCACGAACACGGTGATCGCGCCCGGATCGATGTCGAGCGCCCGCACCACCCTGGTCAGCTTGGTGATTTCGTCCTCATGGTCGAGCGAAATGACGCGAATGGCGTACTTTTCCAGCGCCAGCCTGATGTCCGACTGCGCCTTGACCGGGTGCATGTAGAGCATCTCGGAGTCCGGCGAGACGGCGCGCACGGCAGCGAATTCGCCGGGCGAGGCCACATCGAAGGCGCTGACGCCGGCCTCGACCAGTGCGTTGAGCACGATCTGCTCGCCATTGGTCTTGACCGCATAGGCGGTCTTGCCGGGAAACATGCCCATGAACTGTTTGGCGTCCGCCTTCAGCACCTGCGGGCGGAAGCAATAGATCGGATCGTCCGGGCGCAGCGCCAGCGCTGCCTTGCGGGCATTTTCGAATCGCTGCATGGACGAATCCCTTGACTGAGGCTGCGCACAATTAATCCAAGCTAGCGGCTAATGAAAACAATTCTATGTCTCGCCGCCCCGGCTTCGCGGCGCTACGCGCCGGTTATGGGCGAGCTAGGCCATCGCTCAGGTTTCGGGTGGCCCTTGCGGCCGGATCGGGTATGGCGTGAACAGACGCCTGAAGAGCAAGGCATCTCGTCTGGGAGGACGACCAATGGCGATAGCTGCCACCACCACGATGCGCGGGCCGATGGTGCCCAAGGACTGGCGCAGCTTCTGCTGCTCGGCGCCATCTGGGGCGGTTCGTTCTTCTTTGCCCGCATTGCGGTGGCGGAACTTCCTCCGCTGGTGCTGGTGCTGTTCCGCGTCACCATCGCGGCGGCGGCACTTCAGCTCTATCTTGCGGTTCGCGGCCCATCCTTTCGCCTCGCTTTGCCGCATGCCGGCCTGTTCTTCCTGCTGGCGCTCGCCAACAATGTCATCCCTTTCTCGCTGATCTTTGCCGGCCAGACCGAGCTTGGCGCCGGCGTCGCCTCGGTGCTCAATTCGACGACGCCGTTCTGGACGCTGATCCTCGCCAACGCCCTGACCAGCGACGAAAAGCTGTCTTGGAACAAGCTTGCCGGCATCGCCCTCGGTATCGCGGGAACGGCGGTGATGATCGGTCCCGGCCTCGTCGCCGGGCTCGGCGGCCCGGTCTGGGCGAAATTCGCGCTCATCGGAGCGTCACTATCCTATGCGGTTGCGCTGATGATTGCCCGCCGCTTCAAGGGTGTGCCGTCACCGGTCATTGCCACCGGACAATTGACTTGCTCGACCATCATCATGATCCCGGTCGTTCTGTTCACCTACCGGACCGCCAATCTGTTCTCGGCTTCGCCGCCGGTCTGGGCGGCGGTGCTGGCGCTGGCGCTGCTGTCGACCGCCTTCGCCTATATCCTCTATTTCAACCTTGTCGCCTCGGCCGGCGCCACCAACGCCTCGCTGGTCACGCTCATCGTGCCGGCCAGTGCCATCCTGCTCGGCTTCCTGTTCCTGGGCGAGCGGCTCGAACTGTTCGAATTGGGCGGCATGGCGCTGATTGCGCTTGGCCTCGTCACCATCGACGGTCGCCTGTTCGGGCGGCGTTAGAGATGGCGCTATATGGGCGTGATCGCCGGAACAGATGAACCCTGCCATTCCAGACGCCAGAGACCGCCTTGCCGGAGATTCTGAACGAGATCGGGATGGAAGGCGGCGAGGCAGGTCCCGCCAACATGTCTCACGGAAGGATAGACAAAACCGGTCGCGGCGTCTTGCTTGCGGAGTTGCTTCGCCAGCGCCTGACCGGCAGGATAGGCTAAGGCTGTATCCGGATCGAGCACCGGGTCCTTGCTGAACTCAGCGCCGCGCAGATCGTGAAACGAGCCTATGAAGTCGGCAACGAGCTCCGCATAGTCGGTAACGTTTTCGAACCGTTCGATCGCAGCAAGCTCGCGCGTCAGATGAAACGAGACCTCGCCGAGCGCGGTTTCCGCATCGAACGCACAGTACCAGACGCCCCTGGCATCATCGTTGAAACGATTGCCGCCCGGACGGGTGTAAGCGAACGCCGCATTGATGAAGGTGTAGCCCGGCCTCCCGAAAACCAGTTCGCGCGGATCGAGGTCGGGCAATCCCCCTTGCTGCGCCTGAAGACGGCCGCTGGTGGCTCCTTCAAGCTCCGCAAGGTCCTCCATATCTCCATGATTCCTGGCCAACGGCATCAGGACCGGCTCCTTGAGCCTGCCTGTCGAAATCAGCCGGATCGTGTCGCGCTGGGAAATGTCGGCGCGCGGCGGGATCTGCATTCAAAGTCCGCCACGCAAAGCGTCGATGTGTTGGCGAACCTGCAGCAGCTTCGGAATGCCGCCCTCGATCATCACGTCCAGGGGGCGCCGGCCACCATACAGAGGTCCTTTGTTCGGCAACCGCACCCATTCATCGGCAAGCGCTTCGGAAAACAGAAGCCGCAGTCCCTTGAAGATGCCGATCAGGGCGCTGATGCGTGTCAGCGAATCCTGGGAGAGAACGCCCTCCCACTCGCCTTTCTTCATACGGAACCAGGTTCTCTCCGATACGTCGCCGATCAAGGTGCAGATCTCGGTGCTGGTCAGATGCCAGATGTCTGCGAGCCTGACGATGCCGGCAACAGCCGCTGGCGTGAGCCGCGCCCGTGCCGATGCATCCGCCAGATTTGCCGGCAAAGCCTGATTTGCAGGATCGCGAACCGCATAAGCGACACTCATTCCAACCTCCATCACTTGGCAGACAATATACTGCCAATTGGCAGGATATGCAAGTCCCGGCTATCCTCACAACGCGCTGCTGGTTGCCCATCGCATTCGTATGGCGTGCAGCACCCGGTTGGACATGCAAAGGACGCTCTGACGCTCCGAACCTTCAGTCGGTCCGAAAATCGAATCCGATTTCTGGAGCGGTAGCGCTGCCATTCTCGTTACTGCCCCGGCTTTGCCACAAATTATTCACAGGTCCCGAGCCGGCTTTTGACAAAGAGTTTCAATGCCTAACGGCAAACGGCAGGTCGCAAATTCCACAATCTCGTCGCATTGCAGCAAAGTTTCTGCTTGCCTGTGGCACAAATGACCCTAGACTCTCGCCATAGCTCTTTAAGAGGAGGCTATGACATGGGACTGACGAGGCCGATCAACGCATTGATGATTTGTGCTGCGTTTGCATTCATCGGCGCCCTCATTATGGGCGTCCTTCCATAAGGCCGCTAAGCGGGGGAAGACCAGCACCGAATACTACAAACCATTGAAAGGGCCGGGCATTTTGCCCGGCCTTTTGCATTCCCCCGATCTTTGACATTTCGCTTTACGCCGCGGCCGATCCAGCTGCCTCGACTTCGTGCGACCTGATGCCGATCATGTGGCAGATGGCAAAGACCAGATCGGCCCGGTTCATCGTGTAGAAGTGGAAATCGCCGACGCCGCGCTCGACAAGGTCCAGCACCTGCTCGGCCGCAACCGCGGACGCCACCAGCGCATGCGTTTGCGGGTCGTTCTGCAGCCCATCGAAGCGCTCGGCCAGCCATGCCGGCACCAAGGCGCCGCAACGCGCCGAGAAGTTGGCGACCTGGGTGAAATTGTGCACCGGCAATATGCCCGGCACGATCGGTATGTAGATGCCGGCCCGCCGTGCCCGCTCGACATAGCGTTCATAAAGATCGTTGTCGAAGAAGAACTGGGTGATCGCCCGCGTCGCTCCATTGTCGGCCTTGCGCTTCAGCATGTCGAAGTCGGTGGCGAAATCCGGGCTTTCCGGATGCTTTTCCGGATAGGCCGAGACCGATATGTCGAAATCGCCGGCGCCCTTCAACGCGTCGACCAGCTCGGCGCCATTGGCATAGCCTTCCGGATGCGGCCGGTAGGCCGCGCCGACGCCCTCGGCCGGATCGCCGCGCAGGGCGACGAAACGCTTGACGCCCATATCGGCGAACTCTCGGATCACCGCATCGACCTCGTGACGCGCCGCATCGACGCAAGTCATGTGCGCCGCCGGCGTCAGCGTCGTTTCGTTGAGGATGCGCTTGACGGTGCGGGCCGTGCGCTCGCGGGTCGAACCACCGGCGCCATAAGTGACGGAGACGAATTTGGGCTTGAGCGGCTCCAGCCGGGTGACCGTATCCCACAGCCTTGCTTCCATCTCGTCGTTTTTCGGCGGAAAGAACTCGAACGAAACCCTGACCTTGTCGCCGATGTCGGGGCGGCGGGAGAAGCGGAACTGGTTCATCAGGCGGTTTCCCCTATCGGATACGCATTGGCCGGTTGTCTGTCGTTGGAAGGCTCGGCAATCAGCATGCGCCGATCGCGGCCGAGCCAGAGTTTGACGGTGAGCTTGGCCTCGTTGCCGCCGCGCGGCTCGAATTCCTGGCTGTCCTCGAGATCGAGGCCAGCCTCGGAAAACCAGTCGCCGATTTGCCGGTCGGAAAAGCCGAGACGCATATGCGCGTGCTCCTCGCGCAAGAACTCCAGCGTGTGCGGCGCGAAATCGACGATCACCAGCCGGCCGGCCGGGCGCAACAGCCGTGCCGCCTCGCGGATGGCGCGGGCAGGATCGTCGAGATAATGCAGCACCTGATGGATGGTAACGAGATCGAAGGCGTCGCGCTCGACCGGCGGCGCAAAAATATCGCCCTGCCGCACCTGCGCATTCGAAACGCCGGCCTTGTCGAGATTGGCGCGCGCCACCGTCAGCATCTCGCGCGACATGTCGATGCCGACACCGCGCCGATAGAGCGGCGAAAAGATCTCGAGCAGCCGCCCGGTGCCGGTGCCGAGATCGAGCATTGACTGGAACGGCCGCTTGCCGACGAGCTTGACGAGCGCTGCTTCGACCGCGCGGTCCGGCACGTGCAGCGAGCGGATATGGTCCCAGCTTGCGGCGTTTACCGAGAAATATTCGGCAGCCCGGTCCTGCCGCTTGCGCTTGACCGCGGCCAGCCGTTCGAGATCACGCTCGACCTGCGGATCGGCGCCGCGGATGCCGGAGACCAGCCTAAGCACGAAATCGCGCGAGGTGTCGGAATCCGAAAGCCGGAAGAAGGCCCACGAGCCCTCCTGGTAGCGGCCGATCAACCCGGCCTCCAGCAGCAGTTTCAAGTGGCGCGAGACGCGCGGCTGCGACTGGCCGAGGATTTCGGTGAGATCGGAAACGGTCAGGTCGCCGCGCGACAGCAGTGCCAATATGCGCAGCCGGCTGGATTCGGCCGCCGCCTTCAATGTATCTACCATCGTGTCGAGAGCGACATGCATGCGAGCATTCTCTTTGAAAAAGATATAAACATATGTTTATGTCGATTTTGATAGGCTTGCAAGCGCTATGTCGCTTCCGGACAAGAAAATGACGCATGCGTGGCGGATCGCGCAAAGCCGCAAGCATCGAGGCGAGAACCATGTTCGAAACGCGCAGCGGCGAAAAGCTTCTGGAAACCGACCCGGCAACGATGCCACCGGATGGCCATATCGTCTTCATCGGCCGTATCGCCTCGCCGTGGACTACACGGGAAACCTGCCCCAAAAACATGAGGGCCGCGCGGGAGACGGGACAACCGGCGGTTCTCACGATCGATCCGCTCTATCGGGATGGCCTGCTTGGGCTGGAACGCGCCAGCCACATCATCGTCCTGTCCTGGCTGCACCATGCGCCGCGGCAACTGATTGTCCAGAAACCCCGCCATGCAGTTGAACCGAAGGGTGTCTTTTCGCTGCGCTCCCCTGCCCGGCCGAACCCAATTGGCCTGCATGTCGCCAGGCTGGTTGCCGTCGACATCAACACCGGCCGCGTCGATCTCGACGCCATCGACGTGCTCGACGGCACGCCGGTCATCGACATCAAGCCCTATTTCGCTTCGACCGATGCCTTCGCCGAGGCGACCATGGCCGGGCGGGACGAGTCACCCAGATCGGATGAGCAGTGAGCGCCCCGACCGGCCGCCGCCGCGCTATCGCCAAGGCACTGACAGCGATCCTGCCGCTGGCGCCCTATGCCGACATGGAAAAAATCCGTGCCGATGCCGGCGCCGTGCATATGAAGACCTTGCCGCCGACAATCGCCGTATGGCTGGCGACAATAGCCCACATCCGCCATATGCACACCGACTACGAAAAGCTGCTGGCCGAAGGCTATGACCGCGATTCCGCGCGCTTCTTCGTCATCGAACAGACCAACATCGTACTAACCCGCTGGCGCGCCACCCGGCTGCTCGACGATGAGGATGAGGCGTAGAGCGATGGCAAGCACACGCGTCGAGTTCTACGCTCTTCACCATTGTGATTGGCGAAATCGAGGGGTGACAGCCAATCTCGAAAGTTGCAGGACTGAACGAGGCGCTAACTAGCGTGCCAGCAAGCTCAAGGCAGTCGCGACGATGTCGGCGACCGGACGCGTGCCATCCAAGGTTATTGCCGCCTCATCCGCCGCTGGCGCCTCAAGCGTGGCGAACTGGCTGTCGACCAGGCTTGCCGGCATGAAGTGGCCCTTGCGATTGCCGACGCGCCGCATCGCCGTTGCCGGGTCGATCTCCAAATAGACGAAAACGATATCCGGGCAAAAGCCGCGTAGGCGATCGCGATAGCTGCGCTTCAGCGCCGAGCAGGCAGCGACCACACCGTGCCCGCTTGCGATCGACGCGGCCATGCGCTGGCCGATCGCGTCGAGCCAGCCCTCGCGCAGCGCGTCGGTAAGCGGTTGTCCGCTCGCCATGCGCGCGACGTTTTCGGGCGGATGCAGCCTGTCGCCTTCGATAAAGGGGGCGCCCAATGCTGCTGCAAGCGCGTCGCCGACGACCGACTTGCCGCATCCGGCAACGCCCATCACCACGATGGCGGGTATCGTTCGAACAGTGCTCGCCGGCTTATATGACACGTCGTTCCCGGTCATGCAGGTCAGCGGCTTGCCGGCGCGCGGCCATAGAGCAGCAGCATAGCGACGATGACGACGCCGTAGATGATCTGCCGCCCCGCCTCCGGCATCTGCATGACGGAGAGAATTGATTGCAGGAGCGTGATCAGGATGACGCCGGCGACGGTACCGAGATAGGAGCCCCGCCCGCCGAGGATCGAGGTGCCGCCGAGCACCACGGCGGCGATCGACGGCAGCAGATAGGCATCGCCCATCGACTGTGCCGCCTTGGAGGCATAGCCGGCCAACAGCACGCCGCCGAAGGCCGAGAGCCCACCCGAAACCGCAAAGGCGATCATCACCACGCGCCGTGTGTCGATGCCGGAAAGATAGGCGGCACGCTCGCGGTTGCCGATGCCGTAGACAGTGCGGCCGAAGCCGGTGCGGGTCAGCACGAACACCATTGCGGCGCCGATCAGCGCCCAGATGAGAACTGCGTTCGGCACGCCAGGAACGGCAAAGCCGGTCGCCAGATAGCGCATCGCACCGGTTGCCGAATCCTGCGGCGAGAAACCGCCCGTATAGACCACCATCAGCCCCTGCGCGACCGCGTTGGTGGCGAGCGTGATGATCATCGAGGGAATGCGCAGATAGGCGACGCCAATGCCGTTGACGATGCCGATCAGGACACCGCAGAAGATGCCGAACGGAATGGCAAGCGCCACGCCGACAGGGCCGTACGCGGCTGCGGCACAGGCCATCATGGCGCCGACCGCCACCGACCATGGCACCGACAGGTCGATCTGGCCGAGCAGGATGACCAGCATCATGCCGGTGGCGATGACGCCGAGAAACGAGGCCACCTTGAGCTGCTGCAGCAGGTATTCAGGCGACAGGAAGCTGCGCGAATAGAGGCTGCCGAGCAACAGCAGCAGCACGATACAAGCGAACGCCGTCAGCACCGCCGGGTCGGCGCGGCGAAGGAATTTCGGCATGCGGCCGGCGAGACCACTTACAGTCGTTTCGCTCACAGGAACCACTCCAGCCGGTTGCGGACCCGAAACAGGGCGAAGGCGCCGAGGCTGACCGCGATCAGCAGGATCACGCCCTGGAACAGCGGCTGCCAGAGCGGATCGAAATCGAAGACGAACAGCAGGTCGCCGATGGTGCGGAAGGCGAGCGCGCCGAAGATCGCGCCGATGGCGCTGCCCTTGCCGCCGAACAGCGACACGCCGCCGAGCACGACCGCGGCGATTGAAAACAGCGTATAGGCGTTGCCGCTCGCATAGGCCGCATCGCCGGTATAGGTGAAGAACGTCAGGAACAGCCCGCCGATCGCGGCAAGCAGCCCGGCAAGCGCATAGGCGGCGAACTTTCCACGCCGGATCGGCACGCCGGACATGTAGGCCGCCATCTCCGAGGAGCCGGCTGCATAAGCGGCGCGGCCGAGCACCGACCGGCTGAACGGCACCCAGACGACAAGCACGACCGCCACCAGCGCCACCAGGCTCGCCGGCACAATACCAAACAGGCGCCCGGTCAGCGCGTCGGCGAGCCCCTCATTGACCGAGCCGCCCGGAAACGGCCGCAGCAGCAGCGCGATGCCGAAATAGACCGCGCCGGTGGCGATGGTGGCGACGATCGGCTGCAGGCGCCCATAGATAACGATGGCGCCGTTGATTGCCCCGCACAGCAGCCCGGTGCCGAGCACGGCGATGACGCCGAAGGCGGTCTCGATGCCGGTGCCGACGACCAGCCACGACGCCAGGCAGTTGGTCAGCGTGAAGATCATGCCGACGGAGAGGTCGATGCCGGCGGTGATCACCACCAGCGTCTGCGCCATGGCGACGAAGGCGAGCAGCACGCCCTTGTTCGAAGCCGTCTGTACGACGTTGGCGGTGAAGCCCGCCGGATGGTTCGAGGTGTAGATGACGAACATGACGACGAAGATGCCGAACGCCAGCAGCGTTCCGCGCTGTTCGGCAAGCCAGTAGCGCCAATCCTTCACGCGTCCGCTCCTTGCTTTGGCATCTCTTCGTGAATGTTGAGCGCGCTGGCGATCAGCGCCCGCTCGGTGATTTCGGCGCCGACCAGTTCACGCTTCACCGCCCCGTCATAGAGCACCAGCACCCGGTCGCAGCAGCCGATCAGTTCGTCATAGTCGGTCGAATAGAACAGAATTGCCGCGCCCTGGTCGGCAAGCTTGCGCATCAACTGGTAAAGCTCCTGCTTGGTCCCGACATCGATGCCGCGTGTCGGGTCGTTGAGCAGGATGATCCGCGGCTGCCGCATCAGCCATTTGGCGATGACGACCTTCTGCTGGTTGCCGCCGGACAGCGCGCCGACCGGAATGTCGAGGCCGGCCGTCTTGATCGCCAGAAGACCGACCATGTCGTCGATCAGCCGCTGCTCGGCGGCGCGATCGATGATGCCGGCCCTGGACAGCCGGTCAAGGGCGGCGAAGGAGAGGTTTTCGCGCACCGTCATCGGCAGCATCAAGCCTTCGGTCTTGCGGTCCTCCGGGATCAGCGCCATGCCGATCCGGTCATCGCGCGCGGCGGCCGGGCTGGCGATCGCCACCGGCCTGCCGTCGATCAGGATTTGGCCCGACAGGCCGCGCAGCACACCGAAGAAGGCGAGCAGCAATTCGCGCTGGCCCTGGCCGTCGAGGCCGCCAAGCCCTACCACCTCGCCCGCCCCGACCGACAGCGAGACATCGTGCAGCCGATCCGTCCATGACAGGCTGCGCGCCTCGAGAACCGGCGCGGCTGTAGCAGCCGCCCGCGCGGGCTTGGGCGGAAAGATGTGGCTGTATTCGCGCCCGATCATCAGTTCGACGACCTCATTGTCGCTCTTGGTGCCGGCCGCATAGCTGGCGACATTGCGGCCATTGCGGAACACCGTGCACTGGTCGGCCAGCTCGGCGATCTCGTTCATGCGGTGCGATATGTAGAGCAGCGCCAGCCCTTCCGAACGCAACCGCTTCAACACGGCAAAAACCCTGGCGACGTCAGCGGCGGTCAGAGCCGAGGTCGCCTCGTCGAGGATCAGGATGCGTGGCTTGCGCGCCAGTGCCTTGGCGATCTCGACCATCTGCCTTCTTGAAAGAGGAAGATCCTTGACCAGCGCCAGTGGATGGATATCGGAGGCGCCGGCGCGAGCCAGGGCTTCTTCCGCAACGCGGCGCTGTGCCTTGCGGTCGATCATGCCGAAACGCTTGGGCGGATCGGAAATGGCGATGTTGTCAGCCACGCTGAGTTCGGGGACGAGCGACAGTTCCTGGAAGATGCACACGATGCCGGCCTGGTTGGCGGCGGCCGGCGAAGCGAATTTCACTTCGCTTCCGTCCAGCATCATGCGGCCTTCGTCGGGCGCGACGACCCCCGCCATGACCTTGATCAGCGTCGATTTGCCGGCGCCGTTCTCGCCGAGAATGGCGTGGATGCTGCCTGGAGTGACCGACAGCTCGGCCTTTTCCAGCGCCCGCACGCCGCCATAGCGCTTGGATATGCCTTCCATGCGGAAGAGCGGAACCGCACCGTCCATCGGCCCTCCCCAGGCGCTTGGCAATCAGGATGTCGAGCGCCGACGCCGCGGGATTTCCCGCGGCGTCGGGCTGTTGGAGCTTACTGGTTTTCCTTGCTCTGGCCCATGATTTCCTGCGCCGTGAAATTGATGCCGCAGGTCGGGAAGGAATTGCCGACGAAGAAATTGTCGGACTGGTCGGGGAAGTAATCCTGGCCTGCCTTGAAGTTCGGATCCTCGACGATCGCCAGCGGCAGCTTGACCGCTTGCGGCACGACCTGGCCTTCAAGTGCCGCAATCGCTGTCTTGATGGCAACCGCAACCTGGGCCGGGCCGGTACCGGCCGACGAGCATTTCAGGCCGTCAGCGGCGAACTTGGCGCAGAATTTGCGGAAGCCATTCTCCGTCTCGCCGCCGAACGGCACGAACGGATGCTTGGCATCGATCATCGCCTGCACGATGCCGGTATCGCCGCCCTGCCCGGTAACGCCGTCGAAGGGACCATTGGTGGCAATGGCGTCGGCCGAAGCCTTTTGCGCAACGCCGTCATCCCATTTGCCAACGACCTCGGTGACATCCCACTTCTTGCCGGACGCGTCGAGAACCTCGTGGATGCCGTTGTGACGGTCGGTGTCGACGGACGTGCCGGCGACGCCGCGCACTTCCAGCACCTTGCCGCCGTTCGGCACATGCTTGACCAGCCAGTTGCCCCACAATTCGCCAAGGCCTTTCTGGTCGACATTGACGTTGATGGCATCCTTGGTGTCGAGGATGTTGTCGAAAGCGACCAGCACGACGCCGGCTTCCTTGGCCCGCTTGATGACAGGGCCGAATGCGGTCGGGTTCTGGGCGTTGACGACAATCGCGTCATAGCCGGAATCGATGAAATTGTTGATTGCCGAAATCTGGGCCGGCACGTCTTCGCCGGTCGAGACCACCTTGAATTCCTTGAGCTTGGCCGCGACCTCCGGCTGCGCCGCATAGGCCTTCGCCGTCTGCACCATCTGGATGCGCCACGTGTTGGCGATGTAGCCGTTGGCCAGAGCGATGCGGTACGGGCCGTCTTTTTTGGGGAACTTGAAGAACTGCGTATCGGCAGACCAGGGCGCGAAGCACTCAGGCTCGGCCGATGGCCCCTTGACGATTTCAGGATCGGCGATCGCCGACGAGCTCAGCATGACAAAAGCAGTGGCGGCAACGATACCGCCAACGAGTGACTTGATCATCGATATTCCTCCCAGTTGCAGTTTTGTTTGTTGTTACGTCGATGAATTTGCGTGTTCCCGGCCCGGCACCTCCCGCCTTACCCGTTGCGCGTTCAGGTGGCCGAATGCCGACCCGATTTCCTCCTTTATTGCCCGGCTAATCCCGCAAAAAACTATCATATTATACATAATAAACAAGCATGAGCTGTCGCTTATGTATAATAAACAGACTCCGCTCTTCGAGGCGAAATTCCGACCGTGGAAAGTGGTAGCGCTACCATGACGTTATGTAAAGCGCCATTTACATTGCGTTGAGCTCGCTTCAGCGCGCCGTGCTTTCACGTCGCTTGAGTTCGAAGCCGAGGTCGACGACCCGCTGCTCCGGCCTGTTGCCCTCGATAGCCGCAAGCGCCATAGCGACAGCCCGCCGGCCGATCTCGTAGCGATAGGTCCGAACGCTGGTGACCGACGGGAAAGCAACCTCCATCATGTCCAGATCGTTGAAGCCGACGATGCCGATCGTCTTCGGCACGGCGATCGAAGCGCGATGGCATTGGAACAGCACGCCAAGCGCGATATCGTCATTGTTGCAGAATACCGCGTCGAGGCTCGGCACCTTGGCCAGCGCGTCGCGGAACAATTCGCGGCCGAGTGTCACGCTGGAGGGCACCGGCGTCGTGGTCGTGAGCCTCGGATCGAACAGGCCGGCCGCCTCCATCGCCGCGCGATAGCCGGCAAGCCGCCGCTGCGAACGCGGATCCATGCGCGCGCCGATGAAGCCGATCCGGCGATAGCCCGCCTCGATCAGATGTTCCGCCGCCGCCTTGCCGCCCTCGAAATGTGAGAAACCGACCATCATGTCGACCGGATCGGGCCCGGTCTCCATCACCTGCACCACCGGACAGCCTGCCGTTTCCAGCAGTTTTCGCGAGGCCGGCGTCTGGTCGATGCCGGCCACGATCAGCGCGGCCGGGCGTTGCGGGCCAAACACCTGCAGCAGCCGCTCTTCCTCGAGGCCGGAATAGTGGGTGTTGCCGAGCTGGATGCGGAAAGGGCCGTCCGACAGGCTGTCGTAGATGCCGCGCACCACTTCGGCAAAGACGTTGTTGGTAAGCGACGGTACCAGGACGCCAAACACCTCGGCGCGCGCCGAAGCCAGCGCCCGCGCGTTCGGGTCGGGCACATAGCCG
Source organism: Mesorhizobium sp. M0894 (assembly GCF_040319725.1). Lineage (NCBI taxonomy): Bacteria > Pseudomonadati > Pseudomonadota > Alphaproteobacteria > Hyphomicrobiales > Phyllobacteriaceae > Mesorhizobium > Mesorhizobium sp. M0894. Next base: position 21,547 of record NZ_JAMYOG010000004.1, on the reverse strand, counting down.
AGCTCGTTCACCGCAGACTCGATCTGGCGGCGCAGATCTTCCGAGACACGCCCCGGCTCACGCAAGGCGCGCGATACGGTAATGGCGCCGACGCCGGCCTTGCGGGCGACATCGGCGATGGTCGGGCGGCCGCCGCCGCGGCGCGAGCGCGGCTTGATCACCGTATTGGTCCCGAAGCCGGGCAACCGCCCAGACGCGACCGTGAGACGATGTTCAGGGTCTTTGCCACTGCCGCCTTGCCAACCTGGCCCGTTGCCACACCTTGTCTGGCGTCGCGCAGCCTTCGGCTATTGTCAAGCGACGGCCGGAGAGACTGTGCCCGTATCGCCGTGCTTCAGGCCGTCACAGCAGCGCTGCGGCGGGCCTTCCACAGCAGCAGCGCCATGGCCAAAATGTTCAGCAGGTTCCAGGCAATGCCGTTGAGGAACGCGGCGGCATACGAACCGGTCAAATCGTAGATCCAGCCCGACATCCAGCCGCCGATTGCCATGCCGAAGATGGTCGCCATCATGACGATGCCGACGCGCTGGCCAGCCTCTTTGGCAGGCATATATTCGCGCACGATGATCGCATAACAGGGCACGATGCCGCCCTGCGACAGGCCGAAGACCAGCGAGACGACATAGAGCGAGGCAAGCCCGTCGAACGGGATGTAGAACAACAGCGACAGGCATTGCAGCACCGAGCCGATCAGCAGGGTTTTCACGCCGCCGATGCGATCGGCAAGGAAGCCCGAGCCAAGCCGGCTGACGACGCCCGCCGCCAGCATGATCGACAGCATATCGGCGCCATGCGCCACGCCGTAGCCGAGATCCATGCAGTAGGCGACGATATGGACTTGCGGCATCGACATCGCCACGCAGCAGCCGAGTCCGGCGACGATGAGCAGCGCCTGCAAGGCCGCCGGCGACAGCGAGATCGGCTGGACCACGCGGCTGCCCGGCGATCCGGGAGCCGCCTGGGGCGGTGCGCCGCGCCGGAGCAGCAGGATCAGCGGCACCATGGTGACCAGGCAGACGATGCCGATCGCGGCATAGGTGAAGCGCCAGCCTTCGGTCTGCATGACATAGGGCATCGCCGTCGGCCAGATCGCTCCGGCGAGATAGTTGCCGGACGCGGCGGCCGTCACCGCAACGCCGCGGCGCCGGTTGAACCAGTGCGAGATGTCGGCAATCAGCGGCCCGAAGATCGCCGACGAGCCGACGCCGATCAACAGGCCCTGGACAAGGGTGAACTGCAGGATAGAACTGGTCAGCGACGCCAGCAGGAACCCGGCGCCAAGCGTAATCGCGGCAATCAGCGCCGGAACCCAATACCCCACGCGGTCGATGGCGCGGCCGAACAGCACATTGCCGGCGGCAAAGCCGACCATGGTCGCGGTATAGGGCATCGAGGCAGCGGCGCGATCGACGCCGAATTCTGCCTGCACGGCGGGCAGCACCACGACCACCGCCCACATGCCGACCCCGCCTATGGTTGCCAGCAGCATCGAGACGCCGAGCCGTATCCAGGCATAGGCGCTGTCGATGCCGGAACTTCCTGCCTGGTTTGAGACGATTGGGGTCAAGAACGTTTCCTGTCCGCAGTTCTTAAATCGGCGGTTCTGACCACTATCAGGGCATTCGCATCGCGGAGCAGCGCCACGACAGGCCAATCCGTGGCTCCAGGGATTTGGGCCGAAGTGGAACAGGGGTGCGCCACCAGACGTTTTCCCGGCAACGACCTTGTGAAAGGAGTTTGCCATGACCGCGCAACGGAAATGGTCTGCCGACGTCACCGAGCATAGCGATGCGCTGGATCTCGAAGAGCACATCTTCGAGTCCCACGATCCGAGGAAGATCGCCGCCTCGCTGAAGCGGTCGGCCGAGCACAGCGACCGGCGCAAGGTGGGGCCGTTTCAGTCCGCCATGTCGATGCTGAATTTCTACATCAACCGCGCCGGCAAGAACCTGCCGGCGGCGCAGAAGAAAGTGCTGGAAGACGCAAAGGACGAACTGCGGGCCCTCTTCGGACGCCCCAAAGAGGACTAGGGGCCAACATTGGTTCTGCCAAATTCGGCTGAACTGGACCTAGTGACGGGTCCTCTTTGCCGCCAGTCTGCAGGTTCGGCTTGTATTCTCAAGCCCGCAAAAGCCTGGCGCCATGACGGTCAAGATCGGCATCAATCCCATCACCTGGAGCAATGACGACGTTCCGGCGCTTGGCGGCGATACGCCCTTGGAGACCTGCCTGGCGGAAACCGCACAGGCCGGTTATCGCGGCACCGAGCTCGGCGGGAAATTTCCGCGCCAGGCTGAAGTGCTTGGCCCGCTCCTGTCATCCTATGGCCTGGAACTCGTCTCCGGCTGGTATGATGGCCGCATCCTCGACCGCACGGTCGAAGAGGAATTCGCGGCGATTACCCCGCATCTGGCGTTGCTGCGCGACCTCGGCGCCAAGATCGTCGTCTACGCCGACACCTCACGCGGTCGCCATGACGGCATTTTCGCACCGATCTCCGAGCGTCCGCGCCTCGGCGACGGCGACTGGCGGGCCTATGGCGAGAAACTGACCGCCCTCGCCGACAGCATGGCCGCATTCGGGGTCGGCATGGCCTTCCACCACCACATGGGTACCTTCGTCGAGACGGACGATGAAGTCGACAGGCTGATGGCGGCGACGGGCCGAAGCGTCGGCCTTTTGTTCGATACCGGCCACTGCCTGTTTTCGGGCGGCGACCCGCAATCGCTGTTGCAGCGGCATCTCGACCGTATCGTGCATTTCCATTGCAAGGATGTTCGCACGGCGGTGCTGGAAAAGGCACGCCGCGAGGACATGAGCTTCATGGCGGCGGTAGTGGACGGCATTTTTACCGTGCCCGGCGATGGCTCGGTCGATTTCCTGTCATTGCTGAAACCCCTCGCCGCGCGCGGCTATGAAGGTTGGATCGTTGTCGAGGCTGAGCAGGATCCGGCCAAGGCGCATCCGCTGACCTATGCCAGCAAGGGCTATTTCTCGCTGCTCGCCACCGCCCGGCAGGCCGGCTTCGAAGTGGCGACGCGGCAGGCAAACTGACCGGCCCGCATTGCGAGCCGGAGGAACACAATGGGCGCGCGCCTCGATGGGGTTAGCGACGCGAATGCGCCCGGCGGTCCGCCCCGCCTTGCGCCCGGCGCGGCGCGTATCGCAGAATCCCGGCTCTGGATTTCAAACCCCGACGTTCGAGCTTGAGGCCGGCCGGAAGCCGTGCCTTGATGCAACCGAGGAGGAGCGACATGGCTTTCGAAGCTGCGCTTGGCATGGAACGGCTTTGCACCATCCGGGAGATTGCCGAGAAGGCGGAACTTGGCGCCGCCACCGTTCATCGCGCGCTGAAGAACAGCCGCGAGGTCCACCCCGAAACCAGGCGACTGGTGCTTGATACCGTCTGTCGGCTCAACGAGGAAAAGATCGCCCGCGCCGCCCGGTTCGTCGGGGGATAGTGCCTTGGCCGACCACATGCGCCTTTCCCTCGACATCATGTCGGTCGACCGCGCTTCGGAAGAACCGATGCATCGTCAGATCTACGGCGCCTTGCGACGCTTCATCCTTGACGGCCAAATCCCGCAGAACACGCTGCTGCCGTCGACGCGCTCGCTGGCCGAAGACCTCAAGGTCGGGCGCAACACGGTCATCGCCGCCTATGACCAGCTCCTTGCCGAAGGTTTTATCGAGGCGCGCGCCGGATCGGGCACCTGGGTAGCGCCGATCCAGCAGAACCGTCCCTTGGCATCGCTGCGCGCCGGACTGGCAGCGCCGCAAAAACTGTCGCGGCGCGGCCAGACCATCGTCAACGGCCCGCAACCGCCGCGTAATGCCGGCGTCATCAATTTCCATCCCGGCGTGCCTGAAACGGCGTCGTTTCCGTTCACCATCTGGTCAAGCCTTCTGGTGCGTAATGCACGCAGCCGCGACGAGAGCCTGCTTGGCTATCTCTCCTTTGCCGGCCACCCCGGCCTGCGTCAGGCCATTGCCTCGACCATCGGCCTGTCGCGCGGCATCAGCTGCACCGCCGACCAGGTGATCATCGTCACCGGTGCACAAGCAGCACTCGATCTCGTCTCGCGCGTGCTGATGGACGAAGGCGACCATGTCTGGATGGAGGAGCCCGGCTATCTCGGCGCCAAGAGCGCCTTTCTCGCCAGCGGCGCCAGGCTGGCACCGTTGAAGGTCGACCGGCGTGGCTGGCATCTTGCCGATCCGGAGCTGCCGCCGCCGCGGCTGATCTATGTGACGCCATCCTGCCAATGGCCGTTCGGCACCATCATGCGCATCGAGGAGCGATTGCAGTTGCTCGACATCGCCGAACGCAACGGCGCCTGGATCGTCGAGGATGACTATGACGGCGAATACCGGTTCCGCGGCCGGCCGGTGCCGGCGCTGCGCGGGCTCGATCATGCCGACCGCGTCGTCTATATCGGCAGCTTCGGCAAGACGCTGATCCCGGCGCTGCGCATCGGCTATCTGATCGTGCCGCGCGAACTGTCGGTGCCGTTCGACCGGGCGGTGAGCATCACCGGCCAGTTCGCGCCGCTGATCCTGCAGGCAACGGTCAACGATTTCATCACGCAGGGCTATTTCGCCACGCACCTCAAACGCATGCGCCGGCTCTACGCGCGCCGGCAGGCGAACTTCGTCAAGCTGTGCCAGGAGCATCTGGCGGAATGGCTGACCGTCACGGAAAACGATTCCGGCATGCAGCTGCTGGCGAGCTTCGTCAGGCCCTACAAGGACAGCGACGTGGTCGCCGCCGCCGTCAAGGAGGGGCTCGACGTCCAGGGCATCTCGATCAACTACCATTCCACAGAACCCGAGCACGGCCTGCTGCTCGGCTATGCGGCAATGGACGAACGCCAGATCCTGCGCGCGGTGCTGGCGCTGCGCGCCGCGTTCCTAAGGTTGGACAGAAGCTAGAGCCAGGCTTCCCCAATCCGGGCTTTCCGGCGCCGGCGCATGTTGCCTGGCAAGATCGGGAATCCCTAGGATCCCGGCTAGCGACGCCGATGCAGCCAAGGCAGCGCCCGCTTCGCTCTCTTGGCGCGAAGAGATCGCCCCCACGGATCAGCCGCGCGCGCTTACCCTACTGCTTGATCTCGGGTTCGACGAGTTTCGCCAGATTTCGCAGCGACTCCTGCCAGCCGAGATAGCAGGCCTCAACCGGGATGGCATCTGGAATACCGGCCTGCGTGATATTCACTTCGGTGCCGACCGACACTTTCTTCAATGTCACGGTCACCTCGATCTCGCCGGGCAGGTTGGGGTCGTCGAACCGGTCGGTGTAGCGCAGCTGCTCATTGGGCACGAGCTCGACATATTCGCCCCCGAACGAGTGGCTGTCGCCGGTGGTGAAGTTGCGGAAGGACATTTTGAACGTACCGCCGACTTTCGCCTCGAAGTGATGAACCGTGCAGGTGAAGCCGTTCGGCGGCAGCCATTTCGCAAGTGCATCCGCTTCGAGGAACGCGCGGTAGACTTTCTCCGGCCTGGTTGTCAGAACGCGGTGCAGACGTACGGTGCCGGGCATATCGTTAATCCTCCGTGGTTGGTGATCGATGCCCCTAGGACGAGCGGGAGCCCGGCCTATCCGACACGGGCCTGCGGATTTTTTGACGACCGGTTATGCCGGCCGGAATCCCCGCCCGGCCGCCGGACAAGGAACTCGGCCGCAGGGTAGCAAACCGCGTCGGAACTGGTCTAGTTCACACTGTCGAACTTCTGCAGATCAACCGGTGCCGCTTTGCGCAATTCGACATCATCCAGCGAAGCATTTTCCAGCGCCACCCGCGCCGCCGCGTCGATGTTGTGGATCATGTCCTGAATATCGGTATCGTCATGCGCCGGGTTCATGGCGATCATCACCGTGCGATTGAGGATGTCGAGCGAGCGCTTGCCGAGGTCGTCGGCGTAATCCAGCCGCAGGCCCTGGTTCTCGGGCAATGCATAAGGATTGAGCGCCGGATGATGCGCCCCTTCATGCATCAGCACCTGGTCCCACTGGGTGAAATTGTGACGGCCGGTCTTGCCGGCAACGACGCTCGGAATGGTCTTCGAAAAAGTCTGCGCCGCCTGCTCGCTCGGCAGTAGGTACATCACCTGTGCGGCGCAATCGTCGTCCGGGCTGTTCATCGGCGACGGTGTCAGACCGAGATTGCCGAGATGGCGGGTGCCGGCCAGCACCATCTTCTTCTCGGCGCGCATCGCCTCGATGATGCCGTCCAGTCGATCGAGTTGGACGTTGAGCATCGCCCCCATCAGTTCGGAAGCACGCGCGCCGATGCCGGCGAAGGGTTTGATGCTGTCGCTTCTGCCCTGCCAGTAGAAATGGCAAGGGTCGATGGCGCAGCGCGCCCGCTCCGCCACTTTCGGGTCGCTGGTGGCAATGCCGCCGCCCTCGCCCGAGGTCATGTTCTTGAAGTAGTTGAAGGAATAGGCGCCGGCATGGCCGATCGAGCCGAGCTTGCGGCCCTCATAGCCGCCGCCGATGCCTTGGCAGACATCCTCGAGCACCAGCAAGCCGCGCTTGGCAGCAATGTCCATGATCGCATTCATGTTGCAGGCCGCGCCCCACATATGCACCGGGATGACCGCCCTGGTGCGCGGCCCGATGGCATCGCGCAAGGCGACGGGATCGATGGTCAGGCTCTCGTCGATGTCGACGATGACGGGAATGGCCCCGACCGACAGCACCGCGGTCGCTGTCGCCATATAGGTGTGCGCGGGCACCAGGACCTCGTCCCCCGGACCGATGCCGAGCCCGATCAGGCCGGCCGCGAGCCCATAGGTGCCGCTGGCGGCCAGTGCGAAATGCTCGACGCCAAGATGCTGCGCATAGCGGGCCTCGAAGCGGTCGCATTCGCTGTCCTTGCCGTAACGAAACAGCGCGCCCGAGCGGATCACCCTGGCAATGGCTTCGATTTCCTCTTCGCCGGCGGTGTACATGGCAGGCCTCCAAGTTACTTGGTAGTTTGGGTCACTTGGTAATGTGGGTCGCTTGATGGTGTGGACAGCTGTAGGCTTGTGGGCACAGTTTGGAAGAACCACTCCGCCGCTATTCGACCAAGCCATCTGCGCCCGGAAGACGGTTCCTATGAGTGGTTTTGAACCCTGATTGGGGAAATCGGCAGCTAAGTGTCTCAGCCGGCAGGCAAATCGTACCCATCCGAATTCGCCAAAGTGGCCCTGTCGGAAAGCCAGCTTTCGGCGTTCCATTCCGGCCAGTTGGGCAAACGGTTGGTTCCATGAAATACGGGACACACTTTGGAAGACCCTCGAGACCGGCGCGCCGGCGGAAAGGCCGACATTCGTGAACGCCGCCGGCTCCAGCAAACGGATCGTGCTCCACGAGGACGATGTCGGCATGTGCCACGGCGCCAACAGCGCCTTTCTCGAATTGAACGGGCTAGGTGTCTGCAGTTCCGGCGCGGTGATGGTGCCGTGCCCGTGGTTCCTCGAAATGGCCGAAAGCGCCGCAGCCAACCCTGGCCTTGACCTTGGCGTCCACCTGACGCTGAACAGCGAGAAACAGCACTACAAATGGCGGCCGCTGACCGCGCCGTCGCGGGCGGCCGGCCTGACCGACGAGTTCGGCTTCTTATGGCCCGACGTGGCGACCACGCGCCGCAAGGCGGTGCCGCAGGCGGTCGAGGCCGAGCTTCGCGCCCAGATCGACACCGCCTATCGCGCCGGCATCGACGTCACCCACCTCGACGCGCATATGGGCGCAGCATTGTCGCCCGAATTTTGCGACATCTACATCAAGCTCGGGCTCGAATATCAGCTGCCCGTGCTGCTGACCAAGACCCTGTCCGCTTATTCCCCCAACGACAATCTGGTCGGCGTCACCGAGGAGGCGTTCCAGCGCGGCGTGGCGCTGGCCCGCGCCGGCGGCTTTGCCATTTTCGACGCCGCCATCCAGACGACCTGGGGCCGGCCGCGCTCCAGGCCGATCGAGCCCGTTTACAAAGCGCTCATCGAGGGTGTGCGCGAGGGCCTGACTTTCTTTTGCCTGCATTGCAACGCGCCCGGTGAACTCGAGCTGATCGAGCCGCGCTCCGCCTATATCCGCACCGAAGAGTACGAGCTGTTCTGCGACCAGGGCTTTCGCGACTGGCTCGCCGCACAGCCGATCGATGTCATCGGCATGAAGCCGTTGCGCGAGGAGCTTCGCGCAGCACTCTCGGCCGGGCGATCGTCAACATCAGCCCGCGGCAACAACGCGGGCGAACAGCGATTGACGTCGGCAAAGGCCCGCAAAGCGGCCACCCGATCCGCGACGTGAGCCGATCGTCGCGGCCGGAAAACGGCGCCAGAGGGATTGGAACTGCAACGACAAATGGGAGAATAAGATGAAAACTCTTCTGAAAGCGGCATTGGGCGCCTTCGTCACAGCGGGCCTGATGACAGGCATTGCATATGCCGCGGGCCTCAAGGATCCGAAGGACGTCCACATCACGTTCGTCGTGCATGGGTCGGCGTCCGATCCCTATTGGTCGGTGGTCAAGCGCGGCGTCGATGACGCGGCCGCCCTCACCGGCGCCAAGGTCGAATATTACGCGCCGCAGGTCTTCGACGTGGTCGAGCAGGCCCGGCTTCTGGACGCCGCCATCGCCACCAAGCCGGACGGCATCGCGGTCTCCATCGCCGACGCCAATGCACTCGGCAAATCCGTCAAATCCGGGCTTGCCGCCAATATTCCGATGGTGGTTCTGGATTCCGGCGAGAAGGAAGGCGCCGAGCTCGGCACCACGCTCTATGTCGGCACCGTTTCCGAATATGATTCCGGCAAGAAGGCCGGCGAGCGGCTGGCCAAGGAAGGCACGCTCAAGGTCGTCTGCATCAACCACGAGGTCGGCAATGTCAGCCTCGACCAGCGCTGCCAGGGCCTCAATGACGGGCTGAAGCCATCCGGCGGCGGCACCGAGGTTCTGGCCGTGGCGCCCGATCCGGCCGACATCCAGCGCCGCACCGAAGCCTATCTGTCGGCGCATCCCGACACCCAAGCCGTCTTTGCGCTTGGTGCCACCGCCGCCAATCCGCTGATCCCGATGTTCCGCGACAAGGAACTGTTCGGCAAGCTCAAGCTCTACACTTTCGACATCAGCCCGGAGGTCCTCGACTCTGTCGTCGCCGGCGAAATGGGCTTCGGTATGGATGCCCAGCAATATCTGATGGGCTATCTGCCGGTGATCTATCTGGTCGAGCAGGCGACGCACGGCTTCTGGCCGCAGAACAACGCCTATACCGGGCCGCTGTTCATCGACTCGCCCGAAAAAGCCAAGGCGATCCTGGCCCTCGCCAAAGAGGGCATCCGCTAGGCCAGCACTCCGACGGAACGGGAGAATGCGCCAGGCGCTCTCCCGATCCGTTCGAAGATTGCGAATTGAGCGATTGGAGAGCCTAATGGCGGTCGTGGAAGACAAGGCGATACCTCCGGGCGAACTGAAGGCGACCGACCGCTTCGGCATGACGTCGAAGCGGGCCGCCGGCGCCGACGAGCGGCTGGCCAGCACCGGCAAGCTGACCCAGTGGCTGCGCCGGCCGGAAGCCGGTGCTGCCGGCGGGCTGCTTGCGACGATCATCATCTTTGCGCTGCTGCCGGGCGCGGCGAACCTCTATTCGCTGCAGGGGTCGATGACCTTCCTGACGCTGTCGGCGGAGCTCGGCATCGTCGCCACGGCAGCAGCACTTCTCATCATCGCCGGCGAGTTCGACCTTTCGGTTGGCTCCATGGTCGGCTTTGCCGGTGTCGTCATCGGGCTAACTGTGAAGTACTGGGGCCTGCCGCTATGGGGCGGCATCGCCTGTGCCTTCGCCGTTGCCATCCTCACCGGCTATCTCAACGGCCTGATCGTGGTGAAGACGCGCCTGCCCTCCTTCATCGTCACGCTCGCCACGCTCTATATCCTGCGCGGACTGTCGATCGGCATCACCCGCGCCGTCACCGGCCGCACCCAAATTCCCTACATCCTCGAAGGCGTACCAGACCCGGCGACGGCCGGCATTTTCAACGGCCATCTGCTCACCGGCCTGTTCCACTGGATGGGCGCGCAAGGCTGGATCGGCACCCGCAGCGACGGCATTCCCTTCGTCGCCGGCATTCCGATGTCGATCGTCTGGTGGCTTGGCCTGACGGCGCTGGCCGGCTACGTGCTCACCCAGACGAAATACGGCAACTGGATCTTCGCCACCGGTGGCGACCTGATCGCAGCTCGCAACGTCGGCGTGCCGGTCGATCGCGTCAAGATCAGCCTGTTCGTCTACACCGCTTGCGCGGCGACGCTGCTTGCCACCATCCAGGTGATGGAGGCGGGCTCCGCCGACACCACGCGCGGCCTGCTCAAGGAGTTCGAGGCGATCATCGCCGCCGTCATCGGCGGCGTGCTGCTCACCGGCGGCTACGGCACAGTCTATGGTGTGCTGTTCGGCGCGCTGATCTTCGGGCTGGTGCAGATGGGCATCTTCTACACCGGCATCGACACCGACTGGTTCAAGGTCTTCCTCGGCATCGTCATCCTGATGGCCGTGCTGGTCAACAACTACATCAGGCTGAAGGCGCTCGGCCGCGGAGGTGGCAAATGACCGAGCGGGCCCAAATGAGCGAACCGGCCCAAATGACCGAACCCGCAATGGAACTGCGCGGCGTCAGCGTCAATTTCGGCTCGGTGCGCGCGCTCCAGGACATCGACATCAAGGTCTATCCGGGCGAGGTCCACTGCCTGCTCGGCGACAACGGCGCCGGCAAGTCGACGCTGATCAAGGTTCTGTCCGGCGTCTACCGGCCGAGCAAAGGCGAAATCCTGGTCGACGGCAGACCGGTCACCTTCCGCAGCCCGCGCGACGCGCAGGAACTCGGCGTGGCAACGGTGTTCCAGGATCTCGGCATGATCTCGCTGATGTCGATCACCCGCAACTTCTTCCTCGGCCGCGAACCGACCAAAAGCAGCCTGCCCTTCTCGCGCATCGACAAGGAGCGCGCCAACACCATCGCCAGACAGGCAATGGCCGATATCGGCATCGATGTGCGCGACCCGACGCAAGCCGTCGGCACGCTGTCGGGCGGCGAGCGCCAGTCGGTGGCGATCGCCCGCGCCGTGCATTTTGGCGCGCGCGTGCTGATCCTTGACGAGCCGACCTCGGCACTCGGCGTCCACCAGGCGGCGATGGTGCTGAAGTTCATCATCGAAGCACGCATGCGGGGCCTGGCCGTGATCTTCATCAGCCACAACATCCACCATGCCTATCCGGTCGGCGACACCTTCACGCTGCTCAACCGCGGCCGCAATCGCGGTACCTACGCCAAATCGGACATCTCGCGCGACGAGGTCATCTCGATCATGTCGGGTGGCGAGGATCTGAAGGCGGTCGAGGCGGAGATTGCCGGCCTGCTCGCCCAGATCGGCAACCGGCCGCCTGCGGCGGCTTGAGCTGACAATCGGACATCGCGGGGATGATGGCATGAGCAGGTTACGCGTCGGGGTCGTCGGCGCCGGCATGATCTCGCAGGTCGAGCATATTCCCAATCTGCTGCGCCTCGGTGAGTTGTTCGAGCTGGTCGGCGTCGCCGATCCGTCCAGGATTTCGCGGCAGTTCGTCACCGACACCCATGGCATCGCCAATTTCGAAACGATCGACCAGCTCGTCGACCAGCGCCTCGACGCGGTAGTGATCGGCTCGCCGGACCCATTGCATCACGAACAGGTGCTGGCGGCGCTGGCGCGCGGCCTGCATGTCTTTTGCGAAAAGCCGCTCTGCTATTCCCTGGCGGAAATCGCCGAGATCGTCGCCGCGCGCGATGCCGCCAGGAAAATCATGCAAGTCGGCTACATGAAGCGCTTCGATCCGAGCTACCGGCTGGCGCTCGCTTCGCTGCCGGGGACATCGAGCACGCTGCGCTCGGTCTCGGTGGAAGTGAACGATCCCGACGCCTGGCCGTTCATCGCCCACCTGCCCTACAGGCGCGGCACCGATATCCCGAAGGACATGGTCGCCGCTGTCGCCGCCAAGCAGAAGCGCCAGGTCGAACAAGCCATTGGCGTGCCTTTCACTGATCTCGCTTTCCGTGGATTTACCGGCGCTTACAGCTCGGCCTTGATTCACGATGTCAATGCCGTTCACGGCCTGCTCGATGCGCTCGGCGTGCCGGACGGCGAGATCGTCGGCGCGCAGATCTTTGCCAATGGCGACGGCGGCCAGGGCGCCGTCAAGCTGCTGGACGGACAGGCGCTGTGGACCATGACCCATCTTACCGTACCTAAGCTCGCCGACTACAAGGAGCGGATCACGCTGTTCTTCGACGATGCCAGCCTGGAACTCGAATTCCCCTCGCCCTGGCTCAACCATCATCCGACCCGGCTGACGGTGACGACCTCGCACGGTCACACGCTGTCGAAGAAAGATTTGCGCGCCGGCTACGCGGAAGCCTTCGTCGAGGAGATGCGTGGCTTCTGGGCGGCGATCGTCAATGGCGACCCCGTCGTCAACCCGCCCGAACACGCCGCCCGCGATCAGGCCTTGCTGCTCGGGCTGACCCGGCGGCATCTCGCGACCGGACCGTTCGACTGAGCACTCAAACCGGGAGCCGAACGGCGGCTATCTGGACTTGATGACGCCGTCGGTATTGGCCAGCAGCTTGCGCACTGCATTGCGTGCCGCGTCCGGCCGCTGCAGGCGGATGCTCTTCTCGATTGCCTCATGCAGCCTCTGCGCATGCTGCAAATCGTCGAGTTCCCGGGTCGTAAAAGCGAACAGATGATCGAACGCCGATTCGATCAGCACGCCGAGCGGCACCAGCAGATCGTTGCCCGAGGCGCGCAGGATGGCGAGATGAAACCGCGTGTCGGCGCGGGTGCGCTCCTGCAGGTTGGTCGCCTCGCCCATCTCGCGGCAGGCCTGGCTGATCTCGGCCATCTGCTCGTCGGTGCGCCGCATGGCGGCAAAGGCGCTGGCCTCCGGCTCGATGATGTGGCGGAATTCCTGCACCGTCCTGAGGAACACCTCGCGGTCCGGCGAGGTCGCGTACCAGGCCAGCACATCGCGATCGAGCAGGTTCCAGCGCTCCTTCGGCTCGACCCAGCTGCCGATTTTGGGACGTGACGACAAAAGGCTCTTCGCCATCAGCATCTTGATGGCTTCGCGCACCGCCGAGCGGCTGACGTCGAAGGTCTCGGACCATTTGGCTTCGTTGGGCAGGATGGTTCCCGGCGGATAGTCGCCGCGCACGATCCTCAGCCCGATTTCGTTGGCCAGCGACGCATGCACGCTCGACCCCGGCATGCGCGCCGCATCGGCGCGGCGAATACCGCTCGTGCGTTCGGCGAACGCCTCGGCCGCTGTCTTTCCCTTATTCGGCTTCGCGTCCTGCATGGCTCCACAAAGTCCGGATTTGGAGGCGTGTCAAGGAGATGAAATCGACGGCAATATCTCGGTTTGATTTTCCGTATCCGTCGCCTCGCCGACACCGCGCTTTGCCGGGCGTTCACGCCGGGGAGGCACGAACGGCTTCTCTTTGTCCCGACTGAATTCCTCGATCAGGAAATCAAGGAAGACGCGGATTTTCGGGGCAAGATGCTGCCGTGCCGGATAGACCGCGTAGAGTGTGGTTTCGACCTTGTCCCAGTCATCCAGAGCCGATTGCAGCCGGCCTGCTTTCAGGTCGCTTTCGACATAGGGATAGGGGATCAGGCTGACGCCGAAGCCGGCGCGCAGCGCATCGCGCACGGCAAGGCTCGAGGAGACCGAATATCGTCCGTCGATGGCGATCCGCTCGCTGCGGCCGTCCTTGCGGAATTCCCATATGTCCGCATGCCCCGAGAGGCTGAACCGGATGCAATTGGCCGCCTTCAAATCGGCAGGCGTTTGAGGCCGGCCGTGCTGCTCGAAGTAGGCAGGAGCTGCACAAAGCACGTGCGGCATGACCGCAAGCTTTCTGGCGACCAGGCTGGAATCCTCGAGATTGTCGCTGCCGCGAATGGCAAGGTCAAATCCCTCCCGCACGATATCGACGCGCCTGTCATCAAGATGCAGGTCGAGTTTCAAATCGGGATAGCGCGATAGAAACGCGGGAATGGCAGCCGAAAGCCGCGTCAACGTGACAGTCATCGGCGCGCTGACCCGCAACGTGCCGCTCGGCGCCGTCTTGATCGGGCCGAGGACCTGGTCGGCCCTGGCCAGCGCATCGAGCCCCTGCGTGACATGCTCCAGATAGATCCTGCCTTCTTCGGTCAGGGCCATCCGCCGCGTCGTCCGGTTGATGAGCCGCACCCCCAGATGCGCCTCCAGCTCGGCGATGTTCTTGCTGATCGCGGGAGGCGAGAGACCGAGCCGCCGTCCGGCTTCGGCAAAGCTGTTCAGTTCCGCCACATGACGGAAAACCTGCAACGCAGTCAGGCGATCCACTGCACCATTCTCTCCCAGTAAACAATGTCTTTCAATTGTCACATATTATCGTCTGTTGGTAAATTCCATATCTGCTTCCCGAACAACTTTCTCAATTTCGGAATGATATGATGACCAACCCCACAATCTCCCTTATCGAGCGACGCATGTCGGCCAATCGGTTCGATGCCTCGTACGCATTGACGGATGCCGAGGTCGAGGAACTGGCACGTCTCGCAACCCGCGCGCCAACCGCCTACAACCTTCAGAACTGGTGGTTCATCGCCGTGCGGACGCCGGAAGCAAAGGCGCGGTTGCGCAGCGTGGCCCATGGCCAGGCCAAGGTGCAGGAAGCAGCGGTCACCTTCATCGTCTGCGGCGTATTGCCCGACCACGCTGCCCTCACAGCAAGGCTGCATCCTTTCGTGCAAGCCGGCTTCATGCCGGCGGATATGGCTTCGGGCTGGCAGGAAGGCGCCCGCGCACAATATGCCGATCCTCGGGCAGCCCGCGACGAAGCGGTGCGCTCGGCAACGCTTGGCGCTGCAACGCTGATTTTTGCAGCCGAAGCGCTGGGGCTCGTCGCTGGTCCGATGGGAGGCTTCGATGCCGAAGGCGTGGCCCGCGAGTTTGGCCTTGGACTGAATGAAGTGCCGGTGATGCTCATCGCGGTCGGCCGCGCCGCGCCCGGCAACTGGCCGCAAAAGCCGCGCCGCCCTCTTGCCGAAGTACTGGAAATCTTATGAAAACGCGCCGTTTCGATCTGTTGCTGACAGCCATTGCACCCGCGATATGGGGCAGCACCTATATCGTCACCACCCAGTTCCTGCCCAACTTTTCGCCGATGACGGTCGCAATGCTGCGTGCCTTGCCCGCCGGATTGCTGCTGCTGGCGATCGTTCGGCAACTGCCAACGGGCATCTGGTGGCTGCGCAGTTTCGTCCTCGGAGCCCTCAACATCTCGATCTTCCTGAGCATGTTGTTTGTCGCCGCCTACCGGCTTCCGGGCGGGGTCGCCGCGACGGTGCTGTCGGTCCAGCCGTTGATCGTGATTTTCCTTGCCGCTGCCCTGCTTGCCAGCCCTGTCCGACCGTTAGCGATCGTCGCTGCCCTTGTCGGGATCGCCGGTGTTGCATTGCTGGTGCTGACCCCGAACGCGACGCTCGATGCGGTCGGCGTTGCCGCCGGCCTCGCCGGGGCGGCCTCCATGGCCTTCGGAAGCGTATTGGCCCGTAGGTGGCAACCGCCAGTATCGCTGCTTACCTTTACGGCATGGCAGCTGACTGCCGGTGGTCTGCTTCTCGTTCCGGTGGCGCTGCTTTTCGAGCCTTCCATCCCGCTCCCGACCGGCACCAACCTGCTTGGACTGACGTGGCTCGGCCTGATCGGCGCGGCGCTGACCTATGTCCTCTGGTTCCGGGGCATTGCGCGACTGGAATCCGCAGTGGTGTCATCGCTGCTTTTCCTCAGCCCGGTGACCGCCGTGCTGCTTGGATGGGTATTCCTGGATCAGACACTGACCTTGCCTCAAATCGCCGGCGTCGTTTTCGTCATCGGCAGCATCTGGCTGGCTCAACGCCCGAATCGCAACGAGTCCTGATGCATGTCGCGCAAAAGTGTGCAGCGGTTTTGCGATACGACATGCATCAAAACAAGAACCTGAAGCGCGTAGCATGAGGCCGGTCGAACGCCACGCGTTTTAGGCCGCCGACTTGTGTCGGCGGATTGTTCGGCACTATGGTCCAGCGGCATAGCCGGAGGATCCGCCGATGCCACAACGCCCCTATGATGGGCGCCTGCTCCGTCAGGCGTTCGAAGTCGCGCGCAAGGCCCGCGATGCCGGCGAACATCCCTTTGGTTCGCTCCTCGCTGACAAGGACGGCAATGTTTTGCGCGAGCAGCCCAACGCTTACAAAGCCGGCGGGGGCGACCGCACCGCTCATGCCGAAAGGCTGCTGGCCTCATGGGCAGGGATGAATTTCAGTCTCGAAAAGCTGGCCTCCTGCACACTCTATACTTCGGCCGAACCTTGCGCGATGTGCTCCGGCACAATCTATTGGGCGGGCATCGGACGGGTCGTCTTTGGCCAGAGCGAACATGACCTCAAGGCATCGACGGGTGCACATGTCGAGAATCCTACACTCGACCTGCCCTGCAGGATCGTCTTCGAAGCCGGGCAGCGTCCGACTGAAGTCGTCGGTCCGCTGCTTGCCGATGAAGCGGCGCAACTCCAGGCCGAATTCTGGAAAGACAATTAGGGTTCAGGACTCGTTGATGCAGAGGCAGAGGCGACTGCTGACGTGGACTACGACCTAGGACGTAGACTCATGTCGTTTAGCACCCGCCGATCATCGACGCGCGGCACCCCTCGCGGCTTGTTGGGCAACAGCGGCTCGATCACGGGCCATCCGATGTCGGTCAGATCATATCGGCTCATGCTGAGCCTGAATCAGATTCCTCCGCAATATGAAAGTCCCGGTCGGAAAACGACCCCATTGCGGACCTACGCCCAACAAGGATATGTTGCCGCCGCGCGCGTAGGCATCCCGCTTCACCATCGCGCATGTTCCATGAAAGCAAAGAATAGATTCGACTCGCTCATGCACGCGGTCTGTGTTGGTCATGGCTATTGTGGAGGAAGGCACGGCGACAAGTTCATGCATGTCACCGATTTTATTCCTCAAGCCGGTGATGTTACAGCGGATCAATTCGTGGAGTGGGTATTTCTAGCTGAATATGAGAATGAAAGTGAACGAATGTCTCCCAGGTGGGATCGGCATCGCCAGAGGATACGAGACTTTTTCGTTGAGCATATGGGATCAGACGTCGTCGATGCCAGCCAACTAAAATGGGGCGTGAAGGGCTAAGCCAACCCCTTTACTCTGCTTCCCACCCATCACGGTCATACCGCATTTATGAGTTTACGGCTTAGAGGCCGGTGAGCAATTTCTTAAGTAGAGCATTAAGAGTTTCCTGCTCCGCCGGCGTCAGCACGGAGATTAATTGCTCTTCCAGCGCCACCATTGGACCAATCAAATCGTCGATCGCGCGCTTGCCGCCAGTCGTCAGCGCAATTTGCTTGCCGCGCCGGTCGTCGGGATCGGGGCGTCGTTCAACCAGCCCGGCGCGCTCCAGCCGGTCCAGGCGGCTCGTCATGCCGCCCGAGGAGATCATTGCCGATTCGTAGAGCTGAGTGGGTGAGAGCATATAGGGTTCACCGGCGCGCCTGAGCGGCGTGAGCACATCAAACTCACCTACATTCAGCCCTGCGTCTTTGAGCAACGGGTTCATGTGATCGCGGATAACCCGCGCGGCGGCATCAAGCAGACGACCTACCGTTTCAACAGGCAGCAACGGAAGATCGGGGCGCTCGCGGGCCCACTCCTTAGCTGCGGCCTCGGCGCGATCCATGGCAAATGTTCCCTTGGCAAAATGTATCTTGCAATCAAGATACATTGCATCTACTTACATCGCAGCGAGATAATAACTCAGCGCGCGCCCCTGGAGAAGGAGAAATCGATGCCCAAAATGATTTTCGTGAACCTGCCTGTCCGTGACCTGTCGGCGTCGACGGCGTTCTACGTGGCGCTAGGCGGCACTGTGAACCCGCAGTTTTCTGGCGAAAAATCCACCTCGCTCATGTTCTCGGACACGATCGGGGTGATGCTGCTGACCCATGACCACTACCGCGAATTCACCACACGCCCAATCGGCGACGCACGGCGCGACAGCCAGGCAATGATCGTCCTCACTGTCGATAACCGCGACGCCGTCGATGCAACACTGACCAGCGCGGTTGCGGCGGGCGGTCGCGCCGATCCCAACCCGGCGCAGGATCTTGGCTTCATGTATAACCGCCACATTGAAGACCCAGATGGCTACGTCTGGGAAATAGTCTGGATGAACCAGACGGCGAACGCCTGAACGTAGGGTGTGGGCGCATCGATCGTAGCGGGTCCTGAGCCCAGCCTCATGACCAGCAATTGCGGGCTGGCCCAGTGCCGGCTCCGCGTCAGCTGCCTCCGTCAGCTCGTCTTGACATATTTCCGCCAGCTGTGTTCCGGCCGGAAGCCGAGCATGTTGCGCGCCTTGCGGTTGGAGAGCAGCGTCTCGTATTCGCCAAGTTCGCCCTTGACCGGCACATCGGGGTAAAACCGCTTCAAAAGTTCGGCTGTCGGCAGGTCGGACGAGGTGTCGTCATTGGCGGCGTTGAACACCTGATAGCCGAGCCCGTCCTTTTCGATGGCGCGCAGCGTGATCTGGCCGAGGTCGCGCGCGTCGATATAGCTCCAGGCAATGCGCTTGCGGAAACCCGGATCGGCGAACCATTTCGGAAACAGCGAATATTCATGCGGCTCGATGACGTTGCCGATGCGCAAGGCATAGATGTCGAAGCCATCGCGTTGTGCAAACGCCCGCGCGGTCTTCTCGTTGACGACCTTGGACAGCGCGTAGCTGTCCATCGGATCGACGTCGTACTCCTCGTCGAGCGGAAAATGCGTCGGATCGCGCGGTTCGTTGGCGAAGACCAGGCCGTAGGTCGTCTCGCTGGAGGCGATCACCACCTTGCGGATACCGAGCTTCACTGCGGCCTCGATGACATTGTAGGTGCCGAGCGCGTTGATGCGGAACACCTCGTTGTCGGGCGTGATCATGATGCGCGGGATCGCCGCGAAATGCACCACGGCATCGACCGGCTGCGAACGCAGCGACGGATCGAATTCATGCAGGCCGATATAGCTCGACAGCGCGTTGAACACCTGCCCGCTGTCGGTGATGTCGGTGATCAGCGTGCGCACCTTGGGATTGTCGAGCGGCTTGGTGTCGATGTTGAGCACCTGGCAGCCCTGCTCGACCAGATACTGCACGACGTGGCGCCCGGCCTTGCCGCTGCCGCCGGTGAACATGATCCGCTTCGTCATTTTGCTCTCCCTGGAATTCACGTGTATTGTCAGACAATATCGAACTCTGCAATCGCCTGCCACGGCATGCGGCAAAAACCCGCTTCAACAATTCGCCGGCAAGGTGCAGCGCCGTCATCCATCACTGCAAATAGGACGAAACGACATGAACACTACCGCCGCGAGCGAAAAGATCGGCTTCATCGGGCTGGGCCTGATGGGGCACGGCATAGCGAAGAACATCGTCGACAAGGGCTATCCGTTGACGTTTCTCGGCCGCAAGAACCGCGCACCGGCGGAAGACCTGCTCGGCCGCGGCGCCAAGGAAGCGGCGACCTCGCGCGACGTCGCCGCGGCATCCGATATCGTCTTCATCTGCGTCACCGGCTCGCGCGAGGTCGAAGCCATCATCCGCGGCCCAGGCGGCCTCAAGGAAGGCCTGAAGCCAGGATCGGTCGCCGTCGACTGCTCGACCTCGGATCCTGTCTCGACGGTGGCGCTGGCCGCCGAACTCAAGGCGCTCGGCGTCGACTATGTCGATGCCCCGCTCAGCCGCACCCCGAAGGAGGCCTGGGAAGGCACGCTCGATGCCATGGTCGGCGCGCCCGACGCGGTCTTTGCCCGGCTGAAGCCGGTGCTCGACACCTGGGCCGGGCGCATCGTCCATATCGGCGACACCGGTGACGGCCATCGCATGAAGCTGCTCAACAACTTCATTTCGCTCGGCTACGCTGCGATCTATTCCGAGGCGCTGGCGCTGGCGCAGAAGGTCGGCATCTCGCCGCCGCGCTTCGACAGCGTCATCCGCAACGGCCGCATGGATTGCGGCTTCTACCAGACCTTCATGCGCTGGACGCTGGAAGGCGACCGCGACGCGCACAAATTCAGCATCGCCAACGCCTTCAAGGATCTCACCTATCTCGAATCGATGGCGGGTGCTGCCGGCATCGCCAACCCACTCGGCAACGCCACCAAAAACGCCTTCGCCGCCGCCTTCGCGGCCGGCCCCGCCGACCAATATGTGCCGATGCTGGCCACGCATATCGGCAAGGTCAACGGCGTCGACCTGATGCCGACCAGGGATGGCAAGAAGCAGACGATCTGAGGCGGCCGATCAGCTCCCTGCCACGCAAGCTCACTTCATTCCGAGGCGTAAGCGCCACCGGCGAAGCTGCCGACCTCCCTGAGACAGTGCAATCGCACACCGGCAAGCGCCCCCTCACCTGGATAGCCAACCGAATTGCGAAGGGCAATTCGGGGCAATCCGACCTCTCCCCAAGGGGAGAGGAGGTCGCCAGCGCCGGCGTCAGCCTCTTCTCCCCAGCGGGGAGAAGGTGGCCGCGAAGCGGCCGGATGAGGGGGACTCCCTACGCGATTTGCCCTGCCTTGTCGGGGGAGATGCCCGGCAGGGCAGAGGGGGTGCTGTCCCTCAGACCTCAGATCGGCAACACTGCAATTTCAAAGCCAGAAACAAAAAACCCGCCTCGGTGGGCGGGTCGTCGGCGCCAATCAGCACCATAGCCAAATTAGTAGCATAGCTGCCGGCACAAAGCAAGAACAAAATACGCTGCGGCGGTAAAAAAGTCCGAATCCCTGGCCCATCCGAGGTCGCCGCCCTCATTGCCTAACGTTGATGATTAGCGAAAGCCGAAGTGGCATCCAATCTCCCCCCTCGTGGGGGAGATGTCCGGCAGGACAGAGAGGGGCGCGAAGGAATGCCGAGTTTTGCAATCGTTCGGAGCAATGCCAGCCCTGGTGCAACCATCACCGCCGCGACCGCCCGATAACATCGTCGGTGTTGGCGAGAAGCCTGTGCACCGCGGCACGGGCTGCGGCGGGCCGCTGCAGGCGGATGTTCTTCTCGATCGCCTCGTGGAGTGCCTGCGCCCGACGCTGGTCGCTGGTTTCGCGTGTGACGAAAACAAAGAGGTGATCGAGCGCCGATTCGATCAGCACGCCGAGCGGCACCAGCAGATCGTTGCCCGAGGCGCGCAGGATGGCGAGGTGGAACCGCGTGTCGGCGCGCGTTCGCTCCTGCAGGTTGGTCGCTTCGCCCATTTCGCGACAGGCCTGGCTGATCTCGGCCATCTGCTCGTCGGTGCGCCGCATCGCGGCAAAGGCGCTGGCCTCCGGCTCGATGATGTGGCGGAATTCCTGCACCGTCCTGAGAAACACCTCGCGGTCCGGCGAGGTCGCGTACCAGGCCAGCACATCGCGATCGAGCAGGTTCCAGCGCTCCTTCGGCTCGACCCAGC